>CAZDGB010000005.1:32408-48197 GCA_964504645.1 uncultured Planctomycetaceae bacterium | reverse complement strand
TTCGACTTGGCAGAAGTGACACGCTAGAGGAGAGAGGACATCCACGGAGATGAATCGGTCGGCGATGCGCTTCGCCAAGTTCTCGATCCACTCTGGCGGTTGGTTCATGCTGGCGCACCCTTTTCGGACGGCAGTTTTGACGATCAAACCGCGATGCCGTCCAACGTTGCGCCGGTGGCCCGGAACGCCGGAAGGGAAAAACGGTCACATACAGGCACAAATGCTAATGATTGCAGTTTTCAAGGCGTGCCGCGTTGGCAAGCAATTGGTATGCCAACGTCTGTGGTCGCCAGCCTGCAATGCGTACAGTTCGTCGAGTTGACGCGACGCGCAGCGAGCCCTGTGAACGAGCGAATCGCATCAATGTCCGGAACCTGAGCACCTGACGTCAGTTGTGACGAAGCAACAATAGAACGCGGAAGAGAAACTGAGCGGAATTCAATTCCAAAAACTAAGCAATTTCTGCGCCGCAGCGATGAAAGTCAGGGGGGAGTGTCTCAGTCATGAAACATTCCCGTGACAATGTTTGAAGCCTTTTGAACGTTTTCGGGCGACCGTCAGTCGTCGCCCGAAACGATTCGCAAGTAGCTCTCGTAGCGCGTCAGCGAGATCAGGTCTTGCCGTACGGCGGCTTTCACGGCGCAGCCTTCTTCTTCGATGTGCAGGCAATTCGGAAACCGGCACAACGGTACGAAGGAGCGGAACTCGACGAAGTAAGCTTCCACTTCGCCGGGATGGACGTCCCACAACTCCATCTGGCGGATGCCAGGCGTATCGACGACCCAGCCGCCGATTTCGAGTTGCAGCAGCCGCGCCACACGGGTGGTGTGCATCCCCTTCCGCGAGCCTTCGCTCACTTCGCCGGTTTCGAGTTTGAGACCGGATTGAATCGCGTTCAGCAGCGACGACTTCCCGACACCGCTCTGGCCAGACACAACGGTTGATTCCCCACGGAGCAGGTCCCGCAGTTGGGCGATGCCCAGGCCGGTTTTCATGCTGGTCGGCACGATCGGCACGCCAAGCCGGCGATAGAGCCCCAGGATCGGCTGCAACTCGGCGAGATCGACCAGATCGCACTTGTTGACGCAGACCAGGCCGCGGACTTCTCCCTTGCCTGCGGTCACCAGGAACCGATCGATCAGCGCCGGCTTCAACGGCGGATCGCTGGCCGATGCGACGATCAGCACCTGCGTGATGTTGGCGACGAGGATATGTTGCTTGTGCTGATGCCCGCGGGCCAGGATCCCCTTACGCGGTTCGACCCGTTCGATGACGCCTTGCTTGTCGTCTTGCGGCTGGAATAGGACGACGTCGCCCGTGACCACGACGTTGCGGGCATCGCGGGCCAGCGTGCGGATCACGCGGCGGACCGTGCAGTCGAAGACGCGGCCGTCGTCCGCCTGAACCGTGCACTGCGTCGCACCGATCGCCGACAGCACGCGCCCGCGCCGGCAGACCGATTCGTCAACGGCCCGCAGCACCTGGTCGCCGTCGACCAAGTCTCCGACGACGGTTCGCCGCCGCGACCGACTCCCTTTGCCGGAGACCCGTTCCTCTTTCTGCACCTGGTCCAGGTCGAGTGTCTCGGACTGATGCTCGCGGGTGAGATCGTTGCGGCGGGCTTCCGCGGCGCGGTTTTTTCGGAAGTCGACGCGGTGTTTACGCTGGGGCTGCTTGCTCACCGGAACATTGTCCCTCGTCGTTGCCGTACGAACAGTCCCGCGAGCAGGAGAGCCGCTCCCGCGAACAATAATCCCAACCACCACGCCAGCCCGCTCAGCCACGAGACGGCCAGAACTCCCGCACCGAGCGCGAGCATCGTCAGACCGGCGGAGAACCGCCACGCGAGCCCTTGCTCGGCGAGCAGCAGCCAGAACGCCGCCAGCAACAGCGCGCGCGACCAGGGTTGATCGACGGGCTGCGTCGCGATGCCAGTTCCGGCGGCGTACGACGGCGTCGGCAGCGCGGCGCCGTTCGCATGGAACTGCCAATCCGTGGCTTCGGGCCACTGCGTCTTGAACGTCTTTTCATCGAATGCCGCCGGATCGCTTTCCACCGGATCGACATTCACAGCGAACCATGTGGATCGGGACGCCGGCGGTCCCCAGCGAAGTTCGTAAAATCCGCTGCGCAACGTCTGGTCAAAGGCGACTTGCCGCTGCGAGACTTCCAGATTCGCGGTGTCGTTGCCCGGCAGCGTGATCATGGCGCTGCGAACCGCGTCGTTGTCGACAACCGCTGTCAACGGCTCACCGACTAGCAATTGCCGGCCCGGCCAGCGGTCGGCGACGGCGTACCGCACGATCTCGTGTACGATCGGCACGAAGCTGTGGCCCCACACGGCCCATGTACTCCACTCGCGATCGACCGACGTGGTGATCAGAATCACGCGGCCTGTTCCGAATGGCGCGGTGAGAATCGCCGGGTCGCCGTTCTGGAAACGCAACGCCACCTGCGTGCCGCGCTCCGGGGGAATCTCGGTCCGCAGGTACGCGAACGTTTTGGTCAATTCGAGACCGCTGTTCGGATTCCCCTGGAACGGCTTCAGGATCGGATGACTGAAATCACCCGGATCGAACTCGAACGGCGTCTCCGTCGTTTGCGGGTCGCCAGCCTGTTCCGTGAGTTTCGCTGGCAACACGGGCCGTTCCCCTTCAGCCAACGCTTGATTGTATTGCTCCAGCCGCACTTGGCTTCCCGCGCAGATCACGACGGCCCCGCCTTGCGTCAGGTAGTCGGTCAGCCACCGCGCTTCGCGATCGGTGATCAACGCCAGATTGCAGAGAAATACGCAGTCGTACTTGGCGAGCGGCGTGGACAGCAGCTCGCTTTCCGGAATGACGGTCGGCACGAACGGGCTGTCGGCATCAGGCGCGAGTGCCAACTTAAGCAGATCGGTCGCGTTCTCCCACCGCTCGCCCGACGGCTTGCCGTTGACCAGCAAAATCGACAATCGATCCTGCACCCGCAGCACCGCCGCGCGATGATTATCGGCATTCAGGCTGTCCGGCGGGACGCGCACTTCCAGGCGATGTTCGCCCGCGGTCAGCGTCGGCGACCAGTCGACTGTCGTTTCCGTTCCCGGCGTGAGATTGACCAGCCGCGTCTCCTGCAACCGGTCGTTCACGCGGAATTCCACCAGCGGCGACGCCGGACCGTCACCGAAGCATTTTAATCCGACGCGCAGGAGTTGGGGTTTGCCGGTCAGAGAGGGGCCTTCCGAAACCTGCAGCGACGTAACGGCCGTGTTCTCGGCGGCGGTCGCAGGGATCGGAAAGACGTGCACCATTTCCTCTGGCAGATTGCGCACGCTCTGCCGCAACTGCGACATGGTCACGACGTCCGCCGGTTCCCAGTTGGCAGTTTGTAGATCCGAGATCAGATAGATTTCTTTCCGCGGATTCTCGGACGAGGAGCGGATCAGTTGATCGACGTCCTTGAGCGCCGCCGCCCATTGCCCGACTTCGTCCAGCGGGGCGAGCTGATCGAGTTCCGCGAGAACGGCGTCGGTCTGGGCCGTCGGCCGGCGTATCAGCAGAGGAGGCGACGGTCCGCCGACGCGGATGAGATTCCACGTATCGCCGCGCTGCGAGCCCTGCACGAGTTGGCGGGCGAGCTCGCGTCCCCGCTCGAACCGGCTTTTGCCGCCGTCCGTGGCGCCCATGCTCAGCGAGCCGTCCAGCACGAGGATGCGATGAACCGGGCCCGCGTTCCCGCCAGGAGCGAACGCCGTCAGCGATTGCACCGTCGGTCCGGCCAGCGCGAGGGCGATGCACAACAGGATGGCCGTGCGGACGGCGAGCAGCAGCCATTGTTCCAGCCGCATCCGCTGGGAGTGCTTGCGAATGGCCGCCGTGAGAAACCGCATGGCGGCCCAGGTCGTTTCGCGATACCGGTGCCGATGCAGCAGATGAATGACGATCGGAATGCCGCCCAGCGCCACGCCCCACAACATCCAGGGACTGACGAATCCGAAGGCCAAGAGCGGGACCGGGACAGCCATCATTCCACTATACGGATTTGCGAGATTCTCCGCTAATTGTCTGGTTCCGGTGACAGCGACGCGCATTTTCCCGACGATTTCGGGGATGGTGTCACCGCCGCCGAAGCCGCAAAGGCCGTGAATCGTGACGACGCGGAGAAATTCGCTATGATACCCGGCTCTTTTACCACAGCACGAAAGACAGCATGGCAGGCAATGCACTTATCGGACAGTCGGGCGGGCCGACGTCCGTCATCAATTCGTCGCTCGCCGGGCTCATCGAGACGGCCCGACGCTCGAAGAGAATCGGCAAAGTCCTCGGCTTGCACTTCGGGATCGAAGGACTGCTCGGCGACGACTTGCTCGATCTCGGCAAGGAATCGCCCCGCACGATCAAAGGGCTGCGGATGACCCCCGGCAGCGCGCTCGGCTCCAGCCGTCTGAAACTGCAAACCCAGCATTTCCCCACGATTCTCGAACAATTGAAGAAGTACGACATCCGCTACTTCTTCCTCTGCGGCGGCAACGACACGATGGACACCATCCACCGCGTCACCGCCTACGCCAACGATCACGGCCACGAATTGATCGGCGTCGGCGTCCCCAAGACGGTCGACAACGATCTCTACGGCACCGACCACACCCCCGGCTTTCCGAGCGCGGGCCGCTACAACGCCTTGAGCGTCCTGCAAGCCGGCATTTTGGCCCGCGACATGCAGCGCGTTGATCAATTCGTGATCTTTCAAACGATCGGCCGCAGCGCCGGCTGGCTGGTCGCGGCGACGGCGGCGGCCCGGTTCGCCACCGGTGCTCCGCACATCCTGCTCTATCCCGAACGACCGTTCGACCGGGCCAAATTTCTCGAAGCCGTGAAACGCACGCACGCCAAACACGGCTTTGTCTCCATCGTCTGTGGCGAGGGAATCACCAACGCCGACGGATCGCCGGTCTCGGCGTCGCAAACGACCGACAAGTTCGGCAACGTGGAATTCGGCGCCATGGGCGGAACGAGCGTGGCGCTGGTCCTGCACCGCATCATCAGCCAGGAGTTCGGCTGGCGGGGCGAGTTCCAGGTGTGCGAATCGCTGCCGATGTCCGCTGCCGACCGCGGCGTAAAGCTCGATTTCCTGGAAGCCTACGGCTGCGGCCAGCAGGCCGTGCGTTTGGCGCTGAAAGGCCAGTCCGGCGTGATGGTCACGCTGGAGCGGGCCAGCAAGGGAAAGCAGAAATACAAAGCCGCTTTCGGGACGATTCCGCTGGCCGAGGTCGCCAATCACGAACGGCCGATGCCCGACGAATATCTCTCGGACGACGGCCTCGATATCACACCCGAATTTCTGAATTACCTGCGGCCCCTCCTCGGCGAATTGCCGAATTATGTGACATTGGCAGGCAAGAAAGCCAAAGCGTAAGCTCTATATTTAGCGACGCTTCGCAGAAGCGTAGTCCGTTGCGTTTGCTTGTTTGGAAGACTCATGCATCTCGATCGCGAACCCTATTCCCGCTACGGCCTCGTCGCCGACATGCTCTCCGCCGTGGACGTCGTCCGCAGTTTCCAGCCGTCCGTTGTGGATGACCTCGCCAAATCGGTTCCGGCCAGCGGCAAACTCCTGCTCACCGGCGAAGGGTCCAGCCGGTTGTTCCCCGCGAAGAACGTGATCGCCCAGGTCCGCCGGCAGAACTGGCCCCTCACGCTGCACACGGAAGCTGGCCGGCAATCGCAAGAGTACGACCTCGCCGATTGGGCCGTGCTGGCGATGTCGAACTCCGGCCGCACGGCGGAAGTCATTCGGCTCTACACGCAGTTGAATGCGGCGAAACATGCGCCGCTCTTCAGCCTGACGGCGTTTGCCGGCTCGACGCTGGAATCGCTGTCGAACGCCGGGCGGGTGCTGACTTGCGGCAAGGAAACCGCCGTCGCCGCCACAAAGAGCGTCGTCGAGCAGGCGCTGTTCTGCCGCGCGTTCGTCGAAAAGATCGTCGGCGTCGACACGCTTCGCTCCCGCCTGGCGGACATCGCCGCGCACATGCACACCGCGATGACGCAGCCGATCGACCCCGACATCACCGCCAAAATCGCCAAGGCAGGAACGATTTACTGTGCTGGCCGCAACGACGGCGTCGCCGAAGAACTGACGCTGAAAGTCAACGAAATCACCCGCAAGCACAGCGATTTCCTCGAAGGGACGTACGCCGTGCACGGCGTCGAAGAGAGCATGCGGGCCGACGACGTGATTCTGTGGATCGACCCGTATCCGGAATCGGAGCAGAAGTTCCACGACGTGCTGGTGCAAGGCGTGGGCCTCACCGTGATCGCCATCGCGTCGCGGCCGACGATGTTTCCCACGGTCACCATTCCGGACGCCGGCGACGATCGCGGTTTCGTGCAACTCGCCGCTGGTTGGAACCTGCTCGTCGAAGCCGGTTTGAAACTGGGCATCAACATCGACAAGCCGGAACGGGCGCGAAAGGTCGGGAACGAGTTCACCGGGCAGTAAGCGCACTACCTTCCGAGCGGGGGCTTACCCCCGCTCAGGAAGAAATAAAAACGCTCGCCCGGACGGGAGTCCGGGCGAGGCGCTTTTCCACGGGTCACGGTCGGGACGTCACGTCAGTTGGCCGTGCAGGATGCGCAGCCGCAGACTTCGCAGTCGCCGGTGCACACGTCCGCGCAATGCGGACACGAGGCACAGCACGACGCGATGGCTTTCGGAGCGGGCGACGTCGAAGCCGACATCACCATGCCCGCAGCCGACAGACTGACAACCGAAACCAACAATCCGAGCTTGGCAAACATGGACATTCTCCTCAGAGAATTGAAAACATGAGAAACAAAAATGAACGTTTTCCAAGCCGCGGTTGGCAACCGCGGCTTGGCGACGATCATTCCTGCCAAGAGCAAAAGAGGACGCGCAGCGGAGGCGTCGCTCGATCGAGGATTTCCCGGCTGCTCGACCACGCCGCTTCCGCCGGCTGGGGAAGTTTGACAATCGGCGCGGCCAGCGCATCGACGGCGATCAGGGGCGGTTTCCAGGAGAAGCCCCTCCCCGCGATCGCGGGGGTAGGCCGCTTCGCCTCACAGACCGGACACTGCGGACACTGGTTCCGCGGTTCGATCGGGGCCGGAGCCGCATGTTGCCGGCAACAATCCGGCAAATCCTCGGCGGTCGCGGCATGACACGTGGCGCGGGCGGCGACGGGTTCGCCGAAATCGCAGCATTCGCGGCACTCGAACGCTGCCAGCAGCGGCGCGGCCGACAGGGTCAGCGCCACCCAACAGACGAGGGCGAATTGCCAGCCGCGCTGAATTCCGGCGCACCTCACGGCGATTTCGCTCCCAGGAGACTCGTGCAATCGATTCTGCCGGAAGTATTCTGGGGTCGGGCCGGCCGGTCAAGGGCGGAATGTGAGGCGGCTGCGACCTTCTGGCTTTCGTAGGAAAATTAAACCCGCACCGCGGGTCATTTCGTGTCTATGTTTGATAGTTGCAGAAAGGTCTCATATGGCATCTCGCCTGAACATCCGGCTGGCCCTGGCGGGTGGATTCTTTCAGATTGCGATCCTGACGGCTGCCGCCGAGCCGGTTATTCAGTCGCCGCAGGCGTACCAAGTGATTCAGCGGGAAGGGTTTGATCCGACGGCGGCTCCGGTGAATCAACCCGGGCCGTATCCGCGCGGCTCTGCCGAGGTCTCGTTGGCCTGGACAGCGGAGGTTTCCGCCGGCGATTGGGAGGCCCGCGTGGTCTTACAGGATGGCAGTTGGGGGAAACCGGTCGAGTGGACGAAACTGGTTGTCCAGATTCAAGACACTCAACACAAAGCAGTGGTGAGAGTTCCAGCAGGCGGCTGGTATCGGTTGGAGCTGCGGCAAGCGCGGCAGGATGAAATTCTGCAAAAAAATTCCGTCGAACCTTTCGGCGTCGGCGAGGTGTTCTTAATAGCCGGTCAGTCTTATGCGGTTGGGGCCAACGACGAAAACTTGAAAGTGACGGAGCCGGGACGCCGGGTCGCCGCTTTCAATTGGCGTGATAAGCAGTGGCAAATCTGTGATGACCCGGTGCCGCACGCCGGGCCGAAAGGCTCGATCTGGCCGGCGCTGGGCGACTTGTTGGCGCCCGTCTTGAAGGTTCCCGTGGGTTTCGTGAATGCGGCTGTCGGAGGGACATCCACGCGGCAGTGGGCCGTGGACGGACCGTTGTTCGCCGACCTGATCGCGGCGGGGCAGAAGACCGGGAACTTCCGGGCCGTCCTGTGGCAGCAGGGGGAATCGGACGTCATCGAGCACACGCCGGCCGAGACTTACGTCGCCCGTGTGATCTCCATCCGGGCGGAAGCCATGCGGCAATGGGGCCGCGAAGTCCCGTGGCTGCCGGCAAAATCGACGCTGCATCCCACCGTGTATCGCGTCCCCGAACGGGAAGAATCCATTCGGAACGCCATTCAGAAATTGTGGTCGGAACCGGGTTTTCGCCCCGGCCCCGACACCGACGTCCTCGACGATGAGAACCGCGGCGATCCGCAGTCGATGCGGCATTTTTCCGGCATCGGCCAGCGCCGGGCCGCACTCCTGTGGTTTGCCGCCTTATGGACCGAACTTCATCGTCCGCCGAATGTCGAACAGAAAGCGTTACCAGCGCCCGAGTAACGAACGTTGTTGCAGGAATCGAAAAGGCGGTGCAAACTGATTACTCCTCTCTTGGAAACACTCGAACAGCGGCGTCCCCCTCATCGTCCTACGGGAACCATCGTGTCGCGCGATCTGTTGGAAGATCAGATTTACAGCTATCTGTGCGCCCAACTCAGCGGCCACAGCATTGAGGTCGGCACACACCTGAAGGCAGGCGACATCGCGTCGAACCTCGACGTCAGCCGCACGTCGGTCCGCAAGGCGATCATCCGGCTCGTCAACGATGGCTGCGTGCAGTTGAACGGCGCCGGCCGGCCGATCGTGGTGTCCCTCCCGAAGAAGCGCCGGCAAGCCGCCGAACCGGTGTTCGCCTACGCCAATCAGACCGAGCAGGCGTATTGGGCCGTGTTCGATGCGATTTTCGAAGGCAAACTTCGGCCGGGCGAGAACGTCAACGGCCAGGAACTGGCGGAATCGATCGGCGTCAGCCTCGGAACCGTTCGCCAGGCGCTCGACTGGCTGTGCCGCGACGGCCTGCTGCAGCGCCTGCCGCGCCGCGGCTGGAAGGTCGTGCAACTCGACAAGCGGGACGTCATCGACGCGTTCAAGATCCGCATGCTGCTGGAAGCAGAAGCCATCAGCCGGGCGAAAGACCAATTGACGCGCGAGCAACTGGAACGAATGATCGCCGAGAACGAGCGGGTCATCCGCGACGAAAGCCACATGACGGAGGACCAGCGCCGGCGGATCGACTACAAGTTTCACCGCATGTTTCTCGAAGCGAGCGGCAGCCCGATTCTGCTGCACGTCGTCGATCCCCTCGTCCGCAAATGCATGCTGACGGGCATCTCGCTGGGCATCTCGTCCACTCACGTTCCGGTGACCTACGGCGAGCATATCGAAATCGCCAAGGCCCTGCTCGACAACGACCTGGAACGCGCCAAGTCGATCCTCGTCAACCATCTCACGCGGTCGATGTCGTTCTACGAACAACTCGGCGACGACAACGTGCCGTTTCGCAGCGCAGCCTCGTAAACAGGGGTTCGCGTCACCAGCCGGACGGCAGCAGGTCGAGGAAGCCCTGCATCTCGCCCGCGGCGTGCGCATCGCCGGTGCGTTGCGCCGCGGCGATGCCTTGCCGCAGAATCTCGCGGGCTGCGTCGGAGTCGCCGCGATCGGTCAGCAACTGCCCGCGCTGCTGCCACGCGGCGACGTAATCGGGAAACCGCCCGTTGATCGCCGCCAGTTGCTCGAGCGCCGCGTCCGGCTCGTTGAGCTTTACATGCTCCATCGCGACGGCGTAATGCAAAAAAGGATCGTTCGGATCCTCGGCGAGCATCTGCTGCAGTTGGGCTAATCGGGACATTGTTCTGCTTTCGTCCTATTCTTTCCGAACGGGGGCGTGAGCCCCTGGATGCGGCTGGCATGTTCAGCGACGTGATCCAACAAAGGACGCACAATCAGGGGATTACGCCCCCCGCTCGGAGAGTTCAGCATGAGTCTACCCCGCCAACCGCGGCAACGCGAACTGGTCCGTCCCGCAGCGAGCGAGTAACGTATCTCTTGAGAACCCAATCGTTCCGGGAGTCTGCGATGCGTTGTCTGGTCCTGTGCTGCTGTGTGTCTGTGATCGGTTGCTGTGCGCCGGCGTTCGCCGAGGATGCGGCCGATTTTCCGAGTCCGATCTCCGCGGAAGAGTCGCTCCAGCATTTCCGGCTGGACGACGGGCTGACGATCGAACTCGTCGCCTGCGAACCGGAAGTCGTCGATCCGGTCGCCATCGCGTTCGGCGAAGATGGCGCGCTATGGGTCGTCGAAATGCGGGATTACCCCAAAGGCCCCCGGCCCGATGAGAAGCCGTATTCCAAGATCAAACGGCTCTGGGATAAGGATGGCGACGGCCGTTATGAAACGGCGACCGTCTTCGCCGAAGACATCCTCTTTCCGACGGGTATCTTGCCGTGGCAGGACGGGGCCATCGTCACGCTCGCCGGGGAGATCGCGTTCTTTGCCGACCGCGACGGCGACGGCAAAGCCGAGTTCAAGGAGACCTGGTTCACCGGCTTCGCGCAGGAGAACTCGCAACTGCGGCACAACCACCCGACGCTGGGACTCGACGGCTACATCTACATCGCCAACGGGCTCCGCGGCGGCACCGTCGTGCCGCAAAAACCGGAATGGAAGAAAGACCAGGAGCCGATCAAGCTGACCGGGTTCGATTTCCGGTTCGATCCGCACACCGGCGCCTGCGAGGCCGTCGCGGGGAACGGGCAGTTCGGCCTGACGTTCGACGATTGGGGCAACCGCTTCGTCTGCAGCAACCGCAACCCGTGCCAGCACGTCGTGCTGGAGAACTGGCATCTCAAGCTCAATCCGCACGTCGCCGTGAAAGCCGTGATGCACGACGTCGCGGCGGCGGGCGAGGCGTCGCGGATCTATCCGATCAGCAAGTTCTGGACGACTTCGCAATTGCACGCCGGGCAGTTCACCGCGGCGTGCGGCGTGATGATCTACCGCGGCGACGGGCTCGGGCCGGATTACTACGGCAACGCCTTCACCTGCGACCCGACGGGCAGCCTCGTCCACCGCGAAGTCTTGACGCCGAGCGGCGCGACGTTCGCCGGCCAGTCGCCGTACAAGGAACGGGAGTTCCTCGCGACGCCCGATTCGTGGTGCCGGCCGGTGAACCTGTCGCACGGTCCCGACGGGGCGCTGTACGTGGTCGACATGTACCGAGCCGTGATCGAACATCCCGATTGGGTGCCGGTCGAACTGAAGAACCGCCCGGACGAGCGCTTCGGCGACGACAAGGGGCGGATTTACCGGGTTCGATCCAAAGAGCGGGCCGCGAAACCGCCAGCGACGCAGGCACGATTGAATGAGGCGACCATCACGGATCTGTCGCTGCTGCTGTCACATCCGAATGCCTGGCAACGCGACACGGCGTTCCGCCTGTTGACGCAGCGGTGGTCGGATTTTGCGTTTCGGTCGATGTGCGATGTGATTCAAGGACGAGCGACGCCGGAAGGCAAAGTCGCGGCGATGGAACTCTGTCGCCGCTTTGCTCCGGAACGGGACTACGGGCACGACGCGGCGTTGAAAGATCCGAGTCCGCGCGTGCGGGAGGCGGAGTATCGGCATCTCGACCCGGCGCTGTTGACCACTCTTGCCGCGGATGACGATCCCCGCGCCCGCTTTCAACAAGCGCTTTCTCTGGCGGCGACTCCCGCGGAGAAATCGCCGCAACTGGTCCGGCTGATTCGCAGCGGCGTCGCGGACCCGTGGATGCGGGCCGCGCTCTTGCTGTGCGTCACGGAAAACGGCCCGCAGTTGCTGGGGGAAACGCTGGCGCTTCCCGCGAGCGAGACCACCCGCTGGGAACGAACGGAGTTCGCGGAAGAATTGGCGACGCTCGTCGCCGTGCGCGATAATGCCGCCGAGTTGCAGAGCGTCTTTTCCGTCGCTTTCCCTGAGCAACGAAGTAGCGAACAGATTTGGGCCGTCATTCGCGGATTGGCGATCGGACAGCAGCGTCGCGGCAAGGCGTGGGGGGCATTGGTCGAAGCTCAATCACAAGATGTGAAAACTCAATTGCGAGCGATCGCGTTCAAGGCCGTAAAACTGGCGGCCAATCGAGAAGCCCCGCCCGCCGAACGGCTTTCCGCCCTGCGATTGCTGAAGTTCCACATCGAACCCTCCGCGACGGCCGGCGTGCTGGAAATCGCTACGTCCGATCCCGAATCGTCCATCCGCCTCGCCGCGCTCGATTGTTTGATCGGTTACGCCGGCGACGACATCGGCCCGAAACTGCTGGAAACGTTCCCCGCTGAGACCCCCGCCGTGCGGCGGGCGATTCTCGATGTGCTGCTCGCCAACGAGCAGCGGACCGAGTTGCTGATGAAGGCTCTCGAGGATCAGTCGCTGTCGCTGAGCGAGATCGACGCGACGCGCTCGGCGCGGCTGACGAATCATCGCAATGCCGACGTCAAGGAGCGGGCCAACAAGCTGTTCGCGGCGGCGGCGGCGGATCGGGCGGCACTCCTGGAGAAATACGCGGCGTCGGCCCGCATGGACGCCGACGCGAAGAACGGCCGCGTCGTGTTCGAGAAGAACTGCGCGACTTGTCACCGCGTGAGCAACGTCGGCGTGAACGTCGGCCCGGACGTCGGCGACAACTATGCCCGCACGCCGCAACAACTCTTGCTGTCGATCCTCGATCCGAACCGGGCCGTCGACAATAACTACTTCGGCTACACCGTGACGACGCAGGACGGCCGCGTGCTGACGGGTATCATCACCACGGAAACGGCGTCGTCGATCACGCTCAAGCAGCCGGAAGGCAAAGTTGAAGTCGTCCTGCGCGACGACATCGACGAGCTCAAAGGCAGCGGCCTGTCGCTGATGCCGGTCGGCCTGGAAAAGAACATCGACGACGCCCAGATGGCCGATTTGATCACGTTCTTGAAGAACTGGCGCTACATCGACGGCAACGTCCCGGCGGGGAAGTAGTCTTTAGCGACGCTTCGCAGAAGCGTGGTCCCGCCGCTGCATTTTTAATGGGCGTGCGCTGGCGTGAGTTGTTTCCGCGGCGGCGACTCGGCGAGTTGCCGCGCCTGCGCCGCCGAGGTGTCGAGCGTCAACGTCATCTGGACGCTCCACACACCGTCTTTCGGGGCGGCGAACTCCCAGTGGGGAATGACGGACGAACTCTGGTGGACGAGTTCGAAGCCTCCTTCCGACTGGCTGACGGTCTGGATCGGTTGCGTCCACAAGCTCGTCGGGCGGGAGAATTCCAATGAGACGTCGAGGCCCAGCCATTCGTCGACGAGGCCGATGCGCTGAACCTCTTCGCGATCCAAGAGCGTATCGAGCGTTCCCAAGCGGCCGCCGTGTTCATCGTAGTAGAAGCGGTCTTGCGCGCCGGCGGGCATCGCGGCGAAGTTGAATTCGACCCCGAAGTGGATCGGCAGATCGGCCGGCAAGCGGTCGAGATCGTAGCGAATGATGAGCGTGCTGCCGGACGCGGCGGCGAGCGACACGGTCTTTGTCACGCGGATGTCGTACGGGCCGAGCCGGCCTTCGCGCCACAGTTTCGCTTCGACCTGCTCGTCGGAGCGGCGAAGGACCGAGTGATACACGCCTTCGGTGAAATCGGAAACGCGGCCTTGCCCGGCGCAGAACGTTTCGCAGGACAGGCCCGGCTGCAGGAAATGGTCGACGAGGCTTTTCCGCGGCCACTCGTCGTAGGCGATCTTCTGATCGAGTCCCGGCTGCTTGAAGCGGATGCCGCCGTTCGGATCGACGCCGCCGCCGGAATCAGTTTGCATGCCGGCGCACTGGCGGATCCGTTCGTGATATGCTTCCGGCCGGCGATTCAGCGTGGCCAGGACGTTCGTCTGAATCGCGCGGAGATCGAGCTCGTAGAGATGCCCCCCTTTGCCGGGTGACAAATACGCGACGAGTTTCTGTCCCGACAGGCGGATTTCCTTGCGCGCGTCGAGATTGAAGTCTTCGGCTTCGATGTGGACCCAATGCTTGGGCCGATCGGCGGCGGCTTCGAGCAGCGTGTCTGCCGTGATGAGCTGTTTGTAGATCGCGTTCCGCAGATGGGGCAAGTACAGCCCGCCGAACGCGCCGTGCCAGTAGGGGCAGTTGCATTGCCCACGGTAGAGCGCCCGCCGCGCGGCATCAGCCTCGCCCTGATCGCGCGTCGCCGGACCCTGCTCCCATTTCGCCAGGTTGCGGCTGACTTCGAGCATGCGGGCGTACATCTCGTTCACTTCCGGGTACTTCACCAGGAAGTTCCGCCAGAAACCGGCGCGGAGATACTGCTTGATGCGATGCCAGTCGCCGTGATGCTCCAGCCCATGCTTGAGTTGCTGATAGCCGACCTGTTCGCCGGCCGGCAGCGCCCATTCGGTCATTTCGCGGTAACTGGCGTCGGGGAGATAGACGCGGCCCAGCGGCGAGACGTGATCAACGGCTTCGGCCATCGTCGTCACCTGCAGCCAGTCGCGGTTGTCGCGCAGCGCCTGAAAGAAGCGCCGCAGCCAGCCGTTATGGTAGACGTGCTCTTTCGAGCCGGGCCAGACGCCGAACTTCTCGCCGTCGTCGCCGAAGATCAAAACGGAATTCGGGAAGCGGTCGGCGATGTGCCGGCAATGCTGGATCGTCTCGTGCGGATCGGCATACGGAATGAGATACCGCAGCCGCTCGCTGCCGGCGAAGACTTTCAGCAGTTTGCCGCCGTCTTCGGTGAGATAGTAGCCGTGCAGCCGGTCTTCGTTCAGCCCGGCGTTGCGGAAGTGCGTGTCGTCGAGCAGCGTGTATTCCAGCCCGGCCTCGGCGATGTCCGAGGCGAACGACTGCTCCCAGACGCGTTCGGGAATCCACATGCCGCGGACGCGGGTTTCGAGCGTCTGCTCGAGATACCGTTTGTAGAGCGTCATCTGACCGATGCGGTCGCGGCGCGGCAGGCAGGCGAGAATCGGCTCGTAAAACGGCCCGCCGAGAATTTCGACCCGATTTTTGGCGATCAGCAATTTCAGCCGGTCGACATACTCCGGGTGGTGTTCAACCAGCCATTCAAACAGGCTGCCGGAGTTGTGCAGTACGACGGAGAGTTCCGGGAATTCGTCGAGCAGATCGAGGAACGGCACGTAGCTGTCGCGATAGGCGTCCTCGAAGACGCCGTCGAAGTTCCCAATCGGCTGGTGGTTATGCAGGGTGAGAATGAGACGAATGCGGCCCGGCATGTGTCGCAGTCCTTCGCTCCGGAGCGATTCAATGGCAGTGGCGGTGGTCTGGGAAATGTGCGCGTACGTCTCCCGCGAGGCGAGACGCCGGCATCCTCGGCATCATCGTCATTTCTTCGCGGGAGACTTCAGTTCAGGCGCGGCGAGGTGGCGACGCCGAAGCCCGGTTTTCGCTTTGGAAAGCCGGGCTTCCTTCTTCTCGCCGGGAGCATTCGGCTGGCTTACCCCTGAGTTCCTTGATACATTAAAGACCCGAACACTTGTCCCGTTGGTTGCTTGCGAGGGGCATTCCATGAGCTCTGCGTCGGTACCGGTTCGTCGTCGTGATTTGTTGGCCGCCGGAGGACTCGGCGCCTTGGCCTGGAACACGCCGGGCGTGGTCACGGCGGGCATCGACACGGAACAAGCGCTGGGCCGTGGGGCCA
>CAZDGB010000005.1:0-32398 GCA_964504645.1 uncultured Planctomycetaceae bacterium | reverse complement strand
AGGCCGAAGTCGTGCATCTTCGTGCTGTTGTGCGGCGGGCCGAGCCATCTCGACACCTGGGACTTGAAGCCCGGCGCGCCCGACACGATTCGCGGGCCGTATCAGCCGATCTCGACCAGCGTGCCGGGGATGCAGCTTTGCGAACTGCATACGCACCTGCCGAAGATGGCCGACAAGTTCTCGCTCATCCGGTCGATGACGCATGTCGGCAACATCAGCAACCACTTCGACGCGATGCACCATTGCCTTGCGGGCGAGGCTGGCGCGCCCGCCGATGCGGCCTACATGGGATCGCTGCTGTCGAAGCTGCGGCGGAATCAGAATACGATGGCCTCGTATGTGTGGCTGATCAAATGCGTCGGCGATCCGGTCTTCTGTGCGCCGAACATCGGCCACGGCGGGCATCTCGGGGCGACGTTCAGCCCGCTGTTCGTCGGCTCCGCAAACAATCATCCCGCGATGCCGACGTTCAAAGCGCCGGACGAACTGATCTCGCCCGTCGCCGAGGAACGGCTGAGCAACCGCCGCCGGCTCCTCTCCGGCCTGAGCGCCGCACCGGAAGAAGGTCAGCGCGCCGCGAAGGACTGGCAGGACCTGCACAATCGGGCGTTCGAGTTGGCCAACGGCGCTGGCGGGCGGCAAGCGTTTGAACTCGACCGCGAACCGGCGGCCGTACGCGACCGCTACGGCATGCATCCGCTCGGGCAGAACCTGCTCCTCGCGCGGCGGCTGGTCGAAGCGGGCGTCGGCTTCATCACTGTCAACGGCTGGACCGGGCCGTCGCCTAACGCCGTTCTCGGCGGACCGCCGAGTTCCAGTTGGGACATGCACGGCGGCGAGATGGGCATGGGGAATGCGTTCGGCAACGGCTCGTACGGCATGGGCTGGTGCCTGCCGCGGCTCGATGAGGCCGTCTCCGCGTTGCTCACCGATCTCGATGAGCGCGGCCTGCTCGACGACACGCTCGTCGTGGTGACGGGGGAATTCGGCCGCACGCCGAACATCAACATGGTCGGCACGAACCCCGGCCGGCAGCACTGGCCGACGTGTTACTCGTCGATCATCGCGGGCTGCGGCATCCGCGGCGGCGCGGTCTACGGCGAATCGGACAAGATCGGCGCCTACGTCAAAGACAAACCGGTCCGCCCGCAGGACCTCGGCGCAACGGTCTATCACGCCCTGGGCATCCCCGGCGGCACCCTCGTCGGCAGCGACGGCTTTAACCGCCCGCTAACGTCCGGCGAACCGTTGTGGGAACTGTTCGGCTGATTGAGGCGAGCGGCGCGGCGTTTACTTCCATTTCCCTTCGATGAATTGCGAACACGTGTCGTGCTCGAACACGAGCCGGCCGCAATAAACGGAGGCGTGGTTCTTGCACCAGCCCCAATCAGCGTCGAGCTTTTGATATTTGCGGCAACCGCCGCACTGCTCGCTGTGGAAATGGTCGCGTTCGTCGTTCGTGTTCACCGCTCGGTCGCAGCGGTCGCACCAAATCACGGTCAGATGAGCGCGGTCGATGGGAAGCGTCCAGGGCATTCATTCCCTTTCCAAGTCAGACGGAGACGGTTCCGTTCCTCCATCCGACCACCAATTCGGCCACCGTGTTCGCCACATTTTTGAAAAAGTCTTCGACCGGATAGTACACCCAGAGTCCCGGCTGTCGCTGGCGGTAACCGAAATGGATGCCGTCGCAACTCGATGTTCCGATTGCCAGGAATCCGTGCGTCGAATCCTCATGGATGTGCGCGAGATCGTAGAGGCAGCCGCAGGAATCCGCAGAATCATCCGGCGGCGGCTCCCACCAGTTGTCGGTAAAATACTCGTCGCACGCGTATCCGCGCCAGCGTTGCGGCGCGATCGGCGGCTGGATGGGGAACTCGGCTTCGTGCAGGCACTCGTCCACGAGCCGCCGGCCGTAGTCCCAGTGTCGAAGCGTGACGACGACATCGCCGGTCGCATCAGACGCTGCGTCCGACAAACCGCCTAAGCCGCTGCTCGACAACTTCGCGGCGAGCGCTGCGAGAAACGACGGCCAGCGCTCCTCCGCCGGAGCGATCGTCTGCAAATAGCGATACGCGACGTCCTCTTCGGCGGCGAAGGGTGACGCAGACAGATGGCGGCATTCGGCCAGCAGCACGACAGGCGGCATGGCCGCAGTGTAGCAGACGAGGGGTAGTGGGTCAGTCTAATCGGCGGGCTGACGGCTCACTGTTTTCCGGCGCTTGACAAGATGCTTCCACTCGTCGGCGTGCGGAGGCGAGAGCGGATCATCGGGGGCGTACCAGTACGCTCTCATCCGCCGTAGACGGGATTCACCAGTCCAGCGTCCAATTACATCGTGCTGCCATCCCATCATTTGTTGCAGCGGGATGAATCGGCGGGCACACCAAGTCAGCGGTTGGTAAGTCGCTCGGTAAACTGATAGGAATTCATTCGGACCGTACAGCAGTCCTGCCTTTTTCAGCACATGGCCGACAGGCACAGCGGAAAGGACGTAAAGAAGAACCATCGCCGGGATTGCGGCGCACCAAGCCCCCTTCGGCCATCGCCACACGGCGAAGATGGAACGGCGGGGAGCAGGCTGATCTGCCATGTCCGGCAGTATACCACGGCGCTATCCGCCAGCGGGCGGCTCGTGTTGTGGGTTCCGTATCGGCGTGATAGCAGACGAGGAATTCTCTTGGCGATTTCGCCACCGTCCCGCTAGGATCGCACGTAAGTCCCATCGTGGAGAACATTCGATGAAATCCCTGACTGCGATCGCCGCAGCGCTGCTGCTGGCGGACGTCTCGTTTCCCGTCGTCGGCCAGGAACGGCCGCGGCCGAAGTCGAAAGCGGGCGCAAAGGCGAACGACATCCGGTCGACGACGGTGGAGATCGTGCTGCTCGCCGACGGCGGATTGCAATCGCAGCAGTGGATCGCGGCGCTGGAGCCGCTCAATATTTCCGTCACCATCCGCCGTGGAACGGGAACCGACAAGATCGAAACGACCGAGAAGATGTACGGCAAGATTCGCAGCGTGACGGCGGTCGGGCAGCTGGAACGCAACGGCCGCATCGTGTTCGCCGACCGGGCGTTCGACATGGGCGACCGGCAGAAGATCAAAGAGTGGGTCGGCAACCTGCAGACGTTCGGCGCGCAGGGCTCGCCCGAAGGCCAGCCGCTGTGGGGGCTGACCGACGATCAGTTCAACGAGATCTATCACAGCCTCACCGAGGCGACGACGACCGATTCGCGCGGCGAGCCGTTGGAGAAAGCCGTGCAAGCCCTGCCGTTGCCGGGCAAGTACGCTGTCCGCTGGACCGACGCCGCGCAGAAACGGTTGAATCGATCGGGCGGCCGGATGAAAGTCCGGCAAGGCACGCAGGGATTTGCCGTGGCGACGGCGCTCGCCATCCTGCTGAACGATCACGGCCTCGGCTTCCGCCCGACGCGCTCGCCGGACGGGAACCTGGAACTGGTGATCGACGTGCCCGACAAGCCGGGCGACGTCTGGCCCATCGGCTGGCCACTCAAGTTGCCGCGGCAGAAAGCTGCACCGAAGCTGTTCGCGCTGCAGCAAGTATTCTTCGAGGATATCTCGCTCGAAGAATTGCTAAGTAAAGCCGCCCAGGCCGCGGAAATCCCGGTGCTGTTCGACCACGCCGATCTGGAGCGGCAAGGGATCGACTGGGAGAGCCTGAAGATTTCCTATCCGCCGCGGCAGGCGACGTGGCACACGGTGATGCGCGACGGGTTGAACAAGGCGAAGCTGTCCTACGACCTGTGGCAAGACGAAGCGGGGCAACCGTTTCTGTACGTCACGTCGCTGAAGAGCAAGCGACACGCGCCGGTTGAGAAGTAAAGCGCAAGCGAAGGGCGATTACTTCACGCGCAGCTGACGAAGCGTCTCGCGCAGGAACGGCGCGAGGAGTTCTTCGAGTTGCTCGATCTCGATCAGAAACGAGTCGTGCCCGAAGACGCTTTCGAGTTCAAGATACGTCACATGGCGGCCGGTGCGGATCAGCGACGAGACGATTTCCTCGCTCTGGCTCGCGGGAAAGAGCCAATCGGTGTTGTACGACGTGACGAGAAACCGGGCGTTCGTCTTGCCGAGCGCGCTGTCCAGCGAGCCGTGCTTGGCTTCGAGGTCGAAATAGTCCATCGCCCGCGTCAGGTACAAGTAGCTGTTTGCGTCGAAGCGTTCAATGAACCGCGCCCCTTGGTAGTGCAGATAGCTTTCGATCTGGAATTCGGTTTCCTTCTGCATGTCGTAAGCGAGATGGTCGCTGTGCTGCAGCCGGCGGCCGAACTTCCGTTCGATTGAGAGCTCCGACAGGTACGTGATGTGCGCCACCATGCGGGCCAACGCCAGGCCGAACTTCGGGCCGTCTTCGCCGAACTTCTGCCGGCCGTTCGACGTGTAGTAATCGCCGTTGTGGAAGTTCGGATCGCAGGTGATGGCCCGGCGACCGACGGCATTGAATGCGATCCCCTGAGCCGACAGCTTCGCCGCCGACGCCAGGCAGATCGCGCTGGCAACCATCTCGGGATAGCGGGCGACCCAATCGAGGACCTGCATGCCGCCGAGGCTGCCGCCGATCGCGCCGAGCAATCGCGAGATGCCGAGGTGCCGTACGAGGGCCGCGTGGACTTCGACCATGTCGCCGACGGTGATGAACGGGAACCGCGCTCCGTGCGGCCGGTCATTCTTCGGATCGACGCTGATCGGACCCGTCGTGCCCTGGCAGCCGCCGAGGACGTTGGCGCAGATCACGAAGTACTGGTTCGTATCGAGCCCTTTACCCGGCCCGACGAGCGTGTCCCACCAGCCCGACTTGCGGTCGTCGGGCGCGTGCTTGCCGGCAACGTGCGCATCGCCGGTCAAAGCGTGGCAGACGAAGACGGCATTGTCCTTCTCCGGCGTCAGTTCGCCGTAGGTTTCATACGCCACCGTCACGGGGCCGAGTTGCTCTCCGCTTTCGAGCGTGAGCGGATGCGGCGGCGTGAAGAGATCGACGTACTGCGTCTCGACGATCCCCACGGATCGTTCGTCCCGCACCCGAGCGTCTTGAATTTCGGAGGCCATGAATTGTAGGGTCCGCTGTGCGGACCGTTGTGAATTTCTGTCAGGGAGATGCGGTCCGCACAGCGGACCCTACGCAATCTTAAATCGCCTTGAGGCGTCCGTTCAACTTGTCGGACAGTTCCAGGAACTGTTTCGCCGAGTGTTCGATCAGGTCCAGACTCTTCCGCCAGAAGTGAGGTTCGCGGAGATCGAAGCCGAACGACGATTTGACGGCGTCTTCCGCGTCGCTGTTGCCGGTCGCAATCAGAAACCGGTCGTACGCCGCGGCGAAGTCTTTGCCCATCTCTTGGCCGAGGGCGTACAAACCGAGCGATAGCAAATAGCCGAACGTGTAGGGGAAGTTGTAGAACGGCAACCCGGTGATATAGAAGTGAAGCTTCGACGCCCAGAACCGCGGGTTCCAGCCATCATCGGCGAGCGAATCGAGATACGCTTCCTTCTGCGCGGCTTCCATCAATTCGCCGAAACGCTCGGCCGTGAGTTCGCCCCTGGCCCGCTCTTTGTGGAAGCGATCTTCGAAAATGAACCGGGCGTGGATGTTCATGCAGAACGCCACGGCGTCGCCGAGCATCGCTTCCAGGATACTCAAGCGCTCGTAGTCGGACTGGCATTTTTGCAGCCGGTAGTTGCCGAGGACGGCTTCGGCAAACGTCGACGCCGTCTCGGCGAGGTTCATCGGGTAATCCTGCAGGAAGATCGGTTCGTCGCGCAGTACCCACGAGTGGTAGGCGTGGCCGAGTTCGTGGGCCAGCGTCGACATGCTGTCGCCGGAGCCGGTGAACGTCATGAAGATCCGCGATTGTTTCGGCGTCGGAAAGCCGGCGCAGAAGCCCCCCTGCCGTTTGCCGGGGCGGTTCTCGGCTTCGATCCATTTCTGCTCCAGCGACATTTTGGCGAAGTCGCCGAGCTCGCCGGAGAATTGCTGAAACGCGTCGATGATCCACCGGCAGGAGTCGTCGTAGGTGATCGAGTCGGGATTCGACTGTCCCGGCAACCCGGGCAGCGGCGCGGTCAGGTCGTACCACGCCAGTTTCTCCTGGCCGAGCCAGCGGGCCTTGCACGCCAGGAAGTCTTTCAGAATGCCTTTGCGTTCGGTGATGACGCGCCACATCGTCTCCAGGGTTTCACGCGTCATCCGGTTGAAACGCAGCGGCGGTTCGAGATGGTCCTTCAACCCGAGCCGCTTGTAAACGGTGAGCCGCGTGCCTGAGATGTGATTCAGAGCTTGGGCGCACGGCTCGGCGATCGTCGCCCACGCGGCGTCGGACGCGTAGAAGTTTCCTTCGCGCACGGCCCGCTGCGGCGAATCGAACTGCACCTGGCTGACCGATTTCACGACCGGCTTGCCCCGTTCCGTCACGGTGACTTTGAGCGCCCCGGAGAGCCGGTCATACAACCGTCCCCAAGCATCCAGGCCGTCGACCGCCAGTTCCGACGCCAAGAGTTCCTCGTTCTTCGGCAGACGCAGATCTGCATTTCGCCGTCGCAGGAGCAGAAAATAGCGGATGCGTTCGATATCCGGCGTCGCGCGGAGAAACTCCTGGAAGACGTCGGGCGACACGTCCTTAAGCGCGAACTCGACATTCGTGGCGATCTTGTCCCGTAGCGGCGCGAGCGCGGCGAGTTCTGCGGCGAGTTGCTGGAATGCCTTGTTCTCCGCGTCCGCCGCGCAGTGGCATTCGATGAACGCCCGCAGATCGGTCGCCTGAGCGTCGAGCACCTCGTACCACCGCAGAAACGACGACCAGGCCTGCGTCGACGACGTACTCGCATCGACGGCCGGCAACCGATCGGAGTCGAGCGCCACTTCGTTCAGCCGCGCCTTGAAGTCGTCGAGCTGTTGCCGAAACGCCGGCTGAGCGGGATGCGGCAACAGGGACGCGAGATCCCAGGTGATCGGGAATTCGTTGGACATGTCGATGGATTTCTCCCAGGACGCCCAGGGATTGCTATCCCTGGGCGTCTTTGATTGAGTTCATTCCCCCCACAGCGTCAGCACGAGTTGCCGCGGCCCGCCGTGGTTGCGGTGTTCGCACAATGTAATCCCCTGCCACGTCCCGAGCACCAGCCGGCCGCCGGCGACGGGGATCGTCAGCGAACTGCCGAGCAGCGACGCCTTCACATGGGCCGGCATATCGTCCGGCCCTTCGATCGTATGGACATACGGAAAACTCTCCGGCGCGATCGCATTGAACGACGACTCCATGTCGACCCGCACGTCGGGATCGGCGTTCTCGTTGATCGTCAGCGACGCCGACGTGTGCAGGATGAAGACGTGCAGAATTCCGGTCTGAATCGACTTCAACTCCGGCACCGCGTCGACGACGCGGTCCGTGATCAAATGAAACCCGCGGCGGAACGCGGGGAGCGTCAATTTGTGTTGATGCCAGGGCATGATGTCGTCAGAAATCCATCAACCGTTGCTTGCCGATTCGCGGATGCCGCCACCCTGCCCCTGCCACCTTAACCAGTGATCCGCGATCACAAGCGCCACCATCGCCTCTGCCATCGGAACGAAGCGCGGCAAGAGGCACGGGTCGTGGCGGCCTTTGGTTTTGATCGTGGCGGAGTCGCCGGCGTCGGTGACAGTTTGTTGTTCGATGGGGAGGCTGCTCGTCGGTTTGACGGCGGCGCGGAGGATGATCGGCATGCCGGTGGAGATACCGCCGAGCATGCCGCCGTGGCGGTTGGTTTCCGTCGCGATACGCGACGGCTCTCGGGCCGCGTCTCGCACGAAGCGGTCGTTGTGCTCGCTCCCCTTCATCGTCACGCAGCCGAAGCCGATGCCGTATTCGACGCCCAACACCGCCGGCAGGCTGAAGAGCGCCTTCGCCAGATCGGCCTTCAGCTTGTCGAACACCGGCTCGCCCAATCCGGCCGGCACGTTCGTCGCCACGATCTCCGCGGCGCCGCCGATCGAATCTCCCTGCTTGCGCAACTCGTCGATCAAATCGACCATCTGCGCGGCGGCGGCGTGATCCGGGCAGCGGACGATGTTCGGTTCGCCACTCGGCAATTTCTCGACTTGTTCCAGCGTGACGGCGGCGGGATCGGGGATGTTCGCTCGGATCGAACCGACTTGCGTGACATAGCCGATCACTTGCCCGCCAAACGCCAGCGACAGAATTTTCTTGGCGACGACGCCTGCGGTGACGCGGACCGTCGTTTCGCGGGCGCTCGAGCGGCCGCCGCCGCGGTAATCGCGGAAACCGTATTTCGCGTCGAAACTGTAATCGGCGTGGCCGGGCCGGTAGAGATGCTGAATCTCGCTATAGTCTTTGCTCCGCTGATCCTGATTGCGGATCAGAATCGCCAGGCTTGTGCCGGTGGTGCGCCCTTCGAACACGCCCGAGAGAATTTCCGGCGTGTCGGGTTCGTCGCGCTGGGTGGTTATCTTACTCTGACCCGGCCGCCGGCGGTTCAGATCAACCATCAAGTCCTCGACCGACAGCGGGATGCCGGACGGCACGCCGTCAATGATGACGACGTTCCCCGGCCCGTGGCTTTCCCCGGCCGTCGTGATTCGCAGCGCTTGTCCAAACGAATTGCCTGCCATGAACCGATTGTAATCGTCCCGGCGGGGAGTTGTCAGGCAATCGCCCAAACCGGCGGCTCGACGCGCATTTCCCGGGCGATTCTGCCGTTTTCAGAGGTTTGGCACACCGACTGCGACCGTTTTATTTCTCGGCATCGAAAGGAGCCAAATCATGTTGCGGAAGAGTTTGTTAGCCAGTTTGACCGTAATCGGATTTTTATTGCCCGCCGTGGACATGGTTGAGGCGACCGAGTTGGGGCCGGTCAAGACCAACGTCGTCTCACGCTCGCCGCGAAAGGTGCGCGTCCGCCGCGGCTACTACGACCTGTGGGGTAATTACATTCCCTATGGGTACTACAACGCTCCGGGGTCGAGCTATTACGGCCTCGGTTACTACCCGTCGGCTGGGGCAACGTATTACCAGAACCCGGGATTCGGCATGTACGGCAATCCGGGCTATGTGTCGCCGTACTGGGGCATGGACGTCGTCTACTTTCCCTACTGATTCGGGTCGTCAGGCGATGTTTTCGGCGAGTGCAGTGATGGCGGCCTCGACGTCCCCTTTGCGGAAGACGTCGAGAATCCGGACGTGTTCGTCGTAGATGCTCATCGGCTGGAGATAATCGCGGCGCTGCGTCTCGGTGAAGTGATGCCGGATGCGTGAGACGATGGACGACCAGAGCGCGTCGAGATCCTTCTGTCCGGCACGCCGCACGATCGACCGATGGAAGGCGATGTCCTGCTCAGCGATGGAATGAAAATCATCCGCGAGACAGGCCACTCGCATTTTTTCGAGGATCACATTCCAACGAACGTAGTCTTCGTCGTTGATTGTCGGGTAGTACGACCGCAGCGCAAATGTCTCCACGCTGCGGCGAATGGGTACGACGAGTTCCTGAATGGAATCGAGGGCGCGGCGGGCGACTTTCACGCCGACATTGTGCCGGCCGTCGAGCAGGCCCTCGTGCATCAGTTGCTGGAGCGCTTCACGGATGGGCGTGCGGCTGACGCCGAAGCGGCGGGCCAGTTCCGATTCATTCAGATGATCCCCTTCCGCCAAGCGGCCGCATAAAACGTCGCTGCGCAGGTGTTCGACGATTTGTTCGCGCAGACTGAGATTGGAGATCAGCGGCTTCATCGGGAGTCCGGTGAGTGATGAGGGGAAGCGGGAGAATACCCAATCGGAATTTGCAAATCGAGTTGACCGGCAACCTCCGACATGATTATTGTATGCAATATACAAATCGCGATTCAAGCCACTTGTCCGCGCGCTTCTGGAGACAAGGATGGGCGATTCCCGGCAGACGATCCGCATGGCATTTTGCCTCGCAGGGCGAGGCGGGCTGGCGGTCCGCGCTGCCTTTCTCGCCTGCTGGATCGCCGCCGCGCCGGTTTTCGCCGCGGATTCGCCGGCATCGAATGACTCCCGCCACTGGGCGTTTCGCCCGTTGAAAGCGGTTTCCAGCGATGAAACGTTGGATCGGCTGATTCAATCCCGCCTGGAGCCGCGCTCGCTCCAATTGGCAGGGGAAGCCGACCGGCGGACGCTGTGCCGGCGGTTGTATCTCGATCTGATCGGGCTGCCCCCGTCGCCTGCCCAAGTCGAACGCTTTGTCCGCGACGATTCGCCAGAAGCCGTGGAGACGCTGGTCGATGGGCTGCTGGCGTCGCCGCACTTCGGCGAACGCTGGGGCCGGCAGTGGCTCGACGTCGTCGGCTATGCGGACAGCAACGGGTACATCCGGCACGATTCGCCGCGGCCGCTCGCGTATCGTTACCGCGATTATGTCATTCAAAGTCTGAACGACGACAAACCCTACGACCAGTTCTGGAGGGAACAACTCGCCGGTGATGAACTCGTGCACTACGCCGACGCCGCAACATTGTCGGATGCCGACAAAGAGACGCTGATCGCCACGCATTATTTGCGGAACCCGCCTGACGGCACCGACAACACCGAAGGGAACGAGATCACCCGCGTGATGGAGCGCTACGCGGTCCTTGAAGCGCTCGTGCAGACGACGATGTCGTCGATGTTCGGCATGACGATCGACTGCGCCCGCTGCCACGACCACAAGTTCGACCCGATTCCGCAGAAAGATTACTACGCGCTCCAGGCGATCTTCTATCCGGCGTTCAACGTCAAAGAGTGGGTGCAGCCGAAGAATCGCTGGATTCACGCCGCATCGCCGGCGGAAATCGCGGCATGGAAAGCGAGCCATGAGAACGCCGACCGCCGCGTTGCCGAGTTGCGGCGGGAACATCAAAATTGGGTGGTGACGCATCGTCCGCCGGGCGACGTGCAGTGGAGCGACGATTTTTCCGCGACGTCGCTGAAAGATGCGTGGAGTCCGACGGCGCCGGACGATGTTCTGCCGGCGAACACTCCGCTCACGCAGTTGGATGCCGAGGCCGCCCCGGCGGCGAAGATCATCGATGGAAAGCTGTCGCTGTTCGCCGCGGGTTCCGGAGACAGCCGCTGGCTGGCGACGCAGCGCCTCTTCGATTGGACGCCGAACGCCGTCGGCGAATGGGTGCAGGTGACGTTCGATCTCACCGCCAGCGGCGCGAACGGCCAGCCGGCGGAACGCGTCGGCTACTACATCGCGCTGCACGACCATAACGACGATAGCCCCGTGGCGGGCGGCAACATTCTGTTCGACGGCAATCCGGCGGGCGGCGCCGGCGTCGTGCTCGATTACCCCGGCGGCGATCAACAGGGACTCGGTGCGATCGGCGTGACGGGCTATCTGCCCGGCCGCAATTTCGGCGTCCGCATCACCCGCACCGGCGAGGACGAGTTTCGACTCGAACACCTGGTCGCCGGCGAACCCGAGGCGAAGAGCCTGACTCTCACCGCCGTACAATTGCCGGACGGCGCGTTCGGTTTCGAACTCTGCTGCGGCCGTAATTTCACGGTCGACAACGTCGTCGTGGAATCGTCCGCGAAGTCCCCCGGCAACGACGAACGTCAACGCTTGCGGGAGGAATTCGCCAAGGAACTGACGCAACGGCAAGAGATGCTGACCGCGGCGATTGCCGCGGTCGAGGCCCAGCGGCTGCCCGAGCCCGAGAAAATCGCGTGGGCCACCGATCTCAGCCCGAAGCTGCCAGACGTCCCGTTGCTCCATCGCGGCGACTACTTCCAGCCGGGTGATTTCGTTCTTCCCGCCCCGCTCTCCGTGCTCGTGGATGATGATGCGCCCTATCATCCGCTGGCCGGTTCGCAGACCACCGGACGCCGCCTCGCCTTCGCGAACTGGGCCACAAAGCCCGATTCGCGTGCCGCGGCGCTGCTCGCGCGCGTGCAGGTCGACCGCATCTGGCGCGGTCACTTCGGTAAAGGGCTGGTCCCGACGCCGGAGAACTTCGGATCCAGCGGGGTCGAGCCGGCGAATCCCGAACTCCTCGAATGGCTCGCCGGGCAACTCGTCGCGAACGGCTGGCGGCAGAAACCGATTCATCGGCTGATCGTCCTTTCGCAGACGTATCGCCAGACGAGCGAGCCGTCCGCCGCAGCATTGGAACGCGATCCGACGAACGAGTTCTACAGCCGTTTCCCGTCCCATCGATTGGCAGCGGAACAGATTCGCGACAGCATGCTCGCCGTCGCCGGCGTGTTGAATCCGCAGCGCGGCGGCCCGGCGGTCGAACCGGTCGATCACGGCGACCGCAAGGTGGTGTTGACGACGCCGACCGGCGATGGCCCGCACGCCGTCGATCGCCGCAGCATCTACATCCGCTATCGCCGCAGCCAGCCGCTGACGTTTTTGCGGGCCTTCGACCAGGCGTCGCCCGATCCGAACTGCGTCGCCCGAGGGAATTCGACCGTCGTCGCCCAATCCCTGGCGCTGCTCAACGGGGAATTCTCCCTCCGCATGGGCGAGGAATTCGCGAAGCATCTTCAGCAAGATGCTCCCGATGCCAATGCCGAAACGCTGATCCGTCTCGCGTTCCAACGAGCCTATCTGCGCGATCCGTCAGCCGATGAACTAAAGAAGTGCGCAGAGTATCTGCACGCGCAGGCCGAACGCCGCGACGCCGCCCTCGCCGATTTGTGCCGGTTGCTGTTGGCGTCCAACGAGTTTTTATATCTCCCTTAAGGTTGTCCGTGACGATTTCTACTCCTCATTCGTGTGCTCACAGCGCCGCCGTTTCGCGGCGATCGTTGCTGAAGTCCGGCGCGCTGGGTCTCGGCTGGGCGACGCTCGCCGGACTCATCGGTCGGTCGGCGTCCGCCGCGGGAGTGCCGGACCGCGTGCGGTTGCCGAACGCCGCGCCCAAAGCAAAACGGATGGTGCTGTTGTTCCAACATGGCGGACCGAGCCAGGTCGATCTCTTCGACCCGAAGCCGTCGCTGGAGAAGCACGCCGGCCAGCCGATTCCCGGTGGAGTGGAAGCGTTCTTCGATCAGAAGGACAGCGGCAAATGCCTGCCGAGCCCGTTCAAGTTTTCGCCGCACGGCGAATCGGGCCTGGTCTTCAGCGAGCTGTTGCCAAAGCTCGCCGAGTGTGCCGACGACCTGTGCATGATCCGCACGCTGCACACGCTGGTGAACGATCACGAAGGGGCGCTGCGGCACTTCCAGACCGGCAAACCGCAGATCGGCCGGCCGACGATCGGCTCATGGATCACCTACGCCCTCGGCACACAGAACGCCAAGTTGCCGCCGTACGTGGTGCTGTCCGATCCGACTCACGACCAGGTGGACGGCATCCGCAACTGGTCGTCGGGATTTCTGCCCGCCGTCTATCAAGGGACGCCGCTGCGGTGCGACGGCCCGGCGCTGTTCGATCTCGCGCCGCCCGACGGCGTGACCGACGCCCTGCAGCGCGAACAGCTCTCGCTCCTCGAATTCCTGAACCGCAAACATCAGCGGCGCTATCCGGGCCTGAGCGAACTCGACGCCCGCATCGCCAATAACGCGCTCGCCGGCGAGATTCGCGATGAGATCACGCAGGCTCTCGATCTTTCGCACGAAACGGCAGAGACGCAGTCGCTGTACGGCGTCGGCAATCCGGCGACCGGAACGTACAGCCGCCGATGTCTGATGGCGCGGCGGCTACTTGAATTCGGCGTGCCATTCGTTGCCGTCTTCAACGACGCGATTCTCGGTGATCCGTGGGACACGCATTTCGATCACAACAACCGCATCCGCAAAATTGCGGATAACGTTGACCGGCCTTCCGCGGCGCTGATTCAAGATCTGAAACGGACCGGCCTCTTGGAAGACACCGTCGTCCTGTGGGTCGGCGAGTTCGGCCGGCTCCCCGTCGCCGAGGGGAAAGACGGCCGCGACCATAATCGCCACGCCTTCACCGGACTGGTCGCCGGCGGCGGATTCAAGGCTGGCCACGTCCA
The DNA here is from genome assembly GCA_964504645.1 of uncultured Planctomycetaceae bacterium. Lineage (GTDB taxonomy): Bacteria > Planctomycetota > Planctomycetia > Planctomycetales > Planctomycetaceae > CAZDGB01. The sequence goes on along the minus strand of CAZDGB010000005.1, from coordinate 18,433 downwards.
CGGCACGACCGACGACTTCGGCTACAAAATCGCGGAGAACCCCGTCGCCGTGGGCGAACTCCACGCCACGCTGCTCCAGCAGTTCGGCCTGGACCACACGGCGTTGACGTACAACCACCAGGGCCGCGACGAAAGTCTGACCGACGCCGACATCACGGGTGTCGTACCGATCACAGCGTTGATTGATTGACGAACATACCAGGGTTTTTCGCTTCATGCGTCGAGTCTTGCGATTGATGGCGATGCTGTTCTGGCTCTGTCAGATGACGGTCGCGGTGCGGGCAGAGGAAAAAGTTCCCGATTACGTCAAAGACGTCGCGCCGATCCTCAAGTTGCGTTGCGTACAGTGTCATGGCCCGGCCAAGCGGGAAGGCAAACTGAGCCTCGCGTTGCCGGCGGCCATCAAGCGCGGCGGCGAAAACGGCGCAGCCGTCGTTTCCGGCCAGCCCGACGAAAGCCTGTTCTGGCAGCGCATCGCCGCCGACGAGATGCCTCCCGAGCAACCGCTATCGAATGACGATAAAACCATTCTGCGCCGTTGGATTGAAGGCGGCGCGCCTGGCTTGCCGACCGAGGTCGCCCCGGAACCCGACGGTGATGAACACTGGTCCTTTCAAGCACTCCGCGACGTTCCAGTACCTGCTGTGCGCGATGAATCGAAGATCAAGTCGCCGGTTGATCGCTTTATCCAGGCGAAACTGGAAGCCGCCGGTTTGACGATCGGCCCGGAGGCGAATCGGGAAACGCTGATCCGCCGCGTGAGTTTCGACCTGACCGGGTTGCCGCCGTCGGTGCAGGAGATCGACGATTTTCTCGCCGACCAGAAGCCCAATACCTACGAACGAATGGTCGAGCGCTATCTGAATTCCGATCGCTACGGCGAACGCTGGGGGAAATACTGGCTCGACGCGGCGGGCTATGCCGACAGCAACGGCTACTTCGGGGCCGACACCGACCGGCCGCTGGCGTATCGCTATCGCGACTACGTTCTTCGTTCGATCAACTCCGACAAGCCGTGGAACCAGTTCCTGCAAGAGCAGATCGCGGGGGATGAGCTCGCCGGGTATCGCCGCGGCGGCGACGTCCGGACGGAGATGATCGAACTTTTGGAAGCCGTCCACTTCCTGCGGAACAGTCCCGACGGGACTGACAGCAGCGACGGTAATCCGGACGAAGTTCGCGCCGACAAGTACGCCGTGCTGGAGGGGACGCTGCAGATTCTCGGCTCGTCGTTGTTCGGTGTCACCGTACAGTGCGCCCGCTGCCACGACCACAAGTTCGAGCCGTTTACGCAGCGCGACTACTACCAGTTGCAGGCCGTGATTTACCCGGCGTTCAACGTCGATCAATGGTTGAAACCGAAGGAACGGGACATCACCACGGCGAGCGCCGCGGAAATCGCCGCGTGGAACGAGCAGGTGAAAGCCGTCGACGAGAAGATCGCCGTCCGCAAATCCGCGTTCGCCGAGTGGACGAAGAACAATCGGCAGCGCGGCAAGGTGCTGTTCGCCGACGAGTTCGCCACCGGCCAGCCGCTTGCCGCAGCGTGGACGAACACGGTTCCCGGCGACGAGGCTCCGTCCGGCACGCCCGCCGTGCAGGTCGATACGACGAACCGCCCGGCAGCCGAAAACGCCGACGGCACGCTGCGGATTCTGGAATCGGGTTCGGCCGGCGACCGCGCGCTGTCGACAAAGCAGACGTTCGATTGGACGCCCGAAACGCCCGGCAGTTGGATTCAAGTCACGTTCGATCTTGTCGCCGGCGGCGAAACGGCACCCTATGTCGGCTACTTCATCGGCCTAAGGGACTTCAATGACGCCCGCGGCTTTTCGGGCGGCAACATTCTCTTCGACGGCGCGGCGGCGGGACAGGCTTCCGTCTACGTCGATTACCCCGGCGGCGACAGCGCCGGCAAAGGCAAAGTTGGCAAGAGCGGTTACACCCCCGGCCGCAACTACGGCGTCCGCGTGACGAACGCCGGCAACGGAAAGTTCGACGTTTCGCAACTGGTCGACGGCGTGCCGGAAGAAAACAGCGTGACGCTCGCGCCAGCCGATCTGCCGGACGGCGCGTTCGGTTTCGAGTATTGCTGCGGACGAAGCTTTGTCATCGACAACGTCCTCGTCGAAGCCAGCGTGCCGACGAACGAGCTTGACAGCGAGGCGAAGCTGCTCGCCGAGAAGTATCAGGCCGAACGGCAAGCGTTCGAAGCCGATGTGAAAGCGCTCGAAGCAACGAAGCCGCAACCGCTCGGCAAACTCGCGCCGGTCAGCGAGCCGGCTGCCGAGCCGCCGGCAGTGCGATTATTGGTGCGCGGCGAATACAAGACGCCGGGTGAGGAAGTCCCCGCCGCCGCGCCGGTCGTTTTTTCCGAAGAACGGAATCCGTCGCTCCTGACTTCTGGCGGACGCCGCCAGGCGCTCGCCGAGTGGGTCACACGGCCCGGTTCGCGGGCCGCGGCGGTGCTGGCCCGCGTCACGGTGAACCGCTGGTGGCAGCATCATTTCGGCACGGGGATTGTCGCCACGCCGGACAACCTCGGCTATTCCGGCGCGCCGCCGAGCCATCCCGAACTGCTTGAGTATCTCGCCGGCGAGTTCATCCGCGAGAACTGGACGGCCAAACCGATTCATCGCCTGATTCTGCATTCCGCGGCGTACCGACAAGCGAGCCGGCCGAATACCGCAGCACAAGCCGTCGATCCCGACAATCGGCTCTTGTCGAGCTACCCGTTCCGGCGGTTGGATGCGGAATCGATCCGCGACGCCATGCTCGCCGTGTCGGGCGAACTCGATCCGCAGATGTACGGCCCGTATGTGCCGACGACGCGGTCCCCGGAAGGCGACGTCGTCGTCGTGGACAATCACGCCGGGGCGAACCGCCGCAGCGTTTACTTGCAGCAGCGGCGGACGCAGGTCGTGGGAATGCTGGAAGCGTTCGATGCCCCGTCGATCACGTTCAATTGCGCGATCCGGCCTAGCACGACGGTGCCGTTGCAGTCGCTCAAACTGCTGAACTCGCAGTTCCTCCGCGCTCAGGCTGCGGCGTTTGCCAAGCGAATTCGCCCGAATGCCGAAACCAGCGACGACGCCGCGCTGACGGCGGCGTTCCGCACGGCGTGGGGCCGCTTGCCGACCGACGCGGAATTGGAATCGAGCCGAAGCTTTTTGAAGACCCAGCCGGCGGAATACACCGGCCAGCCGAACGCCGCGGAACAAACCTGGACCGATTTCTGCCAGATGCTGCTCGCGAGCAATGCGTTTTTGTATTTGGAGTAGATTTGAATTCAACCGAGCGGGGGGCGTAAGCCCCCTGATTCCGCGTTAATCAGGGGGCTTACGCCCCCCGCTCGGAAGCCCACGAAACTTGAAGACCTAGTCATGCACTTCGATCCACAATTCGCCTGCAACCGCCGGGCGTTTCTCGGCGGTTCGGTCGGCGGGCTGGGGCTGATGGCGTTGTCGCATCTCGCGCAGTTGAAAGCCGCGACGGGACGCGGGCGGCGGCATCCGCATCACACGCCGTCCGCCGATGCCGTCATTTGCCTGTTCCAGCACGGCGGGCCGAGCCAGATGGATCTCTTCGATCCGAAGCCGGAACTGACCAAGCGCAACGGCGAGAAATATGACGGCGATCTCGAAATCCATTTCCCCGGCCAGCGCGGCAACATCCTCGGCTCGCCGTTTGAATTCCGGCCGCAGGGCGAATCGGGCATCGTGCTGAGCGACGTCATCCCGCACACGGCGAACATCGTCGACGACATCACGCTCGTCCGCAGCGTCACCACGGAATCGGTCGACCACGAATCGGCCTTGCGGCTCATTCACAGCGGCAAGTTCCAGGCCAGCTATCCGACGTGGGGTTCGTGGGTCAGCTACGGCCTCGGGACGGAGAACCAGGATTTACCGGCGTACGTCGTCCTCACCGACCCAGCTGGCATGCCGGTCGACAACGTCCGCAACTGGACGTCGGGCTGGCTGCCGGCGGAATACCAGGGGACGGCGTTCCGCTCGGGCGACGCGCCGGTGCCGAATTTGAAGACGCCGAAGGACGTCACCGCCGGCGCGCGGTCGGGCCAGTTGCGGCTCTTAAGCGAACTGAATCGCGATCATCTCGAACGGTTTCCCGGGAACTCGGAACTGGAGGCCCGCATCGCCGATTTTGAAGTCGCCGCGCGGATGCAAACCGCCGTTCCCGAACTGCTCGATCTCTCGCAGGAGACCGCAGCGACGCGAAAGCTGTACGGCCTCGATAACCCGGCGACGGCCGAATACGGAGCGCGGTGCATCGTGGCTCGCCGGCTCGTCGAGCGCGGTGTGCGATTTGTGCAGTTGTTCCTCGCCGGGCAGCCATGGGACACGCACTCCAAGAACGCTGCGACGTTGAAGGCGAATTGCGACCGCATCGACCAGCCGAGCGCAGCCCTGGTGCAGGACTTGAAACAGCGCGGCCTGTTGGATCGGACGATCGTGCTGTGGGGCGGCGAGTTCGGCCGGTTGCCGGTTTCACAAGGGACCGACGGCCGCGACCACAACCGGCACGCGAATTCGCTGTGGCTCGCCGGCGGCGGCTTTAAACGCGGCTTCGCCTACGGCGCGACGGACGACCTCGGCTACGCGGCGGTGGAGAACGTCGTCACCGTGCACGACCTGCACGCCACGTTGCTGCATGCGCTCGGCCTGGATCACGAACGACTGACGTACCCACACGACGGCCGCCCCGGCAGCCTGACGGACGTGGCGATCACCAAAGCTAAGGTGGTGCCGGCTTTGTTGGAGCAGGCGGCTTCTTAGGTTTTGTTCCGTAGCGATTGTTCTGATCTGTTTCCTCAGTTTGAAAGGAGAATCATTGATAAAAACTCTGGTAAGGTGTGAGTGCGTCTGAAGCAGTGAATCTTTCCATTGATTGCCTTGGCTTGTTTCCCATCCGTTACTTTTTTCGAAAGGTCTGGCATGAATCCCCGAATCGCTCGTCGGCCCGGATTTACGTTGATCGAATTACTGGTGGTGATTGCGATCATCGCAATTCTGATCGCCCTGTTGCTGCCCGCCGTCCAGCAGGCCCGCGAAGCGGCCCGCCGCACGCAGTGCAAGAACAACTTGAAGCAGCTCGGCCTGGCGCTGCACAATTATCATGACGTCTATCAGATGTTCCCATTCGGCGGCAGCGTCGGCGGCGACATCGTCGCTCTCGACAACACCGGCAACAATGGATTCGGCTGGCGCGTCTTCATCCTGCCGTACATCGATCAGGCGCCGCTGTATAACCGGTTATCGCTCTACAGCCCGACGAGCGCCGGCAGTTCCAACGCCACCTGGAAAGCGTATCCGGAACATCTGCTCGGCATTCCCGGCTATATTTGTCCGAGCGAGCCGCAGGAACGCGTCACTAGCGGCGCTCCGGGATGGACCTATTCGCCGGATACGGCTTCGCTGTCCAGCTACTGGGGAAGTTCCGGCGCGGCGGCGACCTATCCTACGGCCGGCAACGGCTGCGGATTGTGCACCGACGGCACCAGTCCTTCGGTCAACTGCAAGTGCACCGACATCACAACGGACTGGGCGAGCGGGTGGCACCACGCTTCCGCGGTCAAGGGCGGCGGCTCCGGCATGTTTTCGTTGCGGGCCACGTCCGTCGGGATGCGCAGCGTCACCGATGGAACTTCCAACACGCTGTTTGTCGGCGAAGCCAAGCGCGGAAAGGACGCCAGCGGCAACCAATATGCCACCGTATTCCAGTGGATGGACCCCTGGTCGATGATCTCCACCGTCAACGGCATCAATGCCCCCGGCTATAACAACGCGTACCACCGGCACGCGTTCAGCAGCTATCACGTCGGCGGAGCGCATTTCCTGCTGGTGGACGGCACCGTCCGGTTCCTGAGCGAGAACATGAGCCTGTGGACGCTAACCTATCTGGGCACGAAAGCCGGCAACGAGACGGTCGGGGAGTTCTAACACCAGATCATTTCGATTATGGTGTCGTAGGTTCATTCCATCTGCAGACCGCATCCGATCCTGCAGGGTGGTTTTATGCCACCCTGCAGGAATTAGGATGCCTCTTTCGAGGAGCAACGGGCTCATGCGTCTTATGTCAGCAGTTTCACGGTCCGTCGGAGTTTGTCGAAGTGCGTGTTTCGCGACGGGCCTGCTGGCTTTAGCCGGCTGTGGCGGCAGCAGCCATCCCGCCACGGTCGCGGTAGGCGGCACGGTTTCCTTCAAGGGAGCGCCGCTCACGAACGGGACCGTGCGCTTCAATCCCGTGGACGCCCAAAAGGGTCGTCCTGCCGAAGGGAAAATTGACGCGAACGGCAACTTCACTCTGTCGACGTTCGTTCCCGGCGATGGAGCCCTGGCGGGCGACTACGGCGTTTCCGTCACCTCGTACAAGGCCGGCGAAGAAAAACTGGCCAAAGACAAGGATCTCGGACTCAACATCAACGATAAGTCCGCCATCCCTGAAAAGTACAACAACGCCAAAACGTCCGGTCTCAAGGAAACGATCAAAACCGGCGAGCCGAAGAAGGATCTTAAGCTCGAACTGAAAGAGTAAATCGTCAGCGCGGGCTGCTAATGCACGCGCTCCGCTATCGCGTCGCGGCTAACCGGGGCCGTTGCGTTTTCGGTTAGCTGCGACGCGAAGGCTTTGCGAGCGGAGCACCCGCTTCGTCACCGCGCGTATTCCACCACCCGCGTCTCGCGGAGCACGGTGACTTTCACTTCGCCGGGGTAAGTCATCTGCTGCTCGATGGCCGTCGCGATGTCGCGGCACATCTTCGCGGCTTCGCGGTCGTTGAGCTCCTGCGGATTGACGACCACCCGCACTTCGCGGCCGGCCTGCACGGCGTAGGCCTGCTCCACGCCGGGGAAGCCGCAGGCGATGGCTTCGAGTTCCTCCAGCCGGCGGACGTATTTCTCCAGCGTTTCCCGCCGCGCGCCGGGCCGCGACGCCGAGCAGGCGTCGGCCGCGGCGACGAGGACCGTGTAGATGTAATCGACGCGGATGTCGTCGTGATGGCCTTTCGCCGCATGGACGACTTCGGCCTTTTCGCCATAGCGCTTGAGGAGTTCCGCGCCGACGGCCGGGTGGCCGCCTTCCATTTCGTGGTCGGCGGCCTTGCCGATGTCGTGCAGGAAGCCGCAGCGCCGGGCGAGGTTCGCATTGAGTCCGAGTTGCTCGGCCATCAGCCCGGTGAGATGGGCGACTTCGATCGAATGCCGCAGCACGTTCTGGCTGTAGCTGGTGCGGAAGTAGAGCCGGCCCATCAGGTCGAGCAGCTTTTCATGCAGACCGGGGACTTCCGCTTCCTGCGCGGCTTCGTTCCCCTGCTTGCGGATGAACTCGTCCATTTCCTTCTGCGTTTCGAGGACAATCTCGTCGATCCGCGTCGGATGGATGCGGCCGTCTTGGATCAGCTTCACCAGCGCCTGCTTGGCCGTTTCGCGGCGGACGCTGTCGAAGGCGGAGACGACCACGACGCCGGGCGTGTCGTCGACGATGACGTCAACGCCGGTCGCTTTCTCGAAGGCCCGGATGTTGCGGCCTTCGCGGCCGATGATGCGGCCTTTCATTTCGTCGTTGGGGATGTCGATGGTGGAGACGGTGGTTTCGGACGTGTGGGCCGAGGCGTACCGCTGGATCGCCATGCCGATGATCTCGCGGGCCATCTTTTCCGACTGCTGCTTCAGTTCTTGTTCCTGCTTGATGATCAGGGCGCCGGTCTCGCTTTTGAGGTCGCGGTCCAGGCGGTCGAGCAGCATGTCGGTGGCGGCCTTCTCGTCGAGGCCGCTGATCTTGAAGAGCTGTTCCTGCTCCTGCTTGACGACCCGCTCCAGTTCCTTTTCCTTGACGTCCATCACCTTGGTGCGCTCGGTCAGCTTCTGCTGCGTCGTTTGCAGCATTTTCTCCTTCTTGGAGATGTCGTCCTGCAGCTCTTCCAGCGAGGCTTCGCGCTTGTCGAGATGCTTCTCGTGATTGCGCAGCTCTTCGCGGGTCGCGCGGAATTCCTTCTCCGCGAGTTCACGCTGCTTGAGAACTTCCTCCTTCGCGGCGAGTTCGCCCGACTTGCGAACGTTCTCGGCGTCGCGCTCCGCCTGCTGCAACAATTCGTCGCGGGACTTGTAAGCCGCCCCGCGGATCAGTCGTTCTGCGAAATAACCGGCGGCTCCGCCCAACAACAGCGTCACCACCGCCGCAATATATGGTTGCATCCCCCAAGCCCCCCGTAAGATCCCGACGCCCGCCTCCGGAATCCGCCGCACTCAGGATCGGGCGCGGCGGCGCCGCCGTTGAGGCCGACAGGTGACGACAACTGCCGGCCCGCAACAGCCGGACGAAGAGCCCCTCGGTGGAGGCTTTTTGCCGTCCACCGCGCGTCGGAGCAGGTTGTCGAAGCGAGAGAGATGCCGAATTAGATGATGCGACGGACCGTCCTTCGCGCGCACCGGAAGTCCGGCGGCGCCAAAGCCGGCAAGATCACAGGACACAGCCGTCCGCCTCCCGGAGGTCCGCAACCCCACACCCGCTGGGGCCGTCCCCGCGAACTCCGTTTCGGCGTGCCATCCCCCGCGATCTGCCAACAAACGTCGGCGATGGCGGCGGCGCACGCGGCGACCGTCATCCGGCACAAGTGCCGCACGACGTGCCACAGCCAGGCAGTAAGAAAGGCCAACATTGCGTCCCGACGACAGAACCGATCATCCAGTCACAGGCCAACTCGGAGGCCGGAAAAAACCGGTCCCCGTTCGCCAAACGAACCTGCTCCGGGGCCGTTCGCCACGGAGTTCAAATCAACTGGCACGCCCATTCATATTTTTATGAAGAGCGCGTGAAGTGATCGTATCAAACTCTGAGGGAACGTCAACTAACCAACAATTCCGCGGCCCAAAGGATGGCGATCCCTGGGCTGCTTCCGACAGCATGTTCATCGTCCAGGGCGGAAGTTACACTGGCCCGACCATGAAGCATGTTGTGCCTCTCGCGATCGCCAGCGCGTTCGGGCTGCTGATGATCGCGGGGAGTTTCATTCCGCCGCTGACCTTCCTGCAGGAGAAATCGCAGGAGTGGTTCCTCATCGTCTCGGCGATCGCGTTCTTCGTCGGCGGGGCGAACCTCGTCGTCTATCACCTGCGGAAGATCTCCGACAACCAGGCCGGCTGGGGCTATTCGGTCATCACGCTGACGATGTTCGCGCTCACGGTGACGGTCGGCACGCTGAAGATCGGCGTGCCGGCGATGGACGAGTTCCCGAACTACCCCTGGTCGGGCCGCTATCAGGAGGAAGGAGGCGCCTTCTGGTGGCTGTACGAGTACCTGATGCAGCCGATCACGGCGACGATGTTCTCGCTGCTGGCGTTCTACGTGGCATCCGCGGCGTTCCGCGCCTTCCGGGCGAAAAACACCGAGGCGGTCCTGCTGCTCGGCACGGCGTTCATCGTGCTGTTGAGCCAGGCCGAGGAGCCGCTGCGAGCGTTGCTGACCGGTTCGCCGCCGACGCGGGAGCAACTCTATCTGCCGCAGACGGCGCTGTGGATCCGGTCGGTGTTCAACACGGCGGGACAGCGGGCGATCATCATCGGGATCGCGATGGGAGTCATCGCGACGTCGTTGCGCGTACTTTTGGGACGCGATCGGTCGTATCTCGGAGAATAGTTTAGAAGAGAAAGTCGCGACTTTCGCTTGCGCTTCGCGGGTTACCATCATCCGCCAACCATCGACCATGTGGCACTCCCTCAATCACCTCGATCGACGCTGGATCTTCCTCGCGATGGCGCTGGCGGTGGGAGTGCCGCTCTTGTTCGGGTTCACGTCGCCGGCGGCGCCGTCGCCCGAAACGAAGGCGGTGTTCGACCGGATCGAATCGCTGCCGGACGGATCGCGGATCGCCATTGCGATGGACTACGACCCGTCCTCGGAGGCCGAACTCCATCCGATGTCGATCGCGTTCATTCGCCATTGCGTGCTGAAGAAACACAAGATGGTCTTCGTGACGCTGTGGCCCAGCGCGCTGCCGGTGATCGACCGGGCCGTGCGGCAAGTCATCGAGCGGGAGTTCGCCGAGAAGAAATTGGTTTACGGCCAGGATTACGTGCTGCTCGGCTATCAGCCGGGCGAACAGATCGCCATCCAGGTGCTGGCCAACGATCTCCGCAAGAGCAAGACCCGCGACGACAAGGGCCAGTCGCTCGACAGCCTGCCGTTGATGAAAGACGTCAAGGGCTTGAAAGAACTGGATCTCTTGGTGAACGTCTCGGCCGGCTATCCCGGCGCGAAGGAGTGGGTGCAATACGCCGGCGAAGCGACCGGGCTGCCGATCGCGGCGGGCTCGGTCGGCGTGCAGGTGCCGATGCTCTTGCCGTATCTGCCGCAGCCGTTAATCGGGCTGGTCGGAGCGTTGCGCGGCGCGGTCGAGTACGAAACGGCCCTCTCGGAAAAGTATCCGGAGCAATTCCGTGCGAGCGACGGACGGCCCGCGCTCGTCAACATCGGCCAGCGGCGAATGGGCCCGCAACTGTGGGCTCACCTGTTGATCGTCGGGTTGATCATCCTCGGCAACGTGCTGCAATTACAGACGCGGCGGACGGGAGGGGCGGCGTGAATCGCGAGCAGCAGATTTGGCTGATCGTCTTCCTGCTCGGCGCGCTCGGGCTGTTGTGGCGCGCGACGATGACGCCGCAGGGCGTCGGCCAGGTCTACGTCAACGTGAAGCCCCCGACCGTGGTGAAACCGGCGGATGAGAACGCGCCGCCTCCTCCGGTCCGCTATCAGCAAGCCGGCCGCGACGCCGAGGGAGCGGTCTTCAGTTGGGAACGCTCCATCGGCGTGTGGATTGCGGCGTTTCTCACGCTGGGCGTCTTCTCATACCTCTATCGCGACAACCCGCTCTACAAGCTGGTGGAGTCGCTGGTGGTCGGCGTCTCGGCGGGGTACGGCTTCGTGGTCGGGTTCTGGGAAGTCCTCGTCGCGAAGCTGATGCTCAAACTCACGCCGGAATTGGCGCTGGGGTGGGCGATTCCGCTCGCGCCGGGGGAAACGATTCCGCCTCGCGACTGGTCGTACCTGGTGCCGCTGGTGTTCGGCGTGCTGATCTTCTTTCGGTTCGCGCCGAAGCTGGAATGGTTCGCCGCGTGGCCGCTGGCGTTCGTCGTGGGGATGACGGCGGGTCTCAAGTTGATTGTGTTTCTGGAGGCCGATTTCATCGGACAGATCCGCAACACGATCATGCCGTTCGTCGTGTTCGCCGTCGACAAACAGACCAGCCGCGGCTTCATCGATTTCTGGCAGTCGCTGAAGAACACGCTGCTCGTGCTCGGCGTGCTGGCGAGCCTGACGTATTTCTATTTCTCCGTGGAACACAAAGGGGCGATCGCCTACGTCGCCCGTTGGGGTATCTGGGTTTTGATGATCACATTCGGCTCGTCGTTCGCCTTTACCGTGATGGGCCGCATCACGTTGCTGACGGTGCGGTTGGAATTCCTGCTCGGCCGCTGGCTGGGACTGATCGACGTGCCGCGATGACGTAGGGTCCGCTGTGCGGACCGATGCGTGGGAAACGGAAAACTGGTCCGCACAGCGGACCCTGCGAGGAAACACCATGTCAGCGCGTCTGATCGGCCAGGTCGCCGTCGTCACCGGGGCGAATCAGGGGATCGGCAAGGCTATTGCTCAAGCCTTGGCGAGCGAGGGCTGCAAGCTCGCGTTGTGTGCGCGGAACAGTGAGAAGCTGGCGGCGACGGCGGCCGAGTTGCAGCACGCCGGCACGGAAGTCTTCGCGCTGCCGACCGATGTCGCCGACGAAGCGGCGGTGCGGGAGTTCTTTCGCGGCATCGACGAGCGTTTGGGCCGGGTCGACATCCTGGTGAACAACGCCGGCGCGTTCGACGGCGGACCGTTCGACGAACTGACGCTCGCGGCGTGGGACAACGTCATCGGGTCTTGCCTGACGGGTGCATTCCTCTGCGGCCGCGAGGCGTTCCGGCGGATGAAATCGCAAGGGGGCGGGCGCATTCTGAACATCGGCTCGATCTCGGCGCAGCGACCCCGCGCGGGCGGCGCGCCGTACGCCGCGGCAAAGTTCGGCGTCTGGGGCCTGACGCAGGCGATCGCCATCGACGGCCGCGAACACGGCATCACGTGCAGTTGCCTGCATCCGGGCAACGTGCTGGTGGAACGGAGAATCGATTCCGGTATGACCTCGGACGACGAGCCGATGATGTCGATGGAAACGATTGCGCGGGCGGCGCTGGCGATGCTGACGCTGCCGGGCGACGTGAACTTCCTGGAAGCCATCGTGCTGCCGCGGGACCAGTTGTATCTCGGGCGGGGTTAATCTGGGGGCGAGAGTCCCGGACTGTCGATCCAGTGCCTTGAAAAGAGCGTTCCGTCCGCTAGAATTGCAGTCACCAACCCTGATTCAGGGGCCGTAGCTCAATTGGTTAGAGTACCGGACTGTCGATCCGGTGGTTGCGGGTTCGAGCCCCGTCGGCCTCGTTTGCAAGTAGCCGCAAGATAACAACTTGCGGCTACTGTCGTTTTCGGCGTGAGCCACGGAACCCAAAACCCCCTAAAAACCCCCCACATCTGAAAGCGGCACGTTTTGGACCGGAACTTCCTTTCGAGGTCGTCGAGGAGGGACGAGAGGGGCAAAGAAAAAGCCGGGGTTGATCGCCCCGGCTTTCTGCATTCTCACCACGTCAAAGCGTGTCGATTTTCGCCTGTTGCACGACCGCTTGGGCCACCGCCGACAAAACTTCATCCGCCGTGGCAACTTCATCCATTGCGATATAGTGCGCCATCATCGTTTTGACGTTGCACCCAAATGCAATGGCGGCTTTCTCAGGCTGAATCCCAAGTCTCCATGCCTCAGTCATTGCTCGCTTTCGGAAGGCGTGCGCCGAAAAGCGTTCCACATCTGGATGGGACTTGCAGTAATCATCAATTTCGCCCTGAAGCCACCATTTCAACCGTCGTGGTGCGAACTCGGATTTCAGTTTGTTGCAGGGTCTCTGCAAGGCAGTGAGCCGTTCCAGCAATTCCATTGGAAACCTTTCCCACACAAAGGTCTTCCCGGACATCGATTGCAATTCAGCGAAGATGGCTGGCGGGAGAATTGCTGATCTCCCCTTCCGCCCCTTCACTTGGTTTGGCGGAAAAACGATTCTGCCACCCTTCAACTGCTCTGAACGAAGTGAGCAGAGTTCCAAGATTCGATTCCCGATGAACATTTTCACCGTGAAGAATAGCGCAGGGAGACGCCAACCTTGCCATCTCGCCTCGATCCATTCAAAGAAGTCTCTGATCTCCTCCGGGGTTAAATACCGTGGCGTCAATTTATCGAGTTTTGGAAGTGAGACATCCTTCCAGGGGGTTTCCGAAAAGTATCCGAGTTCCTTGATGAACCAGCGGCACCAGATCACTCTCAGCTTCCCTCTGCCGATTCTTGGTAATTGGCGATTTCCTGACGGAGCAAACCGGCGAGTTGGGGACGACCGAGTTTGTCTGCCATCCTCGCCGCTCGCTCCATTCTTCGCTGCCAGACTTTTCCGTGACCACATCCAGCGATGGCATGGCAGATTTCGTGGATGATCAGACGGTCCAGTTCGTTGGGATCATCGGATTGAACAGCGATCTCGATGACCTTGTTCTTCGCATCGCAATGACCGAGAACATCTCGTTTTGACTTTCCGCTGATGCGCCAGAGATGTTCTTTGTCCCACCAGCGAAAGAATTGACGTTTGATGTGTGGAAACGTATTTGATGGTCATTCATCTGCCTGCCTGGTTGAAGACTGTATCGACGAGCATTACTCATCGGAGTTGCAGGGCTCGTCCATCGCACGTCTGAAAGCCTCACTGCCGAGTCGGATAATCATTTTTGTTCGATTCTCGCTCGTGTTCTCGATTCCCTCCGAGTCCAGCAAGTCGAACAAGTCTTGCACGCCCATTTCGACCACAACCACCGGTCGGCCTTGCCTCTTGCACATTGCTTCCAACGACGCAATTCGATTCTCAAGCTCACGATAGGATGGAAGGTCCGTAATCCCTGACGAGACTGCCAATTCCCAATCCTCATGCGGATACTGCCAGAGACAGAGGAGTGCGTCGGGTTCGGCAGCGAGTCCTGCCTCAAGGAATTCGTCGTATTGTATTTTGCCGAGCAAAGAGCCTTTCGGGCCGGATTTTGTTCCCGTGACGAACGGGATATTCTGACGGTCAAGTTCTTCCCGTATCGTCCGGTAACAGGATTCGCAGAGACGTATCGCATACTCTGCTACAGTAATTCGCTTTTGACCTTTGCAGCCACAAACCTCACATCTTTTCATGTCCATGCATCCTTGTTCGAATTGGTTGTCACCATTCATCGTGGCAGTCCTGTTTGCTGTCCGCCTTGAAAAACGCCCTCTAGTTTCTTAGAGCGATTTTTTCTGTCGCTCCGGCGACAAATCGTGTCGCTCACTTCTTCCGTTGCCGTTCAGCCTTCCGTTCAGCCCGCCGCTTCTTTTTTTGCTCGCTGCGCCCGATTCTCGACACTGCCTTGATTGCACGTTGGCGATTTTCCTGTGTGGTCAACTCCCGCAGTCCTTTGTTCCAGAGATGTCGCCAGATTTGGGCATAGAGATCACCGTTACCAAACGCCTCGGCTCTTGCATGACGGCCTACGTTCATGACTTTGATGGTTTGGCTTTCCGTCTGCCCGCATTGACACAGAAAGGCGCAGCCGTAAGGAGAGTTTCCGTGAACGGTGCAGCGCCCGGCTTGCAACCAATGGCAATGACCGTTCTCTTGCCGTCTTGGAACCAGTGATGGAATGCTGACGCTGACGTTGGGTAGCCTGACCTGAAGGCCCGGACTGGCAAGCAGATGTTGCTCAGCCCATTCGAATGGGTCTTCACCCGCTGGGATCAGGCGGTCCAGATCAGATGGAACCAGGACCCCTGGAACCATCTCGCACCATAGACTGCATTTTCTGCACGCACAGGTCGTCCGTCGAAATCCAAATTCTTCCCGCATCGTCATCTCCTCGACTTCGTTGGTGAAATTGACAGCGAAGATTGCTGTCCTCACCCAAGAAGGGAGACAAACGATGTCGCAGCGGTGACAACTCGTGTCGGCTATGTGGCAGTGAGTCTAATTCGACCACTCCGGTGGAGACAACGGTGGCCGGTAGACCAAAGCGTTTCCTTCGGGACGGACATGCTTTTCCAGGAATGTGGCGCATTCAGACATGTCGTGCTTTTCGCTGCTCAGCGCCTTTAACAATCGCTCTCGGTTCTTGCAGACGGACTTTCGACAGGTGGTCATCAAACTTTTGACATCTTCCGTCTTCCTGAGAAACCGCTGATAGTGTTCTTCATCGGTTCCCATCGTCTCATCAAACTTGGCGAGCCGTTGTTGAGCATTATGTTTACGATCTTCGTCGCCACACTCTTTCGCCGCTTCCATTTCAATGAGCAATGTTGCCCTTGCGGCTTGAATTTGCTCGACGGTTATGCCTGGAAGCAGCCTTTCAGGTCGGAGGTTTTTTTCTGAAGCAATGATTACCTGCGATTCAAAATCGTCATGGCCGCTCAAGACTTCGTATGGCACGGGATGGTCTGGATGCCGGAGGAGGTAGCCCATCTGACGCAATGATGCTGAATCCCGCATTTCTGTTTTTCGCACATTACCGTTGACTGGAAAATGAATGTGCCAGATTACCCCAACCCGCTGAAAGCGATACGGGCAAAGTTTCGGTTCGTCGCTCCGCATCGTCCCTTCCAACAACTTCTCAACCTGCGCCAAGACTTTCTGGGCCGAAGGATCAGGCTTCCCGAATCTTTCGACAGCCCATTGAGAGAACTTCAACATCGCAAGAGTGACGCCTTCTTCCATTGGGAGATTTCGGCGCTTCACGTCATCGGCGATTCTGACTAACTCGTAGGCGTCAAAAAGTCCTTTGGCTTCTCTCTGCTCAAAAGGCTGGTCGTCACCGCCTTTGACCCCGTACCGTTTTCGGAACTCCAGCCGGTCGCCATCACCGAGTACACGATTGAGAGAAACGATTTTGTCATTAACGAAAGGGTCTGAGAAATAGGGGATATTCAAAACTCCCCGAAGCTGCGTTTTCGCCTCGTCGACCGTCAATCCGGCAATGGGAAGGCGGTCTTCACATCCTTGGTCACAAAAAGTCACGTCTTTTGAAATCATCTTGGCCCCCTCACACCGACTCGTCATATCGTCAGTTCTCCACAGGGATGCTACCCCGGAAATGTGAGGTTGTAATCCACTTTCCGCCAGAATCGGGATCGTCCCGTGAGATTCTTCCGGCGACACGATTTGTCGCCGAGGAGACAGCGTTCGTCGCCCGCTGATTTTGCGTTTCGTGGTTTTCCCGTTCCGGAATCAGGAGCAGGCAATGAACAAGGTCGAACAGACGAATGTGGAAAAAGTCCAAGAAGTCCTCAACGACATTCTAGGGAACTCCGAGCTTCCAAGGCGGGCACAACAGGCCGTGAGCGGAAGTTCCGTCTTGGAAGAAGCCGTTGAAGATGAGAGCGACGAGGAATCAGAGGGGCGTCGAATTTTGCACGGTGCAAAAAATGACACCCCACCATCCGATTGTTCCTTGGAAGATTCAGCCAGAATCGCCGAACTGCTGGATGAACTTTGTGCTGGCTTTGAAGCTGACGATGCCACCAATCGAGAGAAACTGGAGATTGCCCGCCGCTATGGACCACACCTGCTGGAACTGAAAGAACATATCCGCCATGGGAAGTTCATGGAGGCGATCAAAGCTCGATATCCGAAAGTGAACTATCACAAATGCCGTCGCTGGATGTTCATCGCCAGACATGAGGACGAAGTCGCCCAGGCAGTTGAGAAGTATCCCGACATTGCCTGGGGACCAAAAAAGATGATCGACTTCATCAATGGAGTGTGGACGCCGGAACCGGAAGATGAAGGCGACATGGGCGATGATGACGAGGAAGAATGGTGTGGCAATGTGAGTGACGAATCGGGGAATGAAGAAGTTGCCACCGTTTCCTTCCCATCGGAACTAACTCCAACTGTAAAGCCGGGGGCAGCGGTCAGAACATCTATCAAAAAGGCCAAAACGAAGAATTCCACCCGACCTTCGGTGACGGTGAAACACAAGTCTGAATCACCGGCGTCAGAACCGGAAGATTCTGAAGACGATGATGACGCCGACAGCGCTGATGAGCTTGATGAATACGGCGAGGTCTACAGCACCCTCGATGATGCTCTGATGAAACTCGAAGACGTACTGCGTGGTGACTGGCCGGACGGCATACACGAGCTTGACGCCATTCATCTCAAAGTGCAGGAATGCGAGCAGAAACTCGCCGAAATCACCGTCAAGACAAAGGAACTGCTGAACGACGTTAACGATGATGAGCCGGAAGAAATCCTCGATGACGACCAGGATGATTTCTCAGATGACGACAATTGATCGTTATCTGGGCAAAGTGTTCTGCGGTGACTCCCTCCGACTTCTGCAAGGAGTTCCGGAGGGGGCCATCGACGCCATCATTACCGATCCGATGTATGGTGTCCGCAGCATGTATTCGGTCTATGGCTGGGGGGCCAATCCTGCTGAAAGCAGTGCTGAAAAGCACTGGTTGTATCACGAGCCGATTTATCGAGAGTGCCTTCGGGTTTTGAGACCCGATGGAGTCTTGGCCTGGGCGACCGGCATCAAGTTCTACGATTGTTTTCATGATTGGTTCGGGGATCACCGGGATTGGACCCTGACACGATTTGGTCAAACACGGCTTGCGTCAGGACACATTTATGTGGTTCAGACCAAGAACCGTCAGCCGGCTGCTTTTCCAAATCGGGATGGCGTGATCAGCTACAAGCCGCTTAACGGTCTCCGTCACCCGCATCCTTGTCCGAAAACCGTCGAAGAAATGGCGTGGATGCTAAGGAGAGATGCAGGCATGTCCGATTCTGATCCAGTCCAGATGCAACCCGGACCGATCCGCCATGAATCGCTGCCAGCCGAAATGCTGGAACAGATTCGATCCATCTACGACGTTCTGGGCCGGTATTTCAACATGACCTTCGAAGAATTTGAGCTTGGGTTCAAACGAGACGAAACGCCGGAAATCGAGGTTGATCTCTGGATGAGCGTCACGGCGGCTTGGATCGCCTATCACGAAGATTATCTCGACGACGAACTGCTGCCGGACGACGAGGAACGAAAGCTGATCTCGGCACTCATCGCCATTTCGACCGGAATTGAAGATGTTTCGAAGCTGGGCGTGTCGGTCGAGGTCGGTCAGGAATTGCTGGAATGTTATTGCAATTTAGGCAGCGATGAAGAAGCGACGGAAGTTGAGTAGCCCTATCGATCAATGGTCGTCGATTTGTGAAACTTTTCGCAAAACGAACTCTGGGTCATTGGTCAAATCGTAAGCTCCAGAATAAAC
>CAZDGB010000004.1:0-55741 GCA_964504645.1 uncultured Planctomycetaceae bacterium | reverse complement strand
CGCCAGTTGCGCGACGACCAGGCCGACGGTCATCAGCAGGACCAGGCGGCCGAAACCTTCGAGGCGTTGTCCCAGAAATTGCCGGACGTCGGCGAACTATTGCAATCGGCCGGTCTCTGCCGGGCCTGCGACGGCAGCGGCGAGCGGGCCGCGCACGATCTGCATCAGGCCGCGAAGAAACTGGGTGACGTCGCCCTCGCCATCGAATGCGAAACGATCGCTCAGATTTTCGATTTACAGAACACCGATCAGACGCGAGACCTGTTGGCGCTCGACGCCGAGGTCACTTCCGTTTCGCGGCTCTTGTCGTTGTTGGATGAGCAGCCGCGGCTGGTGCGCATGCCCGTTCCACAGCCGGCGCCGGGACAGACACTGACGCCGTCGGCGTTGTATCAGATTCTCGACCGCGATCGCCCGGCGACCCCGGATACCGCCCACGTCAATTTGGACTCGTTGCCGAATGTACTCGCGCAAATCGTCCTCTACGACGCGGTGGAGACGCAGCAACCGAAACTGGTAATCAGCGGCGTCGCGGGGCCGTCGTTCGAGACAGCGCTGGAACTCGTGAAATCGACAGCCGGCGAGCTGGCCGTCTGGTCGACCGAGCCGCCGGAAGTCGTGGACGAAACGCCGCTGGAACTGGAGTTATTTGATTGGAATTGGAGCTTGCCGCCAAAGACGCCGATCAGCCAACGGCACGCGTTGGAGCGCGAGCAATGGCGGCGGGTGCTCGAACGCTGGGTCGATCAGCCGCAAGAAGCGCTCGGCGGCAAGTCGCCCAAGGACGCCGCCGGCGATGCCGCGCTGCGGATTCCGCTGACGGCGGCTGTCTACGTGCTGGACGCCGTGTGCCAAAGCCGGCGGCACCGGCTCGATCTGACCGGGATGCTATCCCGGCTGGGCCTGGAACCCTTGCCGCCGCTCACGCTCGCGGCGGACGTCGGGCCGAATTCGCTCTCGCTGATGCAATTGCACCGGTTAAATCCGGCGACGCTGACCGATGCGCAGCTGACGGCGGTCGTCAACCGGGCCATGCTCACGCATCACGACGCGTTCCTGGAACCGGTGCTGAAGGAAGCGCTCGCGCGGCCAAATCTGATTCCCGAGCACGATCTGCCGCGCGTCTATCAATCGTTGGTCGACCTCGCCGCGCAGCACGGGAACCTGCCCGAGGCGTTCAAGTGGATTGAAATCGCGCGGGAGAAAGTCTTTGGGCCGACCGCGAAATTCGAAGACCAGTGGCGGTGGGATCTGCGCGAGCTGATGCTGCGGCTCACCGAGCCGAACGATCCGGGATTGCAGGGAATTCTGCGGAAGTTCACGCAGTTTTACGGGCCGAAATTGCCGCAGTTGCGAACGTACCTGGAAGCGATTCTGGAAGAAGCCGGCGTGGAATCGCCGTGGGACGGGGCCGGCATCCTCACGCCCGACATGGCCGCGAGCGGCGGCGTCTGGACGCCGGAGAGCGAAACTGCGGCTCCGGCCGGGAAACTCTGGTTGCCGGGACAGTAATGCGTTTCGTTTCGCCGGTCGATGTCATGCGTTATGCGCTGCGATTGGCCGAGCGCGGCCGCGGCGCGGTGGAGCCGAACCCCGCTGTCGGCGCGGTGATCGTCACAGACGACTTAGTCCTTGTCGGCGAGGGCTGGCACCAGGCCTTCGGCGGGCCGCATGCGGAGATTCATGCGCTGCGGCAAGCCGGCGACGCGGCCCGCGGGGCAACGCTGTTCGTCACGCTGGAGCCGTGTTGCCACTTCGGCAAGACGGCGCCGTGTACACAAGCCGTGCTTGCCGCGGGGATTCGCCGCGTGGTCGTCGGGGCGACGGACCCCAACCCGCAAGTCGCGGGGCAGGGGGTGCGCGACCTCATGGCGGCGAGAGTGGAGGTGGAAACGGGCTTGCTGCGCCGCGAAGCGGAAGCAATCATTGCCCCTTTTCGAAAGCTCATGACGACGAATCGACCTTGGGTGATCGCGAAGTGGGCCATGACACTCGACGGAAAACTCGCGACGAAGACGGGCGATTCGCGGTGGATCAGCAACGAGGCGTCGCGGAAACTCGTGCACGAACTCCGCGGCCGGATGGATGCGATCGTCGTGGGCATCGGCACGGCTCTCGCCGACGATCCGCTGCTGACCGCGCGGCCCGCCGGATTGCGCACGGCCTTGCGGGTCGTGATCGATAGCCAGGCGCGGCTGCCCGTCAATTCGCAGTTGGTGACAACGGCTCGGCAGATTCCCCTGCTGGTTGCCGTGACAGAGTCCGCGCCATCGGAGCGCGTCGAAAAACTCCAGTCCAACGGCGTGGAAGTTTTGAAGTTCCCCGTCGATGTTGCGGGAAAGCTTTCTCTGAATGCGTTGCTGATGGAACTTGGCCGGCGACGATGCACGAACGTCCTGGTCGAAGGCGGCGGAGCGCTCTTGGGGTCGCTGTTCGACCAGCGGTTGATCGACGAGGTTTACGCTTTCATCGCACCAAAAGTCATTGGCGGGGATGCGATGGCGATCGGAGGAGATGGCTTGGCGGCGATGCACGACGCGCTGGCCTTGAACGATTCAGAAGTGCGAGTTCTTAATGGCGACGTGTTGATTCACGGACGATTGTGACGTGCCGGCACGTTCTCAACGTGCCGAGAGAGACAGGGACGTGGCTGCGCCGCAAAGCGCAAGCGATCATTCGACGTCGTTCGTCCTAAGCGCACCACGGGATTGGTCGCGGTCGAGCTGCCGGCAAAACTCGGCGTATTCGCGGTCGAGTTCGTCCGAAGGGACTTCCGTCAAATCGTCGAGCCCCTGCGCGGTGAGCCGCTTACGGTCGTTGGCGCTGTAGAGCTGGGACAGATGCGTCACCAGCGCCTCGCGGTAGCGGCCGCCGTCGTAGTGCATGAAGAAATATGCCAGCCCGGAGGCTTGCGTGTAGTTCTTCACCAGTTGCGGATCGCGCTGGAACTCGTTCATCCCCATCGCTGCGAAGTCCTTCAGCGGCACGTAGTATTTCTCATTGAGCAGATTGTGCCGCGCCCCGGCGAACCGGATGTACTGCGGGTCGCCCAGCGAAATCCCCTGCGTGCCGCGGCGGAATGACTCCATGTAGCAGGCGATTCCTTCGATGATCCAAAAGTGCTCCTTCTCGCCGATCTGCCGCGCCTTCTGCTGGCTTTCGTAGAACAGTTGATGCGTCGCCTCGTGGAACAACGTGGCTTCGTTGTTGGCCGCGGGGTCGAAATAAAAATTGGCCGCGCGCTGCGTCGTGAGATAGATGCCGTTGGTCACTTCGATCTGCGGGAAGTCCTTCTTGAGCACGTCGATGTATTCCTGCCGCGTGCGGTAGAAATTGACGCGATACGGCGTGACCGCGGCCTTCGCTTCGGCTCCCTGGCCGTTGAACAGTTTCTGTAACTGCTCCGGCGTGTTGAAGAACGCGGCGAACGTCTGAAAGAAGATGTCGTAAAACTCCTCGAGCGCCTTGCCCAATTCCAGCCCCTTTTCGCGGCTGTGATTCGTCGTGATCTGGAAGTGATCGGTGCGGATTTCCCAAGCATTGCGGAAGTCGCGGCAGATTTCCTCCTCTTTCTCCGCCGAGACCCATTTGTTGAGCTTCGGAAGGAACCGCTCGCCGCGGCGATACCGTTCGACGTGCGCCTTCTTGACCCAGCCGAACTCGTCGGTCCAGACGTTCTGCTTCTTGAGCATGTCGGCGGCGAAGGGCGTCATCCATTCGTCCCCATGCCGGACGAAGCCCAGCAGCCGCCGGGCCTGGTCGTGATCGGGATTGTGGATCGCCGTTTCCCGCACGAGGTTGTAGGCGAAGCTCGGGAAACCAGCTTTCAGAAACCGCTGCGCCAACTTGTAGAGATCCCCGGCGTATTGCGTCTGCTGGGTGCGCAGCTGTGTGCGCCACTGATATTCGGCCTCCGGCAAATCGGCCGGAATCGGCGGCTGCACTTTCGTCGGCAACGCCTCCAGATGCAGACTATTCCATTCCGGCGACTTTTTGAGTTCCCGCAGCGACGCAGCCGCCTCCGGCAGATTCTTTTCCTCGCAGTGCAGGATCAGCTTTTCGATGCCGGCGGAAAACTCGATCTGCCGGTCTTGATAGGCCTTCTGCAGCGTTTCGAGGTTGGACTTCCCGCGCGGCGGCGCAGCGTGGACGAAAGCGCCCACGCATGGTGCGGCCAACAGCAGCAATATCGCAGTCCGACAGACCATTCGCACCATCATCACAGAAGAAAACGACTCGCGTCTTCCCGATTCTAGTCGGAATCGGCGCGGCGGAACAGATGATTCAGCGCGATCGCAACCGGCAAAAACCGCCGGTCCGCGTCATTCCTTGAACGACCAGCCGCACTTCGGGCAGGTGTCGGCGTTCTGCATGTTGGCGCCGCACGACAGGCAAAGCTGCTCGTCCTTCGGATTGTCCTTCATCGATTCGAGTTCGTCGATCAGGCTATCGAGAATCGAACGCGCGCGGGCCTCGTCCTCCTGGCGAACCATCACGCGGGGCGCCGTCGCGTCGCCGACCGGAATGTCGCCGAGAACGCTGGTCAGATATTCCCCTTCGATCCGCGCCGGGAGGCCTTGCTCGACAAGGGCGTCGTGCACGGCCTGGGCCTGATAGAGTTCGCGGGCTGTGTAGAGGACGACGGGGGTTTCACCGAGATCGGACATGGGAGGCTCCTGAATCTTAATTGCCGGCTACGGCTCAATCGAGATGCATTTCCCATAGATCGAGTTAGCCGTGATCCATCCATTGATGCGGCCGCGATTGTTCCCGATTTGAAAACGCTCTCCCTGGATCGCCTTGATCAAATGGAGATATTCCTGGCCATTCACCTTGCACAGCACGATGTCTCCGACATTCAACGCCAGTCCATCCACCGGTTCAACCGTACAAAGCTGTCCGGACTCGATTTTACCGGACATCGAGTTGCCTCGCGGTCGAAAAGATACCGTTTCTCCCTCTTTCAGTTTCGCAATGTGCCCCGTTGCCCACCCCATGGCATCGCCCCTCGTGAGTGTTTGTGCATCGGGGGTGACACGAGCGATGAGAAATGGTTCGGCTCAAAAAAAGATATTCTTCTAACCAAAATACGCAATCGCATTCCGGAAAATTTGCATCCCGGCCCCTTCGCCGGATAAGCCCAATCGCGTCCACTGCGGATGCTGCGTCGCGAACAGAAATCGTTCCGGGTGCGGCATCAGGCCCAAGACGCGGCCAGTCGGGTCGCTGAGGCCTGCTATGTCGGCCACAGCGCCGTTCGGGTTTGCCGGCCAGCGTTCGGCATCGGGACCGACGGGAGACGTATCGGTCGTCTGCGGCCAGGCGGCGTAGCGCAGGGCGAGTTGACGCCGACCCTTCCAATCCGCGACCACGTTCTCCGTGCGGGCCACCAATCGTCCCTCGGCGTGAGCGATCGGCAAATCGAGCTCCGTGATGCCGCGCAGAAAGGCGCTGTTTGTCTCGCCGACTTTCAGATGGACCCAGCGGGCCGTGTAGCGGCCGTTGTGGTTCCACGTCAACGTCGCCTCGGCCTCGTCGCGCGGCTTGGCCCAGCTTTCGGAGCCGCTCGGCAACAGGCCGGCTTTTAGCAGCGTCTGGAAGCCGTTGCAGATGCCAAGGATCAGCTTGTCGGCGTCGAGAAACCGCTGGATCGCCTCGCCGAGTTTGCCGCGCATCTGGTGGGCGAAGATCACGCCGGCGCCGACGTCGTCGCCGTAACTGAATCCACCCGGGATGCACAGCAACTGAAACTCGTCGAGCCGGTTCGGCTGTTCGAGCAGGCGAAATAAATGCACGCGCTCCGCCGCGCCGCCGCATTGATCGAAGGCGAACGCCGTCTCGACGTCGCAATTGGTGCCGGGGGCGCGGAGCACGCAGACACGAGGCTGAGGCATGGGTTTGTGTTCGTTTCGAAAAGGACCGTATACTTCTTCTCTCATCATACGATGATGACTCAAGAGTTGAGAGACAAGCGTTAGGAGTCAGAAAGTCGGGCAGAGCATGACGAAGTTTGTCTTCGGAATGAACCAGTCGCTGGACGGCTACGTCGACTACACGGAAATGCAGACAGGCCCCGCGCTCTTTCGCCACTGGACTGAGCACGTCCGCGATCTGACCGGCAGCGTGTACGGCCGCCGCATGTATGAAATCATGCGCTATTGGGACGAAGACCATCCCGAGTGGAGCGCGGAACAACAAGAGTTCGCGGCGGCGTGGCGCAAGCAACCGAAGTGGGTCGTGTCGCGCTCGTTGAAGTCCGTCGGCCCCAATGCCACGCTGGTTGCGGAGGACCTCGAGGCGGTGATGCGCGGCCTGAAGGCTCGGCTTACGGGCGAGATTGCCGTTTCCGGGCCGGAACTGGCACAAAGCCTGACTGACCTGGGGCTGATCGATGAGTACCGGCTCTACTTCCATCCCGTCGTGCTCGGCCGCGGCAAGCCATTCTTCGCCGGCCCGCGACCGCCGCTCCGCCTTGTTTCCGTCGATCCCGTTGGCGAGGATACGATGCGACTGACGTATACTCCCGCGTGATTGCGGCTGGAAGGCAAGTGCGATTTGCAAAGCCGCGGTTGGCAACCGCAGTCTTCCGAGTGGCGCCGATGAAAAAAGCCGCGGTTGCCAACCGCGGCTGTGCGTGATCAAACCTCCTGACCCTGTGTTTCATGAACTCCCTTCTCGCCGCCCGCGCTCAGATGGCCCTCTCGCTGGGGTTCCACATGATTTTCGCCGCGGCAGGAATCGGGATGCCGTTGCTCATGCTGATGGCCGAAGGGCTCTGGCTGCGGACCGGGCAAAGGCATTATCTCGACCTGGCCAAAAAGTGGGCGAAGGCGACCGGACTGCTGTTCGCCATCGGCGCGGTGTCCGGCACGGCGCTATCGTTCGAACTCGGGCTGTTGTGGCCGCGGTTCATGGAATTCTCCGGCAGCATCATCGGCCCGGCGTTCGCGCTGGAAGGGTTCGCGTTCTTCATCGAGGCGATTTTTCTCGGACTGTATCTGTACGGTTGGAACCGGCTTTCGCCGCTGGCCCACTGGTTCGCCGGGATTCCCGTCGCAGTGAGCGGGCTGTTGTCGGGAATTCTTGTCGTCGCGGTGAACGCCTGGATGCAGTCTCCGGTGGGATTCGACCTCGACGCGAGCGGCAAGCTGACGAACATTGACCCGCTGGCGACGTTTCGCAGCCCGATGTGGCTGCATTTGTCGATCCATTCGTCGCTGTCGTGTTACATCGCGGTCGGCTTCGCCGTGGCAGGCGTTTACGCGTTCGGTCTGCTCCGCGGTCCTCGGGATGTATATCATCGCGCGGGGCTGGGCATCGCAATGGCGATGGCCGCCGTGGCCGCGTTCCTGCAGCCGATCAGCGGCGATTACAGCGGCCGGATGGTGGCGAAACATCAGCCCGCCAAACTCGCCGCGATGGAAGCGCTGTTCAAGACTCAGGCTGGCGCACCGCTGCTCATTGGCGGCATCCCGGACGCTGAGACCGAACAAGTCTCGCTGGCGATCGCGATTCCTCGCGGTCTGAGCCTGGTCGCCACCCACGATCCCGATGCCGTCATCACGGGGCTGGATGCGTTTCCTCCCGACGAGCGGCCCAATGTGCTGTTGGTACACGTCGCATTTCAGATCATGGTCGGCTGCGGCATGCTGCTGCTCGGATTGAGTGGATGGTACTGGCTCACCCGATGGCGGAAGCGGGACGAGAGTCGTTTGCTACTGAAGGCATTGATTATCGGCGCCCCGCTCGGCTTTATGGCGTTGGAAGCCGGCTGGATGGTGACGGAACTCGGCCGGCAACCGTGGACGGTCTACAAGCTGATGCGCACGTCCCACGCCGTCACGCCGTCCGCGGACGTGCCCAGTTCGCTCATGATTTTCTCGGCGATGTACGTGGGATTGGCCGCAACGCTCGTCGTGCTGTTGTTGCGGCTTGCCGAGAAAAAGACACCCGCTGCAGTCGACGCCGTCGCGGGCGACACGGAGGCCGACCATGTCGCTTGAGGACGTCGTCGCGGCGCTAGGATTGGCGGGCGTCATTCTTTATGGCGTGCTCGGCGGAGCGGATTTCGGCGGCGGCATCTGGGACTTGTTCGCCAGCGGGCCGCGCCGGCACGAACAGCGAGCCGCCATCGCCCGTGCGATGGGGCCGGTCTGGGAAGCGAATCACGTCTGGCTGATTTTCGTCATCGTGATTCTCTTCACGGCGTTTCCGCCGGCGTATGCAGCCCTGAGCGTCGGCCTGTTCGGACTGTTCCATTTCGTCCTCGTGGGCATCACGCTCCGCGGTGCGGCGTTCGTGTTCCGCGGCTCGGAGTCCGGCGAGGGAAAGGCGGCGTGGGGCACGATCTTCGGCGTGGCGAGCGTGATCACGCCCATGTTGCTCGGCATGGCGATCGGCGCGGTGTCGGCGGGAAGTTTCCGCGTGATCGATGGTCAGGTGCGGATCGCCGGCCCGACGCCGTGGTTCACGCCGGGATCGCTGGCGATCGGCGCGCTGGCGCTCGCGCTGTGCGCGTATCTCGCCGCAGTGTATCTGACGAACGAAACCGACGGCGAACTCCAAGAGGACTTTCGCAACAAAGCGCTGCTGGCGGGTACGTTCGTCGTCGGACTTTCGGCCTTGGCGATCCCGCTGCTGTACGTGGAAGCTCCACATTTGTGGACCGGCTTGACCGGGCCGCGGGCCGGGCCGGTTATTGTGCCGGGGCTGATGGCCGCGCTCCTCTCCGGTTGGGGCTTGTTGCGACGGCATTACCGGCTGGCACGGGCGATGGCGATCTCACAGATCGTGCTGCTGCTGCTCGGCTGGGGACTGGCGCACTACCCGTATCTGATTTATCCCGACATGAAACTCTCGGACGTGGCGGCGCCGAAGGCGACGCTACGCTTCGTGCTGATCGCCGTCCCGATCGGCGCGGTATTCCTCGTTCCGTCGCTGTGGCTGTTGTTCCGGGTGTTCAAGGCGGAGCAGAGCGCTTCGTTCGCAGAGCCTGCGCGTCGCGGCTAACCAGGTTGACGTCGTCTCGCGCGAATGTGTCCGCCGCGGAAGCCGACAAATTCCTCGTAGGCGTCGATTTCGTAGCCAGCCTGTTGCAAGTACGCCACCAATTGATTGGACTGTGTCCGCCGTTCCTGCGCGTCGGCGCTGCCGTGGTACTCCATCGTGATCCGATCGATCCGGTCGAAATACTGCCGCGGCAAGTTGTAGAGGATCTCGTACTCGGCGCCTTCGCAATCGATCTTCAGCAGATCGCAATGCGCGATCTCATGCCGGTCGAAAATCTCCTGCAGCTTGACCCCTTCGACAAGTTCGTATTTCGACGAATCGGATCGTCGATCGGATTGAATGGAGTGAAACCCCCCTTGATGGTTGAGGTACAATTTCACCGGGCCAGGCGTTCCCACCACCGCAGCATGAAATGCAGAGATGTTCTCGAACTTGTTGAGGGAGATATTTTGACGTAACAGTTCATAGTTCTCGCCGGACGGTTCGAAGGCGTAAACGCGTCCTCGGGGCGTCTGGCGGGCCGCATGAACCGCAAAGACGCCGATATTTCCGCCGATGTCAATTACTATGTCGTCGTCGCGAACCTCGTAGCCCGGCGGAGTGTATTCGCGATCGACCAGGATATTCTGAATAAAATCTTCGTCACACGTCA
The DNA here is from genome assembly GCA_964504645.1 of uncultured Planctomycetaceae bacterium. Classification (GTDB taxonomy): domain Bacteria; phylum Planctomycetota; class Planctomycetia; order Planctomycetales; family Planctomycetaceae; genus CAZDGB01. The sequence continues at coordinate 46,080 of CAZDGB010000004.1, read as the reverse complement.
GGCGGCGAACGTGAAAGCGGCAACCATCGACTGAAACAGTCTTTCTCGTCCAACCCGCACGCCGACAGAGCCGGTCCCATTTCTGAGCAACGCGATACGGCAGACGACGTTCGACGAACAAGGCGATGGCTGCCCTATGGAGCCAATTCCTCATCGGCGGTTCGATCGACTTCGCAACATAGGTCGTCGGTTCCAACATCACCTGATCATCCTGCTTTCCAGCAATTCCGAGAACCGTCCATACGCTTCGCTCCACGCGGCAGATTGCTGCGGTTCGTAGCGTTTCATTGTGCACGATGCGCGGACGACGTCGCGGATTTCCTTCAGTGAGCCGATTTCACCCGCCGTACGCGCCTGTACAAGGACATTGCCGAGAGCCGTCGCTTCCACGGGTCCGGTGATCACGGGCCGGCCGGTGGCGTTTGCCGTAAATTGATTGAGCAATTCGTTCTGTGTGCCGCCGCCGACGATGTGGATCACTTCCGTTTTCTCGCCGGAGAGTTCCTCCAACTGGCCGAGGACGCGCCGATATTTCAAAGCCAGGCTTTCCAGGGCGCAGCGAACGAGGCATCCTTCGGTGTTCGGCACTTCCTGGTTCGTCTTCCGGCACCAATCGCGAATCGCCGACGGCATGTCGTCCGGCGCGAGGAACTCCCGCGCATCGGGATCGACGAACGCCCGGAAGGGCGGGGCGTCGTGCGCGATCTGCGACAGCGTGGCGTAGTCGTAGGCCGTGCCGTTCCGCTCGAACGATTTGCGGCATTCCTGCACGAGCCACAGGCCCATGATGTTCTTCAGCAAGCGGTACGTCCCGTCGATGCCCCCTTCGTTAGTGACGTTCGCGGCCAATGCCTTCGGCGTGAGGACGGCGTTCGGCAGTTCCAATCCCATCAGCGACCACGTGCCGGAGCTGATGTAGGCCCACTTCGCCGTGCCGGTCAGTTCTGTTGGCACGGCGGCCACAGCCGCCGCCGTGTCGTGCGTCGCCGGCGTGACGACATCCAACCGCGGTAAGCCGACCCGACGGGCCACATCGTCGCGGAGTTTGCCGAGCTTCGTTCCCGGTTCGACGACGTCGGGGAACATTGTCACGGGGATTTCGAGTTTTCGCAGCAGATCGACCGACCACGTCCGCTGCGTCGGATGGAAGCACTGCGACGTCGTGGCATTCGTGAACTCCACCACGCGGCTTCCCGACAGCAGCCAATGGAACAGGTCGGGCATCATCAGAAATTTATCGGCGAGCCTCAGCAGCGGCTCGTTCGTCTGCTGCATCGCGACCAATTGATACAGCGTGTTGATCTCCATGAATTGCAGGCCGGTCTGCGCGAAGATCTCCGGCTTCGGCACGCGGGCGAACGTCGACTCCATCATTCCCCGCGTGCGGGCGTCGCGATAGTGGTACGGCTGCCCGAGCATCTCACCGGACTTGCTGAGCAGCACATAGTCGACGCCCCACGTATCGACGCCGACCGAGAGAATTGACGATCCGCACCGCGAACCGGCTTTCGCCAGACCGGCTTGAATCTCCGACCACAGCCGCAGGACATCCCACCGCATCGTGTCGGCGACATGCACCGGTCCGTTGCCGAAGCGGTGCAATTCTTCCAGCCGAATTTTCTTTCCGTCAAACAACCCGGCGATCACGCGGCCGCTTTCGGCCCCGAGATCAACCGCGAGAAATGTCTGTTCGGACATGGCGCTTGTCTCGCAGGTTTCAAAAAGTTTTTGCGATTTCCGACGTGCGAAGGCGAATTTGCGTGTCGCCGTTCACAGTCTTTGGGCATTTCCCCTACGTATGATACTATCGACCTCACACCGCGGGAAATGAGTTCGTGGAGACGAGGTTGTGCGACAGAGCCCGGCGTCAGCTTTGGAAAGCCTGGCTTTCGATGGACAATTGATGAACGAGGGAAGCCCGGCTTTCCAAAGCCAAAGCCGGGCTTCGACAGTGAACAATCCATGTCGCGACTGCCGGGCGAATCGTGGGAATCATTCGCGGAACGCCGTATCCGGCAGGCGCAGTCGGCCGGCGAGTTCGAGCAACTGCCAGGGTTCGGGCAGCCGATTCCCGGCATCGACGAACCCTGGGATGAGAACTCCTGGGTCCGGCGGAAGCTGCGCGACGAACAGGTCAATGCATTGCCCCCGGTGCTCGCAGCGCGGCTCGACAAGGAACGAACACTCGATTCGCTGCCGCAACTGAAAACGGAAGCCGAAGTCCACCGCGCGTTGACCGCGTTGAACGAGCGCATCCGCAAGGCTCATTTTTCCTCTCAAGACGGCCCCGCAGAGGGGGTGCTGGAGGTGGATATCGAAGCCGAGATTTTACGCTGGAGACAATCCACAGATTGACGCAGATTCCAGGTCGAAGTCTGAATCTGCGGACAACTCCAATCGAGTAACAGATCATGACGAAGTTCTCGATGCGATACGTTGTTGTTTACGTCGTACTTCTGGCAGGTCTCGCCGTTCCCGCAGAAGCTGACGAGCCCACGCCGCCCGGCATTTCGTGGCAAGGTTCCGTCGCGATCGGAGCGGAACTCGACGAGCAGGGCTTGCCAAACGACGAGCAGCCGCCAGAAAAGCCGGCGCGACTTCGGCTCGGCTTCGCGGCAACGTGGTCATTCTCGCTGCGTTGGGAACGGATCGAACCCGCAGCCGACGAATCACCAGACACTGCGGAACTCTCCGCCGACGAAGCCAAACTCTTCGAGCTGACGAACGCCGAGCGCAAGAAGCAGAAACTCGCGCCGTTGAAGCTCGATCCGGAACTGCTCAAGCTGGCCCGGGCTCACGCCGCAACGATGGCCCGCCTCGACCAGATCGGCCACGATCTCGAAGGGAAAACGTTCGCGAAACGAATGGACGCGGCCAAATACGCCGCATCCCGCGCCGGCGAGAACGTCGCGGCGGGGCAGCGCAATCCCGCAGAAACGGTACAGGACTCTGGATGCAGTCGCCGGGCCACAAGGCGAACATCCTGCAGACCGACTACACGCACATGGGTCTCGGCATGGCCAGCAGCAAATCCGGCAAGACGTACTGGACGCAAATCTTCGCAAAGCCGATGAACGCCGAACAGAAACCAAAAGAACCGGGTGCAAAATAACTCGCTTGAGCGGCCTCAATCGACAGCAGCTAGAACTCGCGGTAATTTGGGATGCACAATCGATTCTCACCCTGAACCCGAGTGAACACCGTCCGATGTCTCAAGCCGTCACCGATCCTGTCTGGACTGCCATCCGTGCCGAAGCCTGGTCGGAAGCCGAACGCGACAGTTATCTCCAGTTGTTCCTCACCAAGACGGTGCTGAAAAGCAAGCGGCTGGAAAACTCGCTGAGCCAGATTCTTTCCGCGAAACTGGCCACCGATTGCGTCAATCCGGCGCTGTTCCAGTCGCGCATCGACGCCGCATTTGCCGATGAGACGTGCATCGGCCGCGCGATCCGAAACGACCTGAACGCGATCCGAGACCGCGACCCGGCGTCGCGCGGCTTTCTGATCCCGTTCCTGTTCTTCAAAGGCTTTCACGCGCTCCAGGCGTACCGCGTCTCGCATTGGCTGTGGATGCAGGGCCAGCAGTTGTTCGCCGTGCATTTGCAGAACCGCATCTCGGAAATCTTTGCCGTCGACATTCACCCCGCTGCGCAGATCGGCTCAGGCATCCTGCTGGATCACGCCACGGGCATCGTCATCGGCGAGACGGCGGTCGTCGAGGACAATGTCTCGCTGTTGCACGGCGTCACGCTCGGCGGCACCGGCAAGGAAACGGGCGATCGTCATCCCAAAGTGCGGCAAGGCGTGCTGCTGGGAGCCGGTGCCCTGGTGCTCGGCAACGTGGAAATCGGGGCCGGCGCGAAGATCGGCGCCGGCAGCGTCGTTCTCGACCCCGTGCCGGCCCACTGCACGGCCGCCGGCGTGCCGGCCAAAATCGTCGCCCGCGGCGGCACAACGTCCCCGGCCCTGGAAATGGATCAGACGTTCCCGCACCACCACACGGACGGCAGCGGCATCTGACAACCGCCACAAACGCTCGACGCCTCGACCGAAGTCAAGGCGTCTTAAGGCTTTGGGAACAGCCGCTGGTCGGATTCGAACCGACGACCTACGCTTTACGAAAGCGTCGCTCTGCCAGCTGAGCTACAGCGGCGAATGTCAATGGCCGCAATGGGTTGCGCCGATTCCTGTTTTCGTAATTCCCGTAGAGGATGAGAACGGAAACAAGCGACACGCTGACACAGTCTAACGTTTCTGCCCGTTCTGGCAAGCCGGCAAAGCCCACCAAACACATCGTCCGACACTTCCATTCGGACCAAACGCGGCGCCAGAAGTTCGCCACGAGCGGTTCGATTCCGCCTACAATTCCGCTATGACACACGCCGAGCTAAGCGAGCCTCGCTGTCTTCCCCTATCGAATGAGGATGTGGCGCTGCGATTGTCGGCAACGGCTGAGCTGCTGGATGCCCAGCATGCGAATCCCTTTCGTGTCAACGCCTATCGGTGGGCCGCTGAAACCGTGCGGTCGTTGTCGGAGCCGGTGATCGAACTGCTCGACAGCGATGGTCCGGAGGGCTTGCAGAAGCTGCCGGGTATTGGGCAGTCCCTCGCGCAAGCCATCGAGCAATTGACCCGCTCCGGGCGGTCGACGCTGCTGGATCAGATTCGGGGCACGACGCGGCCCGAGCGGATTCTGACCACGGTGGCCGGCATTGGCGCCAAGACAGCGGCCCGGTTGCACGAGGAGCTTGGCATCGATTCGCTCGCCGAATTGGAAGCCGCTGCCTACGACGGCCGCCTCGCGAAGTTCCCCGGCATGGGACAGAAGCGGCTGCGAGCGGTGCAGGAATCGCTGGCCGGCCGGTTTCGCCGCCGAGTGTCCATAGCGCCGGCAGCGCTCCAGACCGATCTCCCGCCGGTGTCTGAGCTGTTGGACATCGACGAAGAATACCGCCGCAAGGCCACTGCGGATCGGTTGCCGCGTATTTCGCCGCGCCGCTTCAATGCCACGGGCGAGGCCTGGTTGCCGATCCTGCATACGCACCGCGGAGACCGCCACTACACGGCGCTCTTTTCCAATACGGCCCGCGCCCACGAACTCGGCGCCACCCGAGATTGGGTAGTCATCTACCGCGACGACCAGGATGGCAACGGCCAGTGGACCGCGATCACCTCGCGGTTTGGCAAATGCAAAGGCCGCCGAGTGATCCGAGGCCGAGAACGAGATTGTGCGCGGCATTATGAATCCTTGGCCCTCGCGGAAAAAAGCCCATGAGCCTTACGCTGACCTCCGCTGCGTTTTCGCACCACGGCGACATCCCCATCGATTGCACGTGCGAGGGAAACGACGCCTCGCCGCCGCTGGCGCGGAACGGAGGTCCGCCAGACACACAAGCGTTCGCGCTCATCGTAGACGACCCAGATGCTCCCGATCCGGAAGCTCCCAAAATGACTTGGGTGCATTGGGTGCTGTTCAACATTCCGGCGACCGTTCGCGAGTTGCCTGCGGCCGTCGCTCCTGCCGATTTACCGGCCCGCGCGAAGGAAGGCTTGAACGACTGGAAACAGACTGGCTACGGCGGCCCCTGTCCGCCGATCGGCCGCCATCGCTACTTCTTCAAGCTGTACGCGCTCGATGCCGAGTTGCATCTGCCGCGGCCCACGAAAGCCGCTCTGGAACAGGCGATGCAGGGGCATATTCTCGAGCAAACGGAGTTGATCGGAATCTATCAGAAACACGCGGCCAAATGATCGATACTCGCCGGCAACTCAGGGCGCGACCGCTTTGACGACGCCGAGTTCGAGGTTGATGACCCGCACGGTGTTGTTGCGGCGCTCGGCCGGCGTGGCATAGTTGTGGTTGCCGTTGTAGACCTGCACTTCATTCCAGCCGTCCTGGATGCCGGCAACCGGGAAGCGGAACTCGACGACGCGGTATTCCGGGAGATGGTGCGTATAGTTGCCGGCCGGGAAGAGGAGCCGGTCCGTTTCGCGCCTGTCGAAGCTCGGATAACCGCCATTTAAGCTGACACCCAGGTCGGGTGACGCGTCGGATCGCTCGGTCGCCAGTTGCACGACGAGTTCCAGGCCAGCGTCTTCCGGCTCTCGGCACATCGAGAGGCGGAACGTCTTCGACGTCGCCGGTTCGATGGACGCCGGCAATTGCTGGGCCCATTCCCAATACTGCAATCGCCAGCCGGCCCGGTCCGATTGCAGCGCGTACTGCTTGTGCTGACCGCGGAGCGATTCGAGATCGGCGATGTCCTTCAGCACCGGGTATTGGGCCTGATGGCGAAATTCCTTGCCATACGGGTTGAAGATCATGTGATCGGCAACGAAAAAGTTGTAGGCCTCGATGCCGTCGACGCCCATCGCCAACTTGCCGGCCGCATTGCCGCGGAGAAGTTCGACGCTGGACGCATGAAAACGGTAACCTTTCTTTCCGGTCTCGGGCTCGGTGACGTTCAGCCAGTTCGCGGCGGCTTCGGTGACGCCGTAGATCTTAATGTCCGGCCCCAGCTCCCGGCGGAGTTCGTCGTAGGGAACGTCCCACGTCGCCTGCCAGATATTGCTGACGTTGACGAAGTCCACGATGCCGGCCTCGACCATCGCTGGGACATCGATGCCGATCGCCCGCAATTTGCCGAGTTGGATCGGCACGCGCAAACCGAGAGGATATGGCTTGCCGGTCTGTGCGGCACGGGCGTCGCACACGGCCCGAATCTCCGCGTGCCAGCGGGTGATCATCTCGATCTGCTCTGGTGAGGCCGGCGCGTCGAGGCAATACGGCGTGCGCAGCCAATCGAGTTCCAGTCCTTCGTAGTCGTAGTCTTCGACGAGTTCGCGGATCATCAGCAACAGATAGTCTCGCACTTCCGGCTTGGCGAAATTCAGGGACTGGTCTTTCGGATTGATCGGATCGTTCGGGTTCGGCTGGCGGCCGCTTAAGCGAAAGCGCGGATCGCGCTGCAGCGCACAGTTCAGATGGCTGCCGTCCCAGTTGTGCTGGCCGTGCATGTCGTTCATGCGGACCGAGAGCCACGGCGAGACGCCGCGCCGCCGGCACGCCAAGCTGATCTCTTCGACCCAGTTCACGCCGGCGTCGGTCAGGTCGAGAAAGCGGTTCAGACAGATGACTTCTTCCAGCAGTTCCGCCTCGGCCCGTTCCTTGTCCCAATCGAGCCGCAAGTTGCCGCGAACGAAATTGAGATCGCCGCGGCGATACCCGGTGAGATGATGCGGCGTGCGGCGGCTGGGATAGTGCGGCAACTGGGCGTTGGGGTTGCACAGGTAGGTGTCGACGCCGTTGTCCGCGAGGAGATCGATGAACTTGTGCAACGGCTCTTTGGTGAACTTGGCATCAGGACTGCCGATGTAGAATTCGTCGCCGAAGAGGAAATCGCAATCGCCGTTGTAGAGGACGCGATGCCGGGATAATTCTTGCAGCGCGGCGATATTGGCCTTACTCGATGGCGATTTTTCGGCCGCGGAAAGACGAACGTCATTCAGCGATAAACAAGGAACTGTGGCCAGAAGTACGATGCTCATTAAACGCATGGAAAATTCCTGTTGAATCAAAAGAAGACAACTTACTTCGCGGAGTCCTGCGGCTGGTTCCAGAGTCGCCACGGATCGTCGAATCTCCGCATCTCATCCAGGAGCAGCGCTTCCATTTCGCGAAGTTTGTCCGCGTAGCGCGGATCGCTGGCGAGATTGACTTGGTGCTTCTCGGGCGTGCGGCCGGTGAGAGCGATCACGGCAGGATCGTGATGTTCCTGGAGTAACTCGTGCGGGTTGTCGCCCAGATGGAACAATTGCCGTTCGCGCACCTGGCCGTCCAGCACGTCGTAGGCGATCAGCTTCCAGTCGCCCTGCTTGACGCAGCGCAGGCCCGGTTTCGTTCCGCCACAGTAAACGCCGTAGAGGACATCGCGCATCGTCGTCCGCTCGCCCGACAACACAGGCTTGAAGCTGATGCCTTCATTCGTGGCGGGCGTTTCCACGCCGGCGAGATCGCAGAATGTAGCGAGCAAATCGAGCAGATAGACGTTGCCTTCCGCGCGGCTGCCGGGGGAGATACCCGGGCCGCGGACAATCATCGGGACGCGCCACGTGTGCTGATAGAGGTTCTGCTTCCCCATCAGTCCGTGGCGGCCGACGGCGATGCCATGGTCCGACGTGTAGACGATGTAGGTGTTGTCGAGTTCTCCGATGTCTTCGAGCTGTGCGAGGACGCGGCCGATCTGGACGTCGATGTTTTCGGAACAGGCGTCATGGCGGCCGAGTTCGTTGCGAATCGTCCGCTCGTCGCGCCGCTCCCAGACGCCGCTGACGGCGACCTCATCCCGTAGGCCCGGATGCCCATGCGGAAACGGATGCCGCGGCAGATAGTTCACCGGAAGCCGCGGAGCGTTCTTGTTCTTGGGGGGCGAGTGTTCCTGATCGGTGTGGTTGACCGCGCCATATTTCCGCAACAATTCGGGCGTGCCGTCTCGTTCATCGTGCGGGTGCGAGAAGCCGAATTGAATCAGGAACGGCTCGGTAGTTTTGTCGCGAGCGCGTTGCCGCAGATAGTCCAAAACACGATCTCCATGCCAGCCGCTGCCGGTTTCCGGAGTTCCGCCGCGTTTGGTGGCGTCGTGCCGAATCGCAAAAAGTTTGTCGGCGGCCTCGTAGCTGTTGCCTTCCTTACAGGTCCGCATCGTCGCGTAGCCGGCGCGATGAAAGACGGCGGCCAACGTCTGTCGTTCCACCTGCGGAGGACAAAGTTGCTTCTCTTTTGCCTCGGGGGCAATCGGCAGATGCCACAGAGTGCGTCCGCACATGATCATGTGCCGCGACGGCGTACAGACCGCACCGACAAACGATCCCATGTGATACGCGCCATCGAAGACCATTCCCTCCCGCGCCAACCGGTCGATATTCGGCGTCTGCAGTTCGGACTCAGGATTGTAAACCTGCAAATCGAACGGCGATTGGTCGTCCACCAGAATGAAAAGAATGTTAGGACGCTTCATATCCACAGCTTGAGCGTCGGCAACCATGCCGATCGAGGGCGACAAGTAAAACACGCACTGGCAGAGCCAGTGGCACATCCATCGGATACGAAGATTCGACAAGAAGATTGTTCGCATCATTTCTCACTGTCGTTCGACAACTGATCTAATCCGGACTTTGCTTCCCCATGAGCGGGGTCGCGGCGAAGAATTTCCCGGTAAGCGGCCATCGCTTCCGCGCGGCGACCGATGAGCAGCAATGCCTTGGCGAAATCGGCATGTACCTGGACCACGGAGGAATCAAGCTTCAACGATTGGCGATACAGCGGCACGGCCTTCGCCGGCTGGTTCTGTGCAACGAGCGCGCGGCCCAGTAACGCGTACGTTTCGGCTCGATCGGGTTGATCGGCGAGCAGGCGCTCCAGCACGGTTGTTGCTTCAGCGTACTCGCCTTGTTCGATCAGCGCCTGGCCGAGCAGCAGCCGCGCTTCGAGATAGCCGGGAACTTTCTCCAGAATCTCCCGCAGGAAGACGCTGGCTTCCACGGGCTTCGTTTCCTTTAACAAGCGTTTGGCGTCCGCCAGTCGAATGTGAAGCTCGTTGTAGAGAGGAATCATGTCCTTGACGTCGGGGAGCGGTCCATCGATGTCAGTGGTCTCGGGCGGCCGTGTTGCACCGGCATAGCCAAGACTTTCCAGCATTCGCTGTTCGCGACTGGAAAGTGTGACGCCGGACGCCGCTGCGGCGCGTTGGGCCATCTCCGCCTGTAACGTACCGAGCAGGTCGGCCAATTCGCGGGCCTGTTCAGGCAACTCCGCCGCGAGATCGTGCAGTTCGCGCGGATCGTGGTCGAGATCGTACAACTCTGGCCACGTGGTCTCGATGTATTTCCAGCGTTCGGTTACGACGCACCGCAGCGGCGCCCAGCCGCTGAATTCGAACGGCGCATCGCTCGACGCATAGCAGGTTCGAGAGGAAATCGGCTCGCCGAGAAGTGCCGGCTTGAGCGTCTGACCGCAGATCGGTTTATTAAATGCAATGCCGAGGCAATCGAGCACGGTCGGCATGAGATCAACAATCGACACCAATTGCGGCACGCGGCGGCCGGCTTGGAGAAGTCGCGGCCCGGTAAAGAGCAGGGGGGCGCGCAGCGTCGATTCATACAGCAGATAGCCATGCTCTCGCTCGCCGTGCTCCATCAGCCCCTCGCCGTGGTCTCCGACGACGACGAGCAATGTCCGCTCGCTCAGTTTCGTTTCACTCAGAAATTGACGGAGCCGTTCGACCTGTCGATCGACGTAGGCAATTCCGGCATCGTACGGCCGATCGCGGAATGTCTCGCCGAAGTCCGCCTCATGCGCGTCGTACTGGGAGTCAGGATCGGCGTGGGCGTCGTAGAGGTGAATCCAGCAAAAGAAGGGACGCGAACGGAGTCCGCGCATCCAGTCGATGGCGGAGGACATGACGGCCGCACCGTCGCGGCGCGGATGCCGCGTGCGGTCTTTTTGCTCCGTCCAAGCTGGTTCGTCGTCGTAACGCTGGAAGCCCCGTTTGAGTCCGAATTTGGAGTTCAACACGTAAGACGCGACAAATGCGCCAGTTTCATAGTGGTGGTCGCGCAAGATTTCGGTGAGCACCGGAACGGTCGCGCCCAGCCGACCGCGGCCGTTGAGATGCAGCCCGTGCACCGGCGGAGAACAACCCGTCAGCATCGAGGCATGCGACGGCAGTGTGAGCGGAACCGGTGCGCAGGCCCGCTCGAACAGCACGCCCTTTTTCGCCAAGGCGTCGAGAGCCGGCGTCTGTCCGTGGGTGTAGCCGTAACAGCCGAGATGATCGGCCCGCACCGTGTCGAGCGTCAGAATAATCACGTTCCATCGCGGCGGCGACCAGGCGCGGTACGCCCACCCGGCGGCAATCAAAATGATTGCCGCGCCGCCAATCAGCCACTTTCGGGAAACCCTGCGTCTCATGTTCGCGGTGGTCATTGTCAATTCTTCGGAGCGATGGCCAGTCGTTCCAGTAGTCCGAGGGCCTGGGGGTCGTCGGGACGAATGCGGAGCGCTGCGCGCAGTTGAACGGCGGCTTCCTCGCCGCGGTTTTGAATCAGGAGAATTGACGCGAGGTGGAATCGCGCCTCGAAACTTTGCGGGTCGCGCTCGGTAGCCTGCGTGGCTTGAGACACGGCTTCGGCGACGCGTCCCTGATTCGACAACGCACTGGCGAGATTCAGACGCGCCACCGTGTGATCGGGCTGCAGCTTCAACACGGCCTCGTAGTGACGAATGGCCTCCGGGCCACGGCGGAGGTGCGCCATTAAGCGGCCAAGCTGCACGTGGGCTTCGAGGAGCGCCGGATCGCTGCGGATTGCATGTTCGAGTTCCAGCTGCGTTTCGGTCAGCTTTCCCAATCGCAGCAATGCCAATCCTAAGTCGAGGTGGCATTGCGCGAACTCCGGGTCAATCTCGAGCGCTTGCCGATAGTGTTCGATCGCCGCGTCCTCCTGCCCCTGCGCGGCGAGGGCGCTTCCCAGACGCGATAACAGAAACGGATCGTCCGGCCGATCCGCGAGCGCCGTGCGATACGTCTCCGCGGCGTCCACAAACTGCGATTGCAAGAGACGCACATCCCCCAGCAGCATACGGGCGGAAGCGTAGCCGGGAGCCTCTTCCAGAACGTGTTCGATGGCGCTCGCCGCGGCGACCAGTTCGCCGCTCCCCAATGAATGCTTGGCTTCCTCCACCCGCTGCAAGAACGGCATCATGTCTTTCACATCGGGAAGTTTGTTCCAATCGTCTTGAGAAGCTGCCGGCGTGGAACGCGACGCATAGCCCAGGCTTTCCAGCGTCTTCCGCTCGCGCTCCGAAAGCTGGACAGATTCCGCGCTACGTATGCGCAGCGCACTTTCCTGATCGCGCAGAGCCTGCCGTAGTTCTTGCAATGAAGACGAATTGGATTCGGCGAGGTTCCGCATCTCGCCGGGATCGTCGGTCAGATCATAGAGTTCGGAACGTACGGTCTCGATGTATTTCCAGCGCGAAGTGACGACGCCGCGCACCGGCGCCCAGCTTTCCAGAAGCAGCGGCGCTTCGGACGCAATGTAGCACGGCTTCTCCTCAAGCGGTGTCCCGGCCAGAGCCGACTTGAGGCTGCGACCGCTGGCGGTGGACTCCGCGGGAACTCTCGTGCAATCCAAAATCGTCGGCAGAAGATCGACGAGCGACACGGGGGTCGACACGCGATGTCCGGCTAGCACGGAATCCGGTCCGGCTATTACCAGCGGGACATGCATGGTGGACTCATAGATCTGAAAGCTGTGCTCGTCTTCGTGGTGTTCGCCCAGTCCTTCGCCGTGATCGCCGACGACGATCAGCAATGTCTCCGCACCGTTTGGTTGGCTGTGCAAGAAATCAACGAGCCGCTGCAATTGCAGATCGGCGAAGGCGATGCCCGCGTCGTAAGGCCGATCCACGAATGTTTCACCGAAGATCGCCTGCCGCGAATCGTACGCCGCGTGGGCATCAAACAGATGAATCCAGCACAAATAAGGCTCCTTGTTCCGTTGCTGGAGCCACTCCAGGGCCGCGGACATTACCTCGTCGCCGTTCCGTCGTCGATGCGTGGAATCGTGCGCCGGCTCGGCTTTCGACAAATCGTCGTCATACGTCTGAAAGCCGCGGTCGAGGCCGAACTTGGAATCGAGGACGAGCGCCGCCACGAACGCCGCGGTTTTGTAGCCAGCCGCTCGCAAGGTTTCAGCAAGGACGGGGATGCTGTTATCCAAGCGGCCCCGCCCGTTGACGAACAACCCGTGTTCGGGCGGATACAGCCCCGTCATCAACGACGCATGCGACGGCAACGTGAGCGGCACCGGCGTGTAGGCCCGCTCGAATCGCACGCCGCGTTCGGCGAGAGCGTCCAGCGCGGGCGTTTTTGCACTGCGGTAGCCGTAACAACCGATGTGGTCGGCCCGCGTGGTGTCGAGCGTCACCAGGATTATGTTCAGCCGCGCGGGCCGGTGCGCTGCGAAGTGAAACGCCAGACCGCCGATCAACAACAATCCGGCCAACGCCGAAGCCAGCCACACGGAGCGTTTCGCAGGCCGCATCAGTCCACCCCGTCGCCAATCGCGATATTCATCAATTCCTTATAGTTCGCTGTTTGCAGGCCGACAATCGCTCAATCCTGCGCACTCGACGTTTCGCCGGTGATTTCCCGAATCTTTGCGAAGAACTGCCGCTTGCGATCGCTGGAGATGCCCCAGTTCACTGGCACACTTTGATAGCCCGCGTCGAATGGCTCGCCCTTTTTGCGGTAGTCGAAATAGCCCCACGAGGCGTAGCCATCCACGGCCCGCAGCAGATTGTTGTCCGGCTGGTCAAATGCGAAATGGTCGTCTTCATTGAAGACGATCGGCATCGGCCGGTAGCCGGAAACCTGCCGCGTCTTGGCGATCATATCCATGATGATCGCCGGATCGCCGACGCCGTTGCCGTGCAGTAACAGAAAATCGGCCGATTGCACGACGTTCTCTTTGGGAATCGTGCGTCCTCCGTAGCTTGTGCTGACGAGCAGCCGGCGTCCGTTGCTCTCGATCGATTTGGCGAGATCGATCAGCTCATGCACGCGGTCGGGCTGCAGAATGGCGTGGTCGTATTTCACGTTGCATTCATTATTGATCTCGATCAGCACGTGGCGATAGTTTTTGTCGAGCACCCATCGAACGGCGCTTTCGACGCCGCGACGGATGGCAGCTTCATCCTGCAATCGCTCGTCCTGGCCGAAATAGTAGATGCCTAGGATGACAACCATCCCCAGCTCGTCGGCGCGATCGAGTACGCGTTCCAGCCGGGACAGATAATCAGCCCGCAATTTTCCTTGGGCCGTTAATGCGGAGTTGTGCCACGGCTGTTTCGACGAGTACCCCTGCGGGCTGCCTCCTTGCAGATTGAGCGTGATTCCCAACAGACCGTGAGCGCGCCAGGAGGGCATCGCGGCGAGAAACTCGCGAGTGTTGCGCTCGGGATCCCACTCGTTCGTATCGGGATAGGCCCACAGCGCCCGCGTCTCAGGATTCAAATCGTCGAAGATCGCCTGCACCATGCGGGAGTTGAACAGCAAACCCTCGATCCGCTTGCCGTTCCAGGTTCGGCCAGCGTACGCAGGCCGGCCGTTGATCAGGAATCGATCGCCATCGATGGCCACTTCGGTTTTTCGTGCGGACTCTTCAGCCGGCGCGAACGCGGCGAATACGCTCAACAAGACACAAGCCGCGGCCCATGCCCTCATAGTGTTCCATTCAACCACGTCGCCTCCTCCACGGCGAACGCCCGACATGGCGCGCCGTCTCCTCCTTCGATCTTCAATGGCATCGCGAAGAACAACACCCGTTCCTGCCGTATCGCATGCAGATTCGTCAGTCCTTCGACGATGACAACGTCGTTCCCCAGCAGAATGTGATGGATGTCCGTCACTTCTTCCAGGCAATCCACGGCGGCGACGGAGGGAGACTCGACCCCGACCAGCCGGATCCGCCGTTCGACGCACCACTCGGCAAACTCGCGGCTCAAGCGCGGCATCTTGTCCCGATACAGACTGGGATTATCGACGTGTGCGCTCCAGCCGGTGCGCAACAAGAGTCCCTCGTGCGGACGAATCCGGTCGGCCATTGCTCCCAGGTGGGCCGGCGAGATTAATTCCTGCGGTTTCACGCCGGGAATATCCACGACCCACGCCGGGGCCACGCAGCGGTCCAACGGAATGCGTTCGATTGTGAGATCGTTGGGCGTGAAATGCAGCGGAGCGTCGACGTGGGTGCCGCTGTGCGAATAGAGATGCAGCATGCGGCTGTTCCAGCCGTGCTCCGGGATGTTGTGGAATTCCTCGAATTCCACGCCGCGCATGCCAGGGCGAAGCGTCAATGACAGATCAACAATGTGCATCATCGACGCTCGCACATGGGAATGTGCGGTGGCGACCCGTACTCGTCAATGGTCGTCGACCGATTCATTACGCAACGTCCTGCAATACTCTGGCGCCAACTTATTTTGGAGTCGATTCATCAATTCCGACGAATGTGAATTTCAACTGCTGTTCTACGGCAGACAAAACGCCGATGGCATGAGCGTCCGGCGCAAGCCGCGATCCGTACGCTGGCGGCCGGCGTGCAGCACCGCCGTGCGAAGATTCGACCCAGCACACGCCGTTTTTTGTTCCATCCGACCAGGGCAGCGGAACCATGTTGTTCGAGGAACGATTCTCAGGAGGGGCGATGTCGCGGAAGACGACGGCGTCCTGCCATTCGACCACCGCCCATTTTTTGCCGCGCTCTGCAGCATAGGCCACGACGCCAAACAGTCCGCCGGGAGCGCAGATCTCAGGCAGGATCAGGTCCGCGATGGCCAACTTTGGAGAAACGGACTTTTGTGAACCGATTTCGCCGAGAACGGTCAACTCGCCGGCCGTCTTTTGTGCCGTCCAGACGGGCGTCTCGCCTCCCACGAGAACGCAAGTCGCCGCATGGTACTCGGGAAAGCGAAAATCATAACCATCGTCGTTGCTGCCGGGCGGCGGGGACGTGAGTATGGCGATTCCGTCCAGGCCCTCGTTGACTTCCCAACCCGCCGTGGACGCCAGATTTCGAGCAGCGTAAAACACAGCCGGCTGACCGTCGGGTTGAAGATAGGCGTCGTGGAGCAGACCTGCGCCAGTCAGACTGTTGGCCAATGCCACCGGGCGAACAAACTGCGAATCGGATTTTTCCAGCCATGCTCCCGGCTCTCGGAGGCGCGTCGGTTGGCCGGCCTGTTCCAGATCGACAGAAACCGCGTACACGCCGATGTTCCAACTGAACACCACCCATACGCGATTCTCCTGCTCGAGCAGCAGCGCGGCTGTGAGGATTCGGTCCATGTTGTCGAAAACCGCCTCGGCACCACGCCCGATCAGCGATACATGGTCGAAATCCTCCCAGGTGGGTTGCGATTTGCGCGTGTAGGAGAAAACGAGATCGACAAGCCGCCCGTTGCGTTGGCGTCCGGACAAAGCGACACAGTCGCCGGCGCTCGTGCGCAGCACCTGTTTGCCCGGAGGGCCAGGCACTAAACAAGCCGTTGCCGCCGCCTCTTCCGGCCGGAGGGGCGGCCGCAACACATCCGAAACATGTGCCGCGGCTTCCGGCCACAGTGCCTGCAGAACAGACTTCGCCATCAGCCGGTGACCGGCCAGATTGGGATGTATCCAGTCATTCAGCCGCGGCGAAAGTTCCGCAGGACGGTCCAACAACGGCTTCCATGCGGAGAAACAATCGGCCGCGGGAACCTGTTCGCGCGCCGCCACTTGCAGCGCGCGGTTCATATACAGCGCCAAATCTCGCCGCGGGCGGCCATCGCGAGATTCATAGAGGATTTCGTTTTGAGTCGCGATGATCGGAACGGCGCCCTGTTTGCGGGCCATCTCGACCAGCGCTGTCAGGCTGCGGTCGAACGAATCCAAACCGGCCTCCCCAGCCAGGCAATCATTCATACCGAACATCAATACAACGGCATCCGGCCGATGAGAGAGCACGTGGCGTTCAAAACGCTCGTTCGCCAGGCCGCGTGCCGCGGTGCCCATATTGCCCGCGTGGACGATTTCCACATTCGCTTTGGGAAATTCCTTGCGAAGGGCGTCGACGGTGAAGGTGATATAGTTCTGACGGAAATCCGTATGAAAGCACGGCCAGGTAATGCTGTCTCCAAACGTCGCGATGACGAGCCGCTCGCCGGTTTGAAGCTTTCGCGTGATCCCTTTGACTCCCAGCGGCCGATCGCTGTCCGCCGCGGCCGTCCCAGCGACGAGGAGCGTCAGCCAGAGTGCAAACGGACCAGGAATCGCAGTTTTTGGCGATGCGGAATTCAAGGACTCGTCCGTTTTGATAGATGTTTTTCAAACCAGTGCAACATCTCCGGGCGGATTTCCTTCTCCTTCCGGTTGGGCGAGAATCCGTGTCCCGCGCCTTGAGCCACGAACAACCGCGTCGTTACGCCGGCTTGCTGCAAAGCCGCGAGCATGTTCCGGCTGTGGTCGATCGGCACGATCTGGTCCTTGTCGCCGTGAATCATTAGCACCGGCGCGTCTTCAGAGGTGACGTGCAACAGCGGCGACACGTCGTCTTCCAACTCCGCCGCGAAGGTCAACGGCTCTTTTAACCCCGGAATGTCGATAATCTCTCGCGGCGGAGTTGTCGTCCATTGGCGAAGATCGGTCGGCGGGCAGATGGCGATGCCCGTCGCGATGCGGCTGCTGTGGCGCAGCACGGGGTCTTCCGCATCCGGATTGCCGTCGTCGCCGGTCGTGGCGAGCATCAGCGTCAGGTGTCCGCCGGCGCTTTCGCCGCACACGCCAAGCCGGTTGGCATCAATGCCCAACGTGTCGCCTGTCTGATGCAGAAAACGGATGCACAATCGGACGTCGTCGACGGCTTCTGGAACCGTATATTTCGGAGCGCTGCCGTGGCGCACGATTCCTACGGTGAATCCCGCGTCGAGAAACAGCTTCCAGTCGGGAACGAGTTCCCGCGGGTCGCTCCAAACGGAATACCAACCGCCGCTGCGCAGGAACAAGATCGCAGCCCCATGGGGACGCGGCGGGACGAGCAAATCCAACGTGAGCGCCAAGCCGTCTTTGTGGCCGTAGACCACATCGGGACGAATCGAGACACCGTCGTCCGCGGCAAGGCGGCCGGCAAGCCACAGCGTCAACACAATCCCAAAAATGAATCGGGCCATGAGTGAATCTCAAATGTCAAAACGTCAGCGCTTGGTCGTCGCTCCCGCCGGCGGCTTCGGCGGTTCCCCTGTGAGTTCCAAATCGAAATTGTTGTCCGCTGCGCTCTTCGTGACTTCCACATTCAGCGGAGATTTCTGCATATCGGCGTACTCCTGCGGGAGCAACTGATAGACGACCAGCTTATTGGCAATCATGTAGGCCGCAATGTCTTTCTGGCGGTAGGGCTTCGGCAGCGGATTGGGAATGTTGAGATCCTCGAAGTTCGTCTTTTGCACCGTCACCCGGTATTGCCCCGGCATCGCGCCGGCACGCGCGCCGGTCTGCAACGCGAATTCCCCGCCCGCATCGGTCAAGGCGATCGCCGGCGGCGCCGGTTCGCCTTTGGCCGTACCCGCTTCGCGAATGAAGCAGACCTCGGCTCTCTCCACCGGTTCGCCGTTGAACGTCACACGGCCTTTCACCGGGACGATCGGGATGTCGCGCCCACAACCGGACGACACAACGGCAAACATCAGGGGCCAAGCCCACCGACGCAGAACTATTCCTCGTGGAGTGTCATTGCCAAACGATTGCATGCAGCAAACATTCCCATGAACAATGTTACGCGACGTCATCGACAAATCGAAAACTGTAAAGCACGGCGCCGGGGAGTTCGAACTTCAAGACGACTTCTTTGTCCTGTAGTTCCGAGAGATCGGACTTCTCGGCCCAGCGGATGGGCGTCAACACGCGATTGAAATCGACTGTCACCCGACAATCGTCCCAACCATAGCCGGGGATCTCCGTGCCGTCGGGCCAAAGGAGCGCGACGCGCGGCGGACTTTCCGACGAATCGAGGTCCAGCACTTCCATGTTGACTTGCAGATGCCGGCCCGACACCGTCACCGGCTTCGTGACCAACTTCCCCGCAGGCCCGCGCCAGCAGGCCATACCGGCGAAGCGGTCGAGCGGAATCGTGACGACGCCGATCGCCATCGGAATCGCCCGATTCTGATTCACGCGGATTCCGGCCCCCGTGTAATAAATGTAAAGCGTGTCGCCGATGCGGATCGGCGGGTTGTGCGTGGGATAGATCAGGCAGCGGTCGAACGCGCCGTCCGGACCGATGTCCAAGAACGGCGTGCCGGGCGCCACCCGTTTCCAGTCCCAGGGACTTTCATCGCGATTGCAGACCAGTTCGCAGGTGGCGCCAAATCCGGCGCTCGGCCATTTTTCCAACAGGCCGAGATTCAAGTTGCCGTAGTTGAACGGCGTGAAGCCGCCGTGCCAGTGGAAGTTTTTGCCATAGTCGCTGTCGGCTCCGTTCTCGAAGACGACGACGGAATCGGACCAGTGTTCCAAGTCCTTGCTCGTCCGCAACGCCGGGCTGGGCTTGCCGCCTCCCTTCGGTGTGCCGCGTTCGTTGAGCCACCACTGTTCGCCGCGGTCATCCCGCATCACGACCATGTAGTCGCCGCTTGCGCCGCGGCTGACGCGGCGCGGCTTCCGCGTCCAGTGCAGGCCGTCGGGGCTTGTGTCGAGATACTGCCCGAACACCCGCGACGCCTGCTGCGATTCCTCCGCCGTCACGCCGTGGTAGATGTCCGGCATGTACTTGCTCCACATGCGGTGGTCCTGCATGTTGGCGACAAGTTTGTACCGTTTCTGCGGGTCGGGCTCTGAATCGTCGCGCAGAACCGTCAGTCCGTCGAGATTGTTGACGACGCCGATTGGCGTGCCGTCGAAGTCGAGCGCCGGCAGTCCCAGGCCTGCGCGGGCCAGATCGAGTTCGACGAGATTCTTCCCATCCGGCGCGCAGGTGTAGAACAGGTTGTTCTGCTTGCTGCCGCGGAACTCGACGAGTCCGAGTTTCGGCTTCTGCCAATGCAAGCCGTCGCGGCTCTCGGCGTAGGCGTAGCCGCCGCGGTCGCGGAACTCGGCGCGGCGGTCGCCCGTCACGCCGATGTGCTCCGTGTTCATCGTGAAATACCACATCCGGAGCAGGCCGTCCGACTCCTGGATGACGCTACCCCAGGCCTGTGCCCGGTCGCCTTCCCACGGCTGATCGGCGACGATCACCGGCTCCGGATGCTTCTTCGGTCGATTGACAACCCTCAGCAAACCGTCGGACTCCGCGATCTCGGCGTCGTCGACGAAGAGATGCAGGCGCGGATCATTTAGCGACTGTCCTGCGCGGACCGCCGTCGAGTTCGCACCGGACGATGATCGGTCCGCGGCAGCCAGTAGTGCAGCGCCAGCGCTAGCCGGCACTTGTGTGCCAGCCAGCGCCAGCATCGACTGGCCCAGAAAACTGCGGCGACTCGGCTTTGACATTTTCTTACCCGTTTCGCCACTTAGAACTCGCCGACGACATTGCCGTCCGAGCGGTCCCCAAATTGCTGCAGCGTCAGCAGATTCATGTTCTGGCTGAGGAACCGCACCGCGCCATCCCAAAGCAGTGCATGCGCGCCGCCCACATGCTTGGATTTCATCCCCATCGACGTGAAATTGAACGTCACCGTATCGCAGGAACCGCTGCTGAACGGCGGACAGGTGTCGAAGTTGATCGGCATGTTGGTGAAGAGAGCCGTGGAGTTCCGGCTGGTGGTCCACATGTCGAAGCCGCTGCCGTTGAAATAGCTGCATTCGGGCAGAATCTCGCCGACCGCGATGGCGTTCGACGTGCCGTCGGTGATGTCCCGAATGCGGGCGCCGTACAACTGGTTCCCCATGCCGGACGAGCAATTCGAGGCACTGGTGCAACTGCCGTAAGGATCGGCTCCGGCGGCGATCAGCCCGCGCAATTCCGTGTCGAACTGCAGACACGTGCCGAAACTCGTGTACCGATGCGTGCCGCGACTCGCCGCGTAATTCGTGACGGCGTACGGACCATACGAAGGATACAACGGATCGACCAGCGCCGCCGGATACGGATCGCTGGGACACTTGGCGTAAGGGACCGTTTGCGCCGCCAGAAACTGCGACGTGCCGGGGATCACGTACTGGTACGGATATTGATTCAGCGTCCCGGCCAGGTCGAGCTTGCCGTAGAGCGGCGCCTGGTCCATGTAGGGAAGGATATAGGCCTGCCAGCTCAATTTGTTGCTCGACGCGCCGGTGCTGTTGCCGCCGGGCGGGAAGATGCTGTGCGTGTCGTGATAGTTGTGCAGCGCCAGGCCGTACTGCTTTAGAAAGTTCTTGCACTGCGTTCGCCGCGCCGCCTCCCGCGCCTGTTGCACCGCGGGCAAGAGCAGGGCGATGAGGATCGCAATGATCGCGATGACCACCAGCAACTCGATCAGAGTGAAACCGCAGAATCGGGACCGGATTCGACGCATCGTAGGACTCCTCAAAAAATGAATTGCGTAAACTAACGAGAGCGCGCTTGTTACGCCAATGGAAGCTCCTTCCATCGATGCATTCCAATCTACAGCCGCGGCATCAACCAGCAATGGACAAATGCGCAAAAATGTTGCGCTTTTGCGTCACTCATTCGTTAGATAGAATCAACATCCATGGAACGCTCCCAACGCATCGCTCTGGTCTTCGATTCCGACCTTGCCTACCCGCGCGGGGTGCTGCGCGGCATCAAGCAGTTCGCCCAGGCGAAGCCGCAGTGGATTCTCGTCGTGCACGAAGCGACCGGCGCCACGCGGCAGACGTTGAAGACGATTCATTGCGACGGCGTGATCGCCAACGTCAGCCACGAGGGGTTGCGGCAGGTCGTCCAGTCCTTGCGCCGGCCGGTCGTCAACGTCAGCCCCGTGCTGCCGCAGTCACCGTTTCCTCGCGTAATGGTCGATCATCGGGAAATCGGCCGGTTGGCCTTTCAGCACCTGAGCGATTGCGGCTTGCGGAACTTCGGCTTCGTCGGGCATCCGCGGCATCTCTATGCGACGGAGCGCGAAGCCGGGTTTCGCGACGCACTGGGCGATTTGCCGTTCTCCTATGGCCGCTACTACGAACGTCCCACGACGTCGTTTCGGCATCGGGCGCATCTGCTGGCTCTTCGCCCAGGATTTCAACGTTGGCTGCGCTCGTTGCCGAAGCCGGTCGGCATCTTCGCCTGCCACGACGTGTGGGGCGTGCAGATTCTCAATGCCTGCCGGCTCACCGGACTGCGCGTGCCGGAGGAAGTTGCCGTCGTGGGCGTCGACAACGACGATCTCCTTTGCGAACTGGCGCGGCCTTCGCTGTCGAGCATCATCGTGCCGGCGGAACAGATCGGGTTTGCGGCGGCGACGCTGCTCGAAGCGTTCCTGAAACGCGATCGCTGGCCGCGGACGCTGCAACTGATTCCCGCCGGCGGCGTCGTGGCCCGGCAATCGTCCGATATGCTGGCCGAAGGCGATCCCGACGTGACGGCGGCGATCCGCCTCATCCGCGATCGCAGCCAGTCGTGCCACCAGGTAAGCGACGTCTTGAACCAGATCCCGACCTCGCGACGCTCTCTCGAAAAGCGGTTTCGCACGACTTTGCAACACGGCATCGGCGAGGAAATCCGCCGCGTGCGGCTGGAACGAGCCAAGTATCTGCTGGCCAATACGGCGCTCTCCGTCGCCCAGGTCGCCGAGCAAGCCGGTTACTCGAGCACTCACTATCTGGCCCGTTCGTTCCGCCGCGACACGGGGCAGACTCCGACCGAATACCGCGCCCAATTTCATGCTCGAATCGACACGACGCTTTCCACCCGCTGATCGACGATTCCTTCGGAATTACAGCGCGTCGACCACGGCTCGCGCGACATCATCCGTGCCAGCCGAACCTCCGAGATCGGGAGTCGAGCAATTCCCCTCGGCAAGCACGCGGGCCACGGCCTCCTCGATGCCGCGCCCGGCGGCCGTCGCATCCGCATCACTGTGCCGATCGCCGAGCCAGTCGAGCATCATCGCGGCGGAGAGAATCATCGCCACGGGATTGGCCAGATTTTTCCCGGCAATTTGCGGCGCCGAACCGTGCGACGGCTGGAACAATCCATGCTTCTCGCCGATCTCCGCGGACGGCGCCACGCCCAGTCCACCCACAAGACCGGCTCCCAAATCCGAGAGGATGTCGCCGAATTCGTTCTCCATCACCAGCACGTCGCAGTGCGCCGGGTTCTGCACCATGTAGAGACTCATGGCGTCAACGTACGCGGCCTCGGCCAAAACACTGGAATGCTCCGAGGCGACCTCGAAGAACACTTTGCGGAAGAACGCGAAAGTCCGAAAGATATTGGCCTTGTCGACGCACGTGACCGTGGAACGGCCATCGCTGAGCCGGCCGCGACGGCGTTCCGCCAGGCGAAACGCCGTTTCCACGACGCGCCGCGTGCCGTTTCGCGTGACGACGATTGTATCCGTCGCGACGGAATCATCAACGATCGTCCCGCCGCCAAACGAAGCGAACATCCCTTCCAGATTTTCCCGCACGATGACGAAGTCGATGCCCTTGTCGACGTTGCGCAGCGGGCTTTTCACGCCGGGATAAAGCTTCACGGGGCGCACTGCCGAGTGCAGATCCAACGCACGCCGCAAACCGACCATGATCTCCGGTTGAATCTCCGTCCCGTCCGGCTGGCGGACGTCGGGCAGCCCGACGGCGGCAAACAGCACGGCGTCGGCGGCGAGGCAATCCTCGAGTACGTCGTTCGGGAGCGCGCTGCCGGTCTGGCGGTAATGTTCCGCGCCGGCCAGATGCTGCGTGTATTCCAGCTTCAGTTTCGGCCATTGGCGTTCGACGCGATCGAGAACCTGCAGCGTCGCCGTCATGACTTCCGGCCCGATGCCGTCGCCCGGCAACACCGCAATGCGATAGGATCCCATCGACAAAACTCCTAAGGAATGATTTCGGTCACGCGCACCGGCCGGTTCTCTGCGGCTGAACGGTACGCGGCTTCTTCGACGGCCAGTGTGCGCAAATAGTCGCGGCCGCTCGTTTCAAACTCGTGAATCGTGTGCAATTGCTCCACAAAATGGCGCTGCGCTCGATAGACGCAATCCCCGGCAAAACCGCGGGCTGCGAACTCGTAGACGTGCGGCCGTTCCGGTTCGCCGAGCGGTTGAATCGTGATTCGCCCCTCATCGTCGAGCCGCAAACTACCGCCGTCGGCTTCCAGCAGCAATTGTCCGAACGTGAGCCGCGGGTCTTGCGCGGTCCCTTCGTGAAAGCGATCGGCGTCCCAGAGCCCGGTCGCGCCGCTCGCAAAACGGAATACGAGCATGGCCGCGTCCTCGCCGCGAATCGCGGGGTTCATTCGCCGCAACACGGCAAAAACCTCGACGATCTCCCCGACGAGATAGCGGAACGTATCGATGAAATGCACTCCTGTCTCGTGGACCAGGAACCGCGGCATACCGCGAAAGTACGGCTGGCGCGACAGGTAGGCATCGTCGTGCCAACCGTCTCCGAGCCGGCAGCGAAACGACAGGCTCTGCACCCGCGAACCAATCACGCCGTCCGACAGTAGCCGCTTGATCTCGCGATACCACGGCTGAAACCGGAAGTTCTCGTGGACCATCAACGGCACACCCGCTTGTTCCGCTGTCTCGACAATCGTTGCTGCCGTCGCAAAATCGGGAGCGAGCGGCTTCTGGCAGATGATCGGAATTTTGTGCGCCGCTGCAATTTTCACCAGTGGGAGATGCGTCTCCGGACGGGTGATGATGTCTACAAAATTGGGATGCAATTCAACCAGCGCTGTCTCGACAGAGCCGAATGTGCGCGGAATCTGAAACGCCGCAGCTTGCCGCTGTGCCTTCTCGATGTCCGGATCGCAGAGCCCGACGATCTCCACGTCGGACAGGCGGCTCCAGGCTTCCAGGTGAAACTGGCTGAAGTAACCGGCCCCGACGCACAATCCGCGCAATTTTTTCATGAGGTGGTCAGGGTGACTTTGTCGGCGGGTTTTTCACGGCGGAAACAAGGAGTTTCAACGTTTGATTGATCTTTGAGTTCGCGTCGCCGGCGTTCAAGTCGTTCCAGTCTC
The DNA here is from genome assembly GCA_964504645.1 of uncultured Planctomycetaceae bacterium. GTDB lineage: Bacteria > Planctomycetota > Planctomycetia > Planctomycetales > Planctomycetaceae > CAZDGB01. Next base: position 21,369 of record CAZDGB010000004.1, on the reverse strand, counting down.
CTTTGGCGCAGACGAGCATCAAACCCAGGCTGGGAATGATCGCCGTGTTGTTGCCCCGCGCACCGATCGACATCACGGTGTCCACGGGAGCATCCGGCCAGGTACGCGTTTCCGGATGTTGGCCGCCGGTATCGTTGAACCACCAGTTGAAACCGTAAATGCCCGGCCCGCACTTCGCGAAATGATCCGAACCGCCGCCGAAACTCTGAATGCCAAGATAGTCGTCCGTCTCCGCCTGCCGCGTCACAGGCAAATCTTTAGGGACCTGCGGTCGTTGAAATTCGTCAAAGTATCGTCGCGGCAGAATCTGCGCACAGTTCCATTCCCCCTTGTGGAACCAGAACCACGAAATACGGGCGAAATCGCGGACCGAGGCCGAGATGCGGCGGTTCTTGTTGAATTTGAGCCCGTCTTCGAATCCTAACGCACCGAGACGCTCAGGGGCTTCGATCACCTTCTTGGGATCGTCCTGAAAGACGCGGTCGAACAATGTCTTTTGGTAGAGTTGAATCGCAAAGTCGTTGTAGGCCCACGCGGCTCCAGGGGCTTCCGGCCGGGCGTAGCCGCTGATCATCGCGCCGAGATGCCGGAACGTGATCGCATGGTCTTTCTCGGAAAGATCCCAGCCGAAGTCCGCAACCGGTTGATCGACGCTCTGTACTTTGCCCTCTTCGATGGCGAAGAACAGCAGCGTGCTGAACACCGGCTTGGCCGACGAGAACCAGTCAGAAACTTCTGCTTGATCGCCCCAACTCGCCGCGACGTAGCCGTGTCGAACTACGCAACCGCGGCCGCCGAGTTTTTCCGCAAGTTCCTCGAGATTTGCATCATCCAACTGCAATTCGCGGGGCGGTCGACGCTCCCACGATTCTTTCGGAAAGACCGCGCGAACGTCTTCCCCGACGGCCAGCGAAGCGGCCATCAGGCATGCGATGACTACCACAATCGTTCGTCCGAAGGTCTGCACGTCCCATCCGCTCGCTCGATTGGTTGCTACCGCGAATCGGATTCTCATCGTGCCTGCGTCTCGGGTCGGCGTCAATTGCGACTCGACTCTTGCAGGCCGTGTTCGAGTTGCCGCGGCCAGCTGATCGAATTGGTATCGACTGTGATCGTTTGCCAACCTTCTTCCACCAAGATCGGCTCGTAAGTAAACAGTTGCTGGTCGAGCACGGCCTGATCGGCGTCCGACGGATCGGTGTGGGCGGCTTGACGCTGACGCAGCCGGTTTCGCAACGTTTCCGGATCGGCCTGAACGTCGATCAGCAAACTCGGCACAGCGAGTTTCTCGCTCAGCTCGCGGAAGATTGTTCGTTGCCACCGTTTGAGACACGCGGCATCGACGATCACCGAAAATCCCGCGGCGAGAACTTCCTTCGCCAGAGATGCGGTCCGGTCATAGACCGACTGAGTGACGTCCGGCCGGTACATGTCACCCAACAGTTGAACTTCTGCCGGCGAACCCCATTGTCCGAACAGGCGTTTGCGTTCGACGTCGGAGCGAATCTGCACCGCGCCGAAGCGTACGCTGATCCACTGGGCAATGTGCGATTTCCCGCTGCCAGACAAGCCATGCATTATGAGCAATCGCGGCGCAGCGGGTTCGATCGACCGTGCGGCCAAGGAAATGTAGGTCGCGAGTTCTTTCCGTTTCGCTTCGACCTCCGCCGCGGGAACGTCCGGCTGCATCATCCGCAGGGCGGCGACTTTCGCACGGACCATCGCCCGGTAGCAGAAGTACCAGTTCCAACCCGCGAGCCCGGCATAGTCGCCGCTCTGTTCGAGCCAGCGATTCAGCACGCGGTACGCCAGATCGGGCCGTCCGCGGTCCTGCAAGTCCATCACCAGGAACGCCATCTCCGAGACCACGTCGATCCATCGCAAGCCGGGATTGAACTCCAGGCAGTCGAACGGTCGGATGGCGTCATCGAGCAACACCATGTTGCCGAGATGCAAATCGCCGTGACATTCGCGAATAAATCCTCGATCGTGCCGCTCCTGGAACCAGTCTCGCAATTGTCCGAACCGTTTTTCACCCCAGGAACGCAGCGCATCGATCTGCTTCAATTGCTCCGGCGTCAACTCGGCGGACGCAAGATGCTCGAAATTCGCGAAGACGGGTTCGCGCACCGCGGCGGACGTGCCGAACGGTGACGATGCTTCAGCGATTCCCGCGTGGCGATGAAATTCGGAGAGGGTCACAGCCAGTTGGTCGATGTGATCGACACGTAACTCGCCGCGCTGCAGTACAGCGGGCAACAGCTGACTCTGATCAAATTGCCGCATCTGCACGGCGAATTCGATCGGCGGGCCTGTTCCGACAAGCGTCGGATGTTGTTCCGAACCGAAAATCGGCCGCACGCCGAGGTATAAGTCCGGCGCGAGGCGTCGATTCAGTCGAACTTCCTCGTCGCAGAATTTCTTCCGCAGATCGAGCGTCGTGAAATCGACGAAACCGAGATTGACCGGTTTCTTGAGCTTGTACGCAAATTGCCCCGTGAGAATCACCCAGGAAATGTGCGTTTCCAGCAGCTGCAAGTCCGCGACGGGATGATCGTACGCCTCCGGTCTCAACAATCCGTGAATGAGGGGCGTCATGGGGCGTTGAAGGTTGAATGTCGGGCGAAAGTCCCGGCGATGCCATCGCCGAGCTTCTTGTCCCAATTCTCAATTCTCAACCGGCAACTATCAACTGACTCAAAACCGGTCCGGCTTTCCGTCGGGCCAGTTCGTGCGGCCCCAACTGCAAAACCACGTCCGGTAGGCAGCGCAAAGGACTGGACAGGCGATGGCGGCAATCAGGCACTCCACAAAAACTTGGTCATACCCGTGTCGCACCGAATGAATAAACCCCCATGCGGCTAGAATCACGAATCCCGCCGGTCCCACGACCAATGACAGAACGTGAGCGACGGCCAGGATCCGCACATAGAGTGGAAACTGCGGTTCATCGTCTTGATTGGCGGACATGGAAAACCTCGTGAACGATTTCCGGTGATGCCATCGCTGGGCTTCTGGCCCAGCCTCAAGCCTTTGTCAGCGACCAGTCTCTCGCGGTACAGTAACATCCGGACAACTCACCTTATTCCCGCAATCGTATCCCATCATGGCCGAGAACGGACAGCAGGGGCCGGCGTCCGAGCCTGCCGAACTGGGGACCGTGACGCAACTCTTCGCGCTCGCGCGCCAAGGAGATGCGGCCGCCTTTTCCCCGCTGTGGCAGCATTATTTTCCCCGTCTCGTCGGCTTAGCCCGCAAACGGCTCGCTGGGCGGCCGCTTGGCGGCAGTGACGCGGAAGACGCCGCCCAGGCGGCGCTTGTGAGCTTCTGGCGGCAGTTGAAAACCGGCGAGTTTCTGAACGATCTGCGCCGCGATTCGTTGTGGAATCTGCTGGCAACCTTCACGGTGCGGAAAGTCGGCAAGCAACTGCGACACGAAAACGCGTCCAAGAGAGGCGGCGGGCAAGTGCTGGCAGAAGCCGAACTGGAGCATCGCCTGGATCATCTCATCGGTACGCTGCCAACGCAGGAACTTGACGTCCAGGCGGCCGAACTGGTCGAAACGTTGCCAGCAGACCTGCAGGAACTGGCCATGCTGAAGTTGCTGGGCTACTCGACGAAAGAGATTTCCGATCGACTCGACTGCACGCAACGCAAGATTCAACGGAAATTGGAGTTAGTTCGTTTGCGCTGGGAACATTCCGCTCGCGATCTGTGATTAAGGCTCCTCTATTTCAAACGCATCGACTCGGAAATTCCGCATGCCACGAGATATCTCGTGTCGCGAGGGGACTTGGTTCGGGCATGTCCCGAGGTGTGAACTGTATCCGCTTCCCCTGTCAGGAGAGATCACCATGTTACGCGGGCTGCTGGGTCTGGGATTGGTCTTCGCGACGGCGTCAGCCGGGTTGGCATTTGGACAGGCATCTGGTTCCGAACATGGAGCGCCGTCTCAGCAATTGGTGCGGATCGATTCGTCCGGGCACTTGCAGGTTTACTACTCGGTGTCGGTCTGCATTCCCGAGACGCGGACGCGGACCGTCACCCAGTTCGTCGATGTGCAGGAGGAGTTCACGGAGGAGGTTGACGGCGAGGTCGTGAAAAAGGTGCGAACCGTGAAGAAGCCCGTCACGAAGGAAGTCCCCTACACCGTGACGAAAATGGTCCAGGAAACGAAAGTCCGCACGGCCAATCTCGACCGCTTGCAGGCGTTCGAAACCGACGGCCGGGCCATTCCCCCGAAGAAGCTCAAAGAGCGGCTCGTCGCAGACACGCTGGTCGTCGTCTCGGCGAACGGCAAGATGATTCCCGACTACTACGCCGGCCTGTTCAAGCCGGGGACGATCATTCTGGCATTCGAGCCGGAGAGCTTTGTGCAGCCGATGCCGCCGATCGCTCCGCCGGCGGAGGGAATCGAAGCCGCCCCGCCGCAGCCGGCCGCGAAACTCGCGGCGCCGGCGCTCCGGCTGGTCGCGCAGATCGAAGAAGACGCTGTCGAATTGCGGGTGCCCGAATCCGCGCCCGGCCCAGTGTTCCCGAAGGGGGCCGCGCCGGTGTTTGCCTTCGCCAGCCGTGACGGCGCTGAGTACTACAAGCTGCGGCTAACGACAGAAAACTCGTACGACACGACCGGCTACAAAATCAAAAAGCAGGGGACCGGCCAGCAGATGGTCCCGATCAAACTGCGGCAGACCGTCCGCCATACCGAGATCACCACGATCCACGGCAAAGACCTGCAGTTCTTCACCGGCGAAGGAAGCCTGCTGCCTTTGGAACGCGCTAAGGAAAAGCTCAGCCGCGAAGCCACAGTTCTGTATTCGGGCGACGGGGAGCCGATCGACCCGTTCTGGCTGCAGAACTTCAAATCATCGACGCTGATGATCGTCGGCCCGCAATTGCCCGGCGGCTGCGGCCCGGTGCCCGCCTATGGCGTTCCTTCTGCTCCGCCGATGGCGATGCCGGCGCCCGCTGTGACAGTTCCGGCGCCGCCTCCGCCGCCTGAGGCGAACAATTGATCGTATTGTGCTTCATGACGGTGACGGCGACGCGAAAAACCGGGTGTTTTTTGGGTACGCTGTCACCGTCGCGGCCGGCGAGAAGTGAGAACCGGGTTTCTTGTCGCGTACAACAATTTGACGGGCCTTTCTCATGACCGACATGTCCCCCGATCTCTCGCTGGCCGAACGGATCGACTCGATCTGCGATCGGTTCGAGCAGGACTTTCGTGCCGGCCAGCAGCCGCGCATCGAACAGCATTTGAGCCAGTCGCCGGAGCCCCTGCGGCCGGCACTTCTGAAGGCGTTGGTCGGACTGGAGGTCGAACTCCGTCAGAAGCGGGGTGAGACGCCGCAAGTCGACGAGTATGTGGCGCGATTTCCGGATCAACTGGAAGCCGTGCGGCAGGCATTCACCGATAGCCGCTCAATGCTGTCGTCCGTGAAAGTCGCCGCGGCGGAGACGTCGCTCGCGCCGGGCGCCGCTTCATCGCCGCCGGCATCCAGTCGCCAGCCGCTGCAGATGCTGGGCCGCTTCGAGGTGTTGTCGGTCCTCGGCGAAGGAGCGTTCGGCACGGTCTACAAAGCTCACGACCCGCAACTCGACCGCGATGTGGCCATCAAAGTGCCCCGAGCGGGTTCGATGCTCAACGACGACGACCGTGAGCGGTTTCTGCGCGAGGCGCGTGCCGCGGCGGGGCTGCATCACGCCCTCATTTGCCCGGTGCACGAAGTCGGCACCGTCGACAGCCGCGATTACATCGTGATGGCGTACATCGAAGGCAAGCCGCTGTCGAAGGTGATGCAGACGCAGTCCCGGCCGTCCGACAAGCAGATTGTGGCGACGATCCGCAAAATTGCGCTGGCTTTGCAGGAAGCGCACGAGAAAGGGATCATCCATCGCGATCTCAAGCCGGCCAACGTCATGATCAACCGCAAAGGCGAGCCGGTGATCATGGATTTTGGTCTAGCCCGCCGGACGAACTCCAGCGACGCCCAGATCAGCCAGAGCGGCCAGATCATGGGCACGCCGGCGTACATGTCGCCCGAGCAGGCCCGCGGCGACGGCAAGGCCGTCGGTCCCGCCGCGGATGTCTACAGCCTGGGCGTGATGTTCTACGAACTCCTGTGCGGACGCCGGCCGTTCGAGGGGACGATCACAGAAGTCATCGGCCGGATCCTGCACGTCGCCGCCGATCCGCCGTCCAAGCATCGACCGGATCTCGACTCGCGGCTGGAAGCGCTATGCCTGAAAGCCATCGCGAAAGAACCGGCGAAGCGCTTTGCCTCCATGAAAGAGTTCGCCGCAGCACTGGCGGATTTTGCCAGAGAGCCCGACAAGCCGGCTCCGGTGGAAACGAAGTCTCCCGTGCAGACGGTTACGACGTCCGCTGGCACCACGGACAAGCAACGCCACATCCAACAGTTCATTCAGCAGGGACAACTTCCGGCGGCGTTGGAAGCTTTGAAGCCGCTGGCGACCAATCCCGATGCCCAGCTCGCGACGTGGGCCAAAGAGCAGACGTCGAAAGTTCAGGGAGAAATCAAGAAATGGAGGGAGCAGTTGCCGACGCTCACGGCGCTCGGACACAAACTGATCCGCAAATGCGACTACGCTGAGGCGAAGAATATTCTCTCGCAAATCCCGTCCGGGCTTCGGCCGGAGGAAATTCAAGAGGCGCTGCAAGAGGCCGAAGACAAGCAGGAGGAATGCGACCTCTTGCAGGTGGAGATCGATGAGGCGCTGCGGAAGGAGCGCCCGAAGGAATTGCCGTCACTGGTCAAGCGGTTCCTGCAACTCAAGCCCGGCCACAAGGCGATGCAGAAGCTCGCCGACGAGCTGAAGCAATACGGCCCGGAGCGAGCGATCAGAATTCGCAAAGGCCAGAAAAGCTACGACGTCGTCGGCTCGATCTGGGATTGGAAAATTCTTTCGGGTATCGCTGGCGGGCTCGCAGTCCTCTTCGCAGGCGTCTACTTCGCCGTGATCCTGTTCATCACACGCGACGGCACTGTCATGATTGACGTGCACAGCCCGGGCGTCGTCGTTCAGTTCGCCAACGACGAAATCACGGTGGAGAGTTCCGGCAAAACGTACCGACTCAAGCCATCCGATTCGCGGACCCTCAAAGTGCTGGTGGATGGACTGGAGATCGATACCGGCAACAAGGAGATTTCCGTCTCGAAGAACGACAAGAAGGAAATCTCGGCGAAACTGCTGACCGACGAGAAACTGGAACTCGTGATCAACGGCAAAACGCAGACATTCGCAGTGCCCGGGAAGGCGCCGATAAATGCGATTGCTTCCAAGGAGAGCAAAGACGAGAGGAATGAATGGGCTCTGGAATTCAGCGGAGACGACGCGGTGATTCTGCCGATTCCCACGGTGCCAGAGACTTGCACCGTGGAGGCTTGGTTCACGCCGCAACATCGGATGGACGACTACCAATTCCCCGTCCGTGCTGACTTTGCCAGCCCGCGGACGATTTTCTTGAATGCCAACACACCGGATCGGCGGTTGAAAGTGTCCTTCGGCGGCATCGCCGGTGATCGCTGGACGGATCAAAGCTTTTCGAAGCCGGAACCAAAGCTGGAAAATCGTTTGGTTCACGTTGCGGGGGTCTGGACCAACGGAATGCCGTCGTTATTTGTCGATGGCCGCAAAGTCGGTCAATCATCGTCGCATGACAACAATGGATCCGACGCTCGCGCGACTTCGCAACGTTGGTACCTGGGGGCCCAATCGGCCGAAGACAACGGACAAGTGCTGCGCGGCTACAAGGGAACCATTCAGGCCGTGCGCATTTCGAGCAATGTCCGCTATACGAACGACTTCATGCCTCAAACCAACTGGGAAACCGATCCGCAGACAGTCGCCTTATACCGGTTTCACGACGGGCCAGGGGACATGCTGACGGACTCCTCGGAGAACAAATTTCATGGAAAGATTCTGGGCGCGCGGTGGGCGAGAAGGGCAGATTCCGCACCAAGCCCTGCTGGCGGCGATCTGGCCCGCTGGCAAGGCCGCTGGCGATGCGTCTCGGAGAACTCCTGGGGCAAAGTCGTCTACGTGAACGACAACTCCGGCAGTGGACCTGTGCAGGTCATCCAGGGAGAACTCCGTACGCTCGACAAGGTCTCGAAGAACAACAAAAGCGGCGTCGGGACCAGCCGGTTCCGCATTAACGAGACCGCGTCTCCCAAGACGTTCGACTGCGATGAGTTTCTCTTCGGAGAGGAAAAGTTTCGCCAAAGCGGCATTTATGAGTTTGCCGGTCCGCGCTTGCGCGTCGTTTATCGATTTGCGAAGCAGGGGCAACCGCCCCGCGCGACGTGGGACGACATCGGCAAAAGCGACGTCCACTACTACGAATTCGAGCGTGCCACCGACGACGGCTGGGTCCAGCTCTTCAACGGTAAAGACCTTTCCGGCTGGACGATGCCGCCGAACAGTCCGCCGAATCCCTGGAAAGTCGAGAATGGTTTGTTGATCGCGGAGCCCGGACCTCCGATGAGCATGCTGATTACCGATCGCGGAGATTATCGAGATGTCCATCTCCGCGCCGAGGCGAAATTCGGCGGCGGGCGGGCGGGATTCAAAGTCCGCACCGCTTTGAATCTCGATCTCCATGCGGCGCTCAGCTACACCATCGCCATGTACGACAAATCCCCCCCTCCCGAAAAAGGGCGCATCACAGCCTTTAAGCCGCCGCTCGACACGTGGGTCACGCTGGAACTAATCATTCGCGGCTTCCATGTGAAAGTGCTGGTCGACGGGAAGGTCCTCGACGAGTACGACGATGCCGAGCGACTGCGGCCCTCGGGCTACATCGGCTTGGCGCGCGGACCGGGAACTAACGTTGCCTATCGTAAGATCGAAGTCAAAGAACTGACTCCAGCGACGACGGCAGGAGCTCCGGCGGACGCCGTGACGTTCAACGGCCACGCTTACAAGTTCTTCCCGGAGAAATTGTCGTGGACGGATGCGAAACGGAAGTGCGAACAACTCGGCGGCCATTTGCCGGTCGTCAATGATCAGGCGGAAAACGATTTTCTCGTGAAGTTGTGCGCCGGCAAGTTTTCCAATTCCGACAAGATTGGCGGACCGACAATCTGGCTCGGCGCGACCGACGTCGAGAATGAAGGGGACTGGAAGCTTATCGACGGAAAGCCCTTGGCGTACAAAAACTGGTACAAAAGCGGCAATCAGCCGAACAACGGCGGCGGTAAGGGCGAACACTACGCCACGCTGCTGTTGGCCGACCTGGCGAAGATCGGCGAGAAAGCCGGCGGATGGTCCGATCAGCCCGATGCCTCCACACAGCAAGATGTCTATTTCGTCTGCGAGTGGGACGGCAACGGAGCCTCTGCTGCCGCAGAGACGGGCTGGCTCGATCTCTTCAACGGCACAGACCTCTCGAATTGGGTCCGGGTCGATGGCCAACCTCCCGCGTGGAAAGTCGAGAGCGGCTACATGGAAGTCGTGCCGGGTTCGAACTCCATCATTACGCGGGAGAGTTTCCCCCTCGACTACGAACTGCACGTCGAATTCTGGCTGCCGGATGAACGGCCGAAGCCCGGCCAGCGGTCCAACAGCGGCATCTATCTCCACGGGCGCCATGAAATCCAGATTTGCGACAATTTCGAAAATCCGCTCCCCGATCCCAAAAACGCTTGCGGCGCCCTCTATGGCGAAATTGCTCCGCGTCTCAACGCCTGTACCCCGGCGGAGACGTGGCAGACTTACGACATCACTTACCGCAGCCCGCGTGTGAACGGACAGAAACAAGTCACGACGCCGGGACGGCTGACGGTCATCCACAATGGACAGAAAATCATCGACGACGCGGAATTTCGCAAGATCAGCACGCAAGGCCAGCAGAACGACAACATCGGCCAACTGGGCCCGATCATGCTGCAGGATCGCGGCTCGCGAGTGCGATTCCGGAACATCCGCCTTCGGCCGCTCGCTGCCGCGCCTCCCGCCGCGGCGAACGGTTGGCTCGACCTCTTCAATGGCAAAGACCTGACCGGCTGGAAGGCGGTCGGAACGCCGACTTGGTCGTGGTCCGACGGCCGACTGGTCGGAGAACCCCCGCCGGGGAATCGGGCGGTGGGAGTCTTGATGACAGAAGCCGACTATGACAATTTCGAGTTGCAATTGGAATTCCGTGCGAATCAGGGGTTTGGAAGCGGGCTCTTCCTGAGGACGGATCCCAACAGCGAGATCTCGGGCAAAGGCTGCCTGGAAGTGCAGATGGCCGATGACGAAGAATTCAAGACCGTCCCGGCTACCGCGACTGGATCGGTCTACAACGTCTTCCCCCGAAAGGTCGATCCCCAGATCCGCCGCAACGACTGGAACACCTTGCGAGTTCGATTGAATGAGCGGCAGATCGAAGTCTGGGTCAACGATGTTCAAACCGTGGACGCGGACCTCGATTCAGTCCGCGAGAAATTCGCCGCCGTCCCGGGACTGGCTCGAAAGACAGGCAGCATTGCACTCCAGCAAAATCAAAAGGCCGATGTCGAGTTTCGCAACGTCCGCATCCGGCCGCTGGACGCTGCCACAGATGATGTCAGTTGGATCAACTTGTTCAACGGCCAGGACCTCACCGGCTGGAATGCCGTCGGCACCCCCGGCGGCTGGTCGGTGAACAATGGCGAAATCCTCGTCGACGGCGGCACGCAGCCGGAATCCAAGGACCGCTCCGGCTGGCTGCTGACCGAACGCGAATTCAAGGACTACGTGCTGGAACTGGAATTCGCCGCCGGCGTGTACGCCAACAGCGGCATCGGGTTCCGGTGTCAGGGCACTGGCTACGAACAGGCCGAGATCTCTCTCGTCAATAACTCCGACCCGCAATACGCGAATACGACGGCGCACCGCACCACCGGCGCACTGCACGGCATTCACATTGAGCGCGTGGCGCCAAAGATCGAAACCAATCAATGGAATCGCATGCGGGTTGAACAGGCTGGCCGCCGCATCAAAGTCACCGTCAACGACGTCGTGACGCTGGATGCCAATTTGGACGATTACCGGGACAATCCTGCCTTCCAACGCCGGCCGGGGATGGGAGCTGCGTCAGGACCAATCGGCTTGCAGAAGTGGACGGGAACGGTTCGCTTCCGCAACATTCGCATCAAGCCGCTCACTTCGGGATCGAATGCAACGATCCCGGCCGACGCCCAATCCTTCAACGACCACGCTTACAAGTTCTTTGCAGAGAAATTGACTTGGAAGGAAGCCAAGGCGAGGTGCGAAGCCGTGGGCGGGCATCTGATCGTCGTCGACAACGCCGAGGAAAACGCCTACGCGGCGAAGCTGGTGGCCGACGCGAAATGGGAAGACGCCTGGATCGGCGCGACCGATGAAGCAAAGGAAGGCGACTGGCGCACCGTGAAGGGCAATCCGCTGCCGTTCACCAACTGGGGCGACAAGCAGCCGAACAACAAACCGCCCGGCGAGCACTGGGCGCTGATGTCGAACAAACAGACACCCCAAGGACGAATCGGATGGAAGTGGTCCGACCAGCCGAACGATTCGTCGCAGCACAAGCCGGGCTATCTGTGCGAGTGGGATTCCGCCGTCAAATGACGAAGGCGCTCATTCCCCCAGCAGAAACCGCTTGACGAACAGCACCGTCGCATAGAACTGGAAATCGGCGTTGGTCTTCTTGCGGAAGCCGTGGCCTTCGTCTTTTGCCATGAGGTACCACACCGGGCTGCCGTTCTGCTTCACGCGGGAAACCATCTGCTCGGACTCGCTGAGCGGCACGCGGGGATCGTTGCCGCCCTGCACGATGAACAGCGGCTTCGAGATTTTCCCCGCGTTGTTCAGCGGCGCGATCCGCTCGAAGAACGCGGCGATTTCCGGGTCGCGCTCGTCGCCGTATTCCACGCGGCGCAAGTCGCGGCGGTAACTTTCGGTGTTCTTGAGGAACGTCCCGAAATGCGAGATGCCGACGACATCGAGCGACGCCGCGATCCGGTCGTTGTAGTGCGTCGCGCAGGCGAGCGTCATGTAGCCGCCGTAGCTGCCGCCGGTGATCAGGACGCGGTCCGCGTCGAGGTCGGGCTGCGTTCGAATCCAATCGAGCAGCGCGCCGATGTCCTGGACGGAATCCTCCCGCAACAGGCCGTTGTCGAGTTTGAGAAACGTGCGGCCGTAGCCTTCCGAACCGCGGACGTTCGGGAAGATCATCACCACGCCGAGTTCGCTGAGGAAATAATTGTTCCGCCCGAGAAACATCGGCCGCGACTGGCCTTCGGGACCGCCGTGGATGTTGATGATCACCGGCCGTTTGCCCGCGGCTTTCGGCGAGCGATACAAAAATCCCGAGATCGCGCGGCCGTCGAACGACGTCCATTCGATGAGCTTCGCCGGCGCGAGGTCCTCGGCGGAGATGCCTCCTAACTCACTTTCGGTCCATCGCGTGACGGCGTGCGTCCTGGCGTCCACGGAATAAACGTCGGTCGGATGCTCCGGCGCGTTGACCGAGACCGAAAACTCTTCGCCATTCGCGCGCCACGTCCCCAGCCCGATCTGGCACGGCGGCCAGGCGTCGATCGGCTCAGACTTTCCGGACGACACGTCGTACAACTGCAACTGCGACGCCCCGGCGACGTTCGCGACGAACGCGATCTGCTGGCCGTCCGGCGACAGTTCGAAGTCCTCGATGTCCCACGGAATGTCGACGCCAAGCGGCGTCTGTTCGCCAGACTTCACATCGATCGTCGCCAGCCGCAGGAATTCGAAATCGAGATCGCTCGTCACGTAAAGCTTCGACGAATCCCGCGAGAACTTCGCCTTGCCGAAGGAAATCTCGCGATCCTCAGGCGTCAGCAGTCGCAGCTTTTTTGTGGCGATATCGAGCAGATGCAAGCGAGAACTGTTGATCGACAGGTATTGTTTGACGAGAAGTTGCCGGTCGTCGTGCGACCAGTCCTGCGCCGACCAGCCGCCGCCGGAGAGTTCGATCAGGATGCGGCGGGATTCGGGCTGGAGCGGATCGAGCGTCCAGATGTCCCGATCGGCGCCGTTGCGGGCCGTGGAGGCGTAGGCGATCCGGTCCTTCGTGTGGTTCCATTGCCAGCCGCCGTTCTGCGAGCGGCCGCCGTCGGTGAGGAGCGTGGCCCGGCTGGAATCGCGGTCGAAGCGGAACATCTGGGCGAATTCGTTGCCGCCGACATCGCGCGTCAGCAGGAAGTATTTGGCGTCCTGGGGATCGAACGTTGCGTTGCCGACCGGTTCGCGGAAGAACGTCAACTGTGTCCGTGCACCGAGCGGTTGCTTGACGAGATGCACTTGGGACGTATTCCCAAATCGCGTGGTGATGAGCATTTCCCGCGCGGTGGGATGCCAATCGAGGAAGCCGGCGCTGCGGGCCTCCGTGAAGCGCAGCACGTCGTCGACGAGGGTCGTGGGAATCGCCGGAATTCCTTCGACGACGAGGTTGTCGCCCGGTTCGAGCACGTCCGCGCCGAGTGCGGTCCCCGCCAGCAGCGTCACAATGAAAAATTCCTTCCAACGGGTGAGCAGCATGGGCATCTCCTTTGGAGGCAGGATACCGGGAAACATCGCACGGCGATACCACCTGAGTTCCGTCCTCCACCTTACTAAAGAGGTTGCGCAACAAGTTGTTTGTTAAGTCGCGCTCGCTTTCGTTACGTTTCCGGAAAAGTTGTAACGAAAGCGGACGTTTACGAACTTCGCGCGAGGGGCTCTCAAGTGGTGTTTACGATCCAAATCGTGGCTGCGGCGCGCTCGCCGATGCGCGCTGACTGTCGCTTCGATGTCGCTCCGTGCGCGCCGGCGCATTCGTAAACACGTTTCGCTGACCATTTCCACCAGCCTGGGCAGAGTGGATGCTCTGGGAATGTTTAAGAACCCGAAATCGAGGATTGTTCATCGACAACTTGTTGAGAAACTGTTGATTGTGGTTCGGCGCTTGCCCTGCCGGAGAGCAGCTATTACAACAATTGGAACGAAATTTCTGCCGACAACATTCCGGGAAGGAGCCGAAGAGTGAAACGATATTCGATCGCCCTGCTGATCGCGGGGATGGCGTGCGCCGGCGCAGGGTGGCTGGGGCAGGGGACGGTGCGATTGTCGGCCGCCGATGAAGCGGCGATCTCGCTCAAGCTTCAGGACTGGGCTGCCACGCAAAAGCTCATCGCTTCCAAGAAGGGCAAAGTGGTCGTCGTTGACGCCTGGTCGACGTCGTGTATTCCGTGCATCAAGGAGTTTCCGAATCTCGTGGCGCTGCAGAAAGAGTTCGACGAAAAGGTCGCGTGCATCTCCATGAGCCTCGACTACAGCGGCCGCAAAGACCGCCCGGCCGAGTTCTACAAGGAAAAGGTCCTCAAGTTCCTGACCAAGCAGAACGCGACCTTCGACAACATTCTATCGAGCGAACCGACGGAGCAGGTGCTGGAGAAGATCGGCGTCCCGGCGATCCCCGCGGTCCTCGTCTACGACCGCACCGGCAAGCTGGTGAAAGTCTTCGACAACTCCGAGGCAACAACGGAGGAAGATGGCTTCACGTACAAGGACGTGACGGCGCTGGTCGAGTCGCTCTTGAAGAAGTAGTTCTGCGAACCCGCCAGCGACGATCAACGCTGGCGAGTTTGCCATGCTTCACACCTCGAACGACTCGTACAACTGCGGAATCGTCGGCGGTTCGTCGCTGACTTCGTCGAGCATCGCGGATACGGCTCGCGCGCCTTCGGCTTCCCCGTGGACGATGAACGCTCGTCCGACGCCGCGGCCGCTCTTGGCGAGATTCGCGAACCACCAGCGGAAGTCTTCGGCATCGGCGTGGGCCGAGAGGCCTTGGAGAACTTCCACGTCGGCCCGCAACGGGACGAAGCGGTCGAAAATGCGGACGTTCGGCCGCCGCTCGACCAGTTGCCGGCCCAGCGTGTACTGGGCCTGAAAGCCGATGATGACGACCGCATTCCGGTCGTCGTCGACGCTGTGCTTCAGATGATGGACGACGCGGCCGTTCTCGCACATGCCGCTCGCCGCGATGATCACAAACGGCCCCGGCCGACGGTTGAGCGCCATGCTCTCCTGCTGCGTCGTGATATCGGTCAGCCCGGCAAACGAAAACGGATCGGGATCGGATTTCAGGACGTGTAACAGGTCGACGTCCATGTCCGCCGTATGCCGGCGATGCACGGCCGTCAGTTCCCGCGACAGAGGGCTGTCGACGAAAATCTGCACCTGTGGCAACAGCCCCTCGTTGTGCAGGCGGTTCAAAAAGTAGGTGATAGTCTGTGTGCGTCCCAGGCTGAACGCGGGGATGATCACTTTCCCCTGGCGATCAATCGTCCGCCGCAACACTTTCAGCAGCGCGGCCTGCAAGTCGGACGGCGGTGGATGGATGCGGCTGCCGTAGGTCGATTCGGTGATCAGCACGTCGCAGCCGTCGACGAGTTGCGGATCTCGTAAGAGTGGAATGTCGCGCCGGCCGAGGTCGCCGGTGAAAACCACGCGCCGCCAGGTCCCGCGCTCGCGGATTTCCATCTCGACGATCGCCGAGCCGAGGATGTGCCCGGCTTCCGCGAACCGGACGCGGAAGTATTCGGCGAGCTCGTGCCATTGGCCGTAGGGGATCGTCTCGAACAACTTCGCCGTCGCCCGCGCGTCGTCCTCGTCATAGAGCGGCTCGATCGGCGGATGGCCGGGCTGCAAGTGCTTCTTCAAATAGCGGACGTCTTCCATCTGGATGCGGGCGCTGTCGGCGAGCATGATCGTCGCAATGTCGGCGGTCGCCGGCGTGCAGAAGATCGGCCCGCGATATCCGGCGCGATACAGCCGCGGCAAGTTGCCGCAATGATCGATGTGCGCATGCGACAAGATCACGCCGTCGAGCTCTTTCGGCCGGCAGCGGAACAACTCGTTCTTGGCCCGCGCCTCGGCACGCCGTCCCTGGAACAGGCCGCAATCGAGCAGCACCCGCAAGCGGTCGGTTTCGATCAGATGCTGGCTGCCGGTGACTTCCCCCGCGGCGCCGCAGAAGGTCAGTTTCATAGGTGAGCCCCAAAAGAATCTGCAAAAGGCATGTCTTCTGCTCAACGTAGTCGAGCCGGGCCGAGAACACCAGGACGCGCAGAGAAGTGAAGTCCCATGAACACGAATTCCAAGCGTGAGCGGCGCAGCGGCTGTAATGTCTTTGCCGGCGGAAAAATCGGCGCGACTAGCGGATTTTTCACACCCACTCCCCCCGGTCAACCTACAATTTCCACGACACCTCATTTCACTGAGATTTCGGGTCACGGGATCTCATTCAAAAATTTCTTCGAACACCGTCTGCGCTCGGGGTGCGCGCCGACCGCCGATCCTTGGGCTCCCATGAGACTCTTCGCGATTCTCGCCGCCGCGATTGGTTTGACAGCCGCCATATTCTATGCCGCCGGCGAACGCTCTCCGGCCAAGCCGGTCGCGCTGGGAGACCATTCTCTGGCAGCGGCCGCGGCGCCGGTCGAAACCTCGGATGGCATCGACAACAGTTCGCCCGATGCGACGACCTTGCCGGTCACGATCCGCAGTTGTGCCGACCAACTCGTGCGCGGACTCGCATGGCTGAATGGCATTCCGCAATACACCGCCGTCTTCCGCAAGCAAGAACGGATTCACGGCGAGCTGCATCTCGAAGACACGATTCATCTCAAGCTCCGGCATGCTCCCTACAGCGTGGCGATGGATTGGGACAACGATGGCCGCATCGTCTACTACACGGAAGGCCGGAATCAGAACAGGCTCACCGTCCGGATGGGGGGCTGGCGGCAGCGGCTGGGCTGGGTGCATCTCGATCCGCATTCCCGCCTGGCCCTGGGGGAAGCGCGCTATCCCGTCACAGACACCGGAATTCTACGCCTCGCCGAGCAGTTACTCGAACGCTTTGAGCCGTACCTCGACAGGACCGACGGCGTGCGCTCGGCGTGGCTGCCAGAGGAACAGGTCGGCGACCGGCGTTGCCGCGTCTTTGTCGTCGAGTATGCCGACCCGACAGTGAATCCCGACTACCGGAAGTCGGTGATCTGGCTGGATACCGAATGGTCGGTGCCGCTCGCCGTGCAGAACTTCGACTGGCAGACGGATGACGCTTCAAACCCCGAGGGCCTGGTCGAATACTACGCGTTCGAGGACATTGCTCTCGGCGTGGAACTCCGCGACAGCGACTTCACCGCGGAGGGAATCGCGACGAACGCCCGGGAAGTGGCCGAAACCGAGCCGGCGCAGTGAAGCTGCGAACTCGCAAGCGTATCACGAAGCCGCTCTACAAACGCTGGCGAGTTTGCAGCGAATTCTCACCCGATCTTGACGATTTTGCGCCCACGCATCACGATAGCCAAGCCGTAAGTCGCGGCAGCATTTCGCCTTCGGTTTCCCGCGAATTTCGGCAATTCGGGGAACTTGGCGCCGCTCGCGCTCGTCGAATTGGCAATCATCGTGAATGGCAACAGCGACCAAGAGCTGATCAGCCGCTGTCTGTCCGGTCAGACGGACTCGTTCGGTCTATTGGTCGAGCGGTATCAGCACCGATTGTATCACGCGTTGGTTCACGTGCTGGGGTCGACCGCCGACGCCCAGGATGTGGCCCAGGATGCGTTTGTTCACGCATTGGAAAAATTGAAAACGTTTCGCGGCCAGTCGGCCTTTTATTCCTGGCTGTTCCGCATCGCCTTGAACGCGGCCGTCAGTTCCCGAAGGAAGACCCGACGCATGTCCGCCTCGGTGGAAGCAGCCAAGGAAGCGACCGGCCAGGAGCCGAGCGATCACCGTCCGTCCGCGGAACCGTCGCACGCCCTCGACGTCTCCGACCGCCAGCGGCTCGTCCGCCAGGCGCTCGGCGAACTCCCGGAAGAATTTCGCACCGTGTTGGTGCTGAAGGAAATGGACGGCATGCCCTACGACCAGATCGCCGAGATCTGCGCATGCCCGGTCGGCACGGTCCGCAGCCGCCTGCACCGCGCCCGGCTGGAACTCCGCGGCAAACTCAGCGTGCTGTTGCGACCCGAACAATGACGAAAAAATGAAATGACGGATGACATTGAATCGAATGCCCATGTCGAAGGAGCGGCTATTTTTATTGATCTCGTGATGTGACAGTTTTCCCAGGCTCTTGTTCCGCGAATTCGATTTCGGGCTGCTTTTGTCATTCAGATTTCGTTGTTAGACCATTGGATGTTTGCCATGGACCGTACCCATCACACCGAGCTCATTTCCGCCTATCTGGACGGTGAAGTTTCGCCGCAGGAGCGGGCGGAGGTGGAACGTCTGCTGGAAGAGTCGCCGGAATTCCGTGCGGACCTGGACGACTTCGCCCGGCTGTCCGACCTGATCCGCGGCCTGCCGCGCGAATCGGCCCCGGCGGAACTCGCGACGGCGATCCGGCAGCAGGCCGAACGTCAGGCGCTCATCGGCCCGGAACCGACTCCGCCGAAGCGTTCGTTGCGGCGAGAAATCCTGGCGGCCCTCTCCGGGATGGCCGTGACCGCGGCGGCGTGCCTCGTGGCGGTGAATTCGCTGCGCGAGGAGAACGCGCGCCGTGCTCCGCTGGTGATGAGAGAATTCCGACTGCCGGCTGGCGCCCCGACGGAAGCAGCCCCCGCGGATGTTTCCCTCACGATGCGGAGCGTCTCATCCAGTCCCGACGGCGCCGCACTGGAATCGGAGCAATCTCACTTCGATCAGGCTCCCCTGGCGGCGAAAATCGCCGGCACGCAGCCGGTTCCTCCGCCCGAGATGCCGCTCGCCGCCACCGATGCCTTCAACGCGACGATGGCCCTGGACGAGCGTTTGCCGGAATCCAATCTCAGCCGCGATTCGGATTGGTTGGGCGGGGTCGTGACCTACTTCGAGCCGGCGACGAACAATGTCCCGGTCCTGGAGTTTACCGTGATGGACGTGGACGACATTGGAGGACAACTGGAAGTCTTGTTGCTCAACAACGGGCTGGAAGTCATTTCCGACGGTCGCGAAACAATGGAGGCCGGCAAACCGGGATTCGCCGGGAAGAAGATGTCGACCTCTCAAGACGCAAACCACTTGAAGACGGTCTATGTCGATGCGCCGCGCGACAAGATTGCGCAGGTCCTCGACACGATGGTCCAGCAGAAATTGTTCTCGCAGGCCCGGTTGCAGCCGCCGGTGGAAGCCTCGCTGGCCTTGCTCGCAGACGAGTCGAAACCTTCCGAGCCGGCAGACACCGAATCCAAGCGCGATGCGCCCCTAGTCCCCGAACCAGTCGTCGAGGAAGCGCTGGGAGTGACGCAGAATTACGCGGCACGGAACTACGGCAACGTCGGCGTCGAGGAATTGGAGAAGACTCGCCGGTCCCCCATCTCTGCCAAAGAACACCAAAGCCGCTCGCGAACGGAAAATTTCCGAAAAGACCGCTTCAACCGAGTGGCGAAAGATCCGGCCGGAAAGACCGGGGACTTCGATGCTCCGGCGTCAGCCGCCGCACCTCAAATGGCGGGCCGCGGTCAGAAAGCGGTGGTCATGGACCTCAACAGCGACACGGGAGTGATTAGCAACGGCTTCATCGCCCAGCAATCCGCGAGTGCCCCGGCGGCGGCCGCTTTGAAGCAGAACTTGAAGCGGCAGGAAAAGATGAAATCGGCCCCCGCGCCGCAGCCGGCCGAAGATCGCGCCGCCGACAAGGACGGCGAGCGTTCGCTGGCCGAGGGGACCGCGCCGGCCGCTGAGCCGATGATCC
This sequence comes from uncultured Planctomycetaceae bacterium, assembly GCA_964504645.1. Lineage (GTDB taxonomy): Bacteria > Planctomycetota > Planctomycetia > Planctomycetales > Planctomycetaceae > CAZDGB01. The sequence continues at coordinate 1,640 of CAZDGB010000004.1, read as the reverse complement.
GCGTGCTGCTGGTCCTTCGCAAAGCCGAATCCACCGAAGCGCCGTGAACGGCTTGAAACCCGGTTCGTCTTCTAACCGGGTTTCGCTTTTCGGATGCGACGCTGAACGAAAGCGAATCCCGGTTACGCAAAGCCGGAACCGGGATTCCTGGCTATTCCGCATCGAACTCTTCGTCGATGCCGAATTCGTCCTCGTCCAGCTCGGAGGACACCTGGGCTTCTTCCCGCGCGTCCTTGCCGGTCGGCTGGTCGCTCTTGGAACGGTAATAGACCTTCACCGGCACTTCCTTGAACGGCAACTGCTCCCGCAGAAAACCGAGCAGGTACCGCTTCCACGATTCGTCGAACAGCACGGCGTCGTTGCATTTCAGCACGATCGTCGGCGGCTCGGTCGCGACCTGCACGGCGTACTTGATCCGCGGCGTGCGGTTCTGGCGCATGGGCGGCGGCCAATTCTGCATCGCCAGCTTCACTAAGCGATTCAATTCGCCCGTCGGCGCGCGGTAGCGGGCCTGCTTGAAGATCGACTGGGCCAGGTTGATCACTTTCTGCACGTTGCGGCCCGTCTTCGCCGTGAGAAACGCCACCGGCACGTGCCGCATCCCGGCGAACAGCTTGAACAGATACTCCGACCACGCCTCGGTCGTCTTGTCCTGGACGAGGTCCCACTTGTTGACGACGAAGATGCACGGCTTCGTCTCGTCGAGAATCTCGGAAACGAGCTGCTTGTCGACGCGCGACACCGGCTGCGTGGCGTCGAAGAACATCAGCACCACGTCAGCCCGGCGGATGCTGCGCTTCGCGCGGGCCAGGCCGTACCATTCGACGTTGTTCGCCAGGCTTTTCCGTTTGCGGACGCCGGGCGTGTCGATCGCCACGAACGACTTGCCATCGAGCTCGAATCGCACGTCGACGCTGTCTCGCGTGGTGCCGGGAATCTCGCTGACGATCATCCGCTCGGTCTCGGCGAGCTGATTGATGAACGTGCTCTTGCCGACGTTCCGGCGGCCGACGATCGCCAGCTTGAGTTCCGGCTCCGCGGCTTGCGACGCCCCGGCCTCGGCTTCGTCGGCGTCCGGCGGCGGCAACAGTTCGATGATCGCCTTCAGCAACTGATCCTGATTCCGGTTCCCTTTCACGCTGGTGATCACCAGCGGCGCATCGGCGAGGCCATAGAATTGCGAGATCTCGTCGTCCAGCTTGGGCGAGTCACACTTGTTGATGACAAGGAGCTTCGGCTTGTGAATCCGCCGCAGCCGCGTCGCGACGCGCTGATCGAGATCGGAAATCCCCGCCGGGCCCTCGACGACAAACACAATCAAGTCGGCGTCGTCGAGCGCGATTTGAATCTGCCGGTCAATGTCTTCGGAGAGGTCGTCGCGGTCAACGATGCCGATACCGCCGGTGTCGACGAGTTCGAAATAGCGGTCTTCGACCTGCATCAGGTACGTGACGCGATCGCGGGTGACGCCAGCCATGGGGTCGACGACCGAGATGCGTTTGTGGGCCAACCAGTTGAGCAGCGAACTCTTGCCGACATTGGGCCGGCCGACGATCGCCACGCGGGGGATGCTCATGTTCTGCCTTTTCGGAATTAGCGAATGTCATCATACTCGGTCGGACCTCGCGGGGCGAACCGGT
>CAZDGB010000003.1:0-61611 GCA_964504645.1 uncultured Planctomycetaceae bacterium | reverse complement strand
TGGCGGCGAGGTAGCCGAGCAGCTTCGCGAACTGCTTGGCGTACTCGGTGTGGAACTTCTTGACCACGCCCACGGCTTGCGCGTTCTTCGACAGCGGATCACCGGACTGCGCGACCTTGTGATCTTCGCCGGCTTGCGCCGCGATGTACCGCGGCTGATGCGCGGGATGGATGCCTTCGTATTGCCGTCCCACTTCGAGGGGTTGCCGATCGTGCTGCTGGAAGCACAAGCCGCTGGATTGCCGTGCGTCATCTCCGATGCCGTCGATGAAGACGCCACCGTGATTCCTTCGCTGGTGACGCGGCTGCCGTTGTCGTCCGCGGCGGAGTGGGCCGCCGCGCTGGACGCGACGCGACGATTGCCCGCCAGCGAAATTCGCAGCGAGGCGTTGCAGACGCTCACCAACGGGCCCTTCAACATCTGCAACGGCGTCGACGCCTTGCAACGATTGTATCGCGACCAGTTATCCACAAAGCCGCGGTTGGCAACCGCGGTCTTCGCTTCGACCAACTGACGATGACTTCATTCACCACAAGTTCCGCCGCAGCAGCGACCCGGCTGATCCAGTTCGGAATCGTGGGCGTGCTCGCGCTGTTCGGCCTGTTCTACCCGCACTTCCAGATTCAACCCGAGTTCGTCATCCCGGCGCAGTGCTGGGCGATGATCGCGCTGTATGCCTGGTCGCTCTGGTCGTGGTATCGGCTCACGGGACAGATTTTCGACTGGTACATCGTGTTTCTCACGGCGGCGTATGCGTTCAACGCCGGCCAGACATTTCTCGAAGCGCTGCATCTGAACGAGCACGGCATTCTCAACGCCGAGTTCTCCCCCGAAGTCATCCTCAAGACGCTGTATCTCGTGCAGTTGTCGCTGGCTTCGTTCCATTGGGGCGCGCTGTGGGCCGTGGAACGCGGCGCGGCGGATCGCACAGGGCGAATCCCGGACACGACCAGCCCCGAGACGTACACGAGTATGCGGATCGTGGGCGTGCTGCTGTTAGTGGTCGCCGTCCCTTTCGCCGCACTCTTGTTGAAAGAGGCGGTCGGCGTGGTGATGTCCGGCGGATACTTCGCGTTGTATCAGCAGAAGGCGGCCACTGGCCTGGGCGCCGGGCCGAAAGTGCTCGCCTGCTTCCTGGTTCCCGGCGTGATGTTCCTGCTGGCCGGCAGCCGCGAATCGCGTCCGCTGCGTCTGACGGCCGTCGGACTGTTGCTGGGATATGCGGCCACGAATTTATTCCTGGGAGTCCGCCACGAAGCCGCCGTGCTGTTTGTCGCGCTGGCGTGGCTGTGGGATCGGCAGATTCGCCCCGTGAAACTGACTTGGCTGGCGGCCGGCGGCGCGTTCGTCTTGCTCGTGGTTTTTCCGTTGGTCGCGGCGACGCGCAATACGTCGGGGTCCGAACGCGCTTCTTTCGGATATTTGATCGAAGAATACGCCACCGTCAAGAATCCGGCCGTCGCCGCCGTCCACGAGATGGGCGGGTCGATGAACACCGTGGCCCACACGCTGGTCCTCGTGCCGACGACGCGCGACTTCGAGTACGGACTCGGCTACGCGTACGGCGTCTTCATCCTGTTTCCGAATTTCTTCTGGGATCTGCACCCGGCGATCGCCCGCGAGATTCCCGGCGCCTGGCTGACCCGCATGATCGACCCTATCACATTCGAGCAAGGGGGCGGCATGGGGTACTCGTTCGTCGCCGAGGCGTATTTCAACGTAGGCTGGCTCGGTACAGGGCCGGTAATGTTCCTGATGGGCTTCTTCGCAGCGCGCCTCGTCCGCTGGTCAGATGCCAGCGGGCGGGCCGATCGCGCCGCCGCCATCGCGTCTGGTTTCTGTTTCCTCGTGTTTTACGTTCGCGCGGAGCTCGCCGTCGTGATCCGCGGCGTCGTCTGGTACGCCTGCCTGCCGTATCTCGCCGTGCTCTTCGCCACGTGGGCGCAGCATGCGTTCTATCGGCGGCCATTCGGAACAGCACGCCCTGAGCCCGTGACGGGCGCGGCGTTCGCGGACCCAATCACCCCCATGGTCGAAAGCGTTTGACCGATGAGAGTCTGCGTCGTCACCGAGCATCGCTTCAGCCAGACGCCCGACGGCCAGGTCTGGACCGACGGCCCGTTCGCACGGGCCTTCTGGGATCGCTATCTCGAAGTCTTCGACGAGGTCCGCGTCATCGCCCGCGTTTTGCCGGTGTCCGCAGCGAAGCCGACGTGGCTGCCCTCCAGCGGCGAAGGGGTCTCGTTCGCGCCGATCACCTACTATGTCGGCCCGTATCAATTCGTGACGAAGCGTGCCGCGGTGCGCCGCTCCGTCCGCGCTGCCGTTCGTCCCGAGGACGCCGTGATCGTCCGCGTGCCGTCGGCGCTGTCGATGTTGCTCGTGCCGAAGTTGCGCCAGGACCGGCATCCGTATGCCGTCGAAGCCGTCGGCGATCCGTATGACGTCTACGCTCCCGGCGCGATTCGCCATCCGCTGCGTCCGTATTTGCGCTGGCGGTTCACGCGGCAAATGCAGCAGGAATGCCGGCAGGCCGTCGCCGCGACCTACGTCACGGCGGAAGCCTTGCAGCGGCGTTATCCCCCCGGACCGGAAACGCGAGAGTTCTATTATTCCGACGTGCAGCTCGATGGTTGTCTCATCAATGCGCCGCGGCCGCGGAATCCGAAAGACTCGTGGACGCTGATCACCGTCGGCGGCCTCGGGCACCTCTACAAAGCGCAAGACATCCAGATCGACGCCGTCGCTCAATGCCGCCGCGCGGGGTTGGATGTGAAATTAGTCATCGTCGGCGACGGCAGCCACCGCCCCGAGTTGCAGCAGCGGGCCGCCGCGCTCGGCATCGCTCCCCACGTCGACTTCCGCGGCCAATTGACTGGACGCCAAGCAATCTGTGCCGCGTTGGACGAAGCCGATGTGTTCCTGCTGCCGTCGCGGCAGGAAGGTTTGCCGCGAGCGCTCATTGAGGCGATGGCCCGCGGATTGCCGTGCATCGGCTCGCATGTCGGCGGCATTCCCGAATTGCTCCCCGGGGAAGACCGCGTTCGGCCGAACGAAGTGGCAGAACTCGCCGGGAAAATCCGCGAAGTCGTCACCGATCCCGACCGGCTGGCCCGGATGTCGGCCCGCAACCTGGAACGGGCGGGCGAATTCACAGAGGACATTCTCCGCGAAAAGCGATTGGCGTTCTATCAATATGTTCGCGCTCACGCTCCGCAATCGCTGGAGGTCGCCGCGGCGGCATCATGAAACGACCTAAGCTCGTCCATCTGGTGACGTCGCCGCAGACGGCCCGGGCGTTTCTCCGGGGCCAGTTGGCGTTTCTGCGCGAACAAGACTTCGACGTCACCCTCGTCAGTGCGCCCGGGCCGGATCTGGACTACGTCGGCCAAACCGAAGGGGTTGCGACGATCGCTGTCCCGATGCGCCGCGAGCCGTCCCCCGTCCACGATCTCGTCTCTTTGAAACAATTGACGGGTGTCTTCCGATCGTTGCGGCCCGAGATCGTCCACTACGGTACACCCAAAGCCTCGTTCCTCGGTGGACTCGCAGCAAGGCTGGCGCGAATTCCTTTTCGGGTGATGACGCTGCACGGCATGCGGGCCGACGGACTCAGCGGATTGCCGCGTCGCATCGTCCTGACGATGGAACGCATCTCGTGTGGAGCGGCGCAGCGCGTGTTCTGCGTCGGCGAGAGCTTGAAGGCGCGGGCGCTGGAGTTGAAACTCGCTGCGCCCCAAAAACTGAAGGTGCTGGCGAACGGCACGGCCAACGGCATCGACGCCGAGCATTTCTCGCGAACTCCGACTGTCATGGCCGCGGCGCAGGCCCTGCAAGTACGGCTTACAATCCCGTCAGGTTGTCCGGCGATCGGATTCGTCGGCCGCCTGGTTCAGGACAAAGGCGTGGCGGAATTAATCGCCGCGTTTCAGCAGATTCGTTCGACATTTCCCGGCGTAAAGTTGTTGCTGGTGGGTCCTTTCGAAGACTACGATGGATTGTCTCCCGAATTGCGTGATTCGATTGCGCGGGATGCGGACATCCTGCTACTGGGTTTTTTGGACGACCCTCGCCCGGCGTACGCGCTGATGACAGCGCTGGCGCTGCCCAGTTATCGTGAAGGTTTTCCGTATGTTCCCATGGAAGCTGCGGCGATGGGGGTGCCGGTGGTGGCGACAAATGTGACGGGCTGTGTCGATGCCGTGCGGCCGGGAGTGACCGGCGCGCTGGTGCCGCCGCGCGATTCCCACGCGCTGGCGTTGGCGCTGGGGGATTACCTGCGCTCACCACAGCAAGCGGAACAACACGGCGCCGCAGCCCGCAATCGCGTGCTCCGCGATTTCACGCCGCAAGTCGTCTGGGAGGCCTTGTTGCGGGAATACGGAGAGCTTCTGGGCGACTTTTCTTCAAAGAACAAGCGTCATTTCGAGAGCGAACCGACCGACGGGCTGAGCCTCGCGCTGCAGGAGGCCCGCGGAGAATGAATTCTCGTTCCTCGAGGAATGGCAGCCAGCCGTCGCTGGTCGTGGTGATGGGCGCCGGCGGACACGGCCGCTCCGTCGCCGACGCATTGATAGCGCAATGTCCCGGCCAATTCGCTGGTTTCGTCGATGACGATCACTCGCTCGCCGGCGCGTCCGTGATCGGATACCCGGTGCTCGGCGATCGCGACTGGCTCTGGGAACAGGCAAAAACGAAATCCGTGGCAGTGGCGATCGGGCTGGGAAATCCGGCGGTGCGCCGCGAATTCCTGGCGCAGGCGGAAGCGCACGGTGTCCGCGCGCTGAACGTCGCGCATCCCTCGGCGATCATCGCGCAATCGGCGCAGTTCGGCGTGGGCAGCGTCGTCCTGGCGCGGGCCATCGTCAATGCCAACGCCCGCATCGGACAGGGAGCTATCATCGGCGCGGCTTCCACGATTGAGCACGACGTCGAAGTCGGCGACTTCACGCTCATCGGACCGAACGTCGTCACCGGCGGCGGCGTTCGCATCGGCGCCGACGCGCTCATCGGCATCGGCGCTCAACTGCTCCCCGGCGTAGCCGTCGGCGCGGAGACCACCGTCGGCGCCGGTTCCATCGTCACGCGCGACTTGCCCGGCCGCGTCGTCGCCTTCGGAGTTCCGGCTCGGCCGCGGCGACCTATCGGCGCGGCGGACTTCGACGGCCCTGACGACGTGACGAAGAACAGCTTTCCCGCATCGCCGTCGAATCGCATTCTCCTTTCACCGCCGCACCTCGCCGGCAACGAACTGCAATACCTGAACGACGCCATCGTCACTAATTGGGTGGCGCCGATCGGGCCGCACGTCGACGCCTTCGAACGGGAATTCGCGAAACTGGTCGGGACGCGGCACGCCGTCGCCGTCGCCAGCGGCACCGCTGCCATGCACCTGGCGATCCGGCATCTGCGGTTGCAGCCCGGCGACGAGGTGTTTTGCTCGACGGCGACGTTCGCGGCAACCGTAAATCCGGTGCTCTACGAAGGGGGCTCGCCGGTCTTCATCGACAGCGACCCCGCGACGTGGAACATGGACTGCAATCTGCTGTCCGACGAACTGGCGCGGTGCGCCAAGAAAGGCCGCTTGCCGCGGGCCGTCATCGTCGTCGATCTCTACGGCCAGTGCGCCGACTGGGATGCGCTCCGCGAGATCTGCGGCGCTTACGAAGTGCCCCTCATCGAAGACGCGGCGGAAGCACTCGGCGCGACGTACAAGGACCAACCCGCCGGCTGCTTCGGCTGGGCCAACATCTTTTCGTTCAATGGCAACAAGATCATCACCACATCCGGCGGCGGCATGCTCGCCACCAACGACGGCGCGCTGGCTGCCGCGGCGCGGCATCTCGCCACGCAGGCCCGCGATCCCGCTCCGCATTACGAACATTCGCAAGTGGGTTACAACTATCGGATGAGCAATCTGCTCGCCGGCGTCGGCCGTGCTCAACTCGCCGTCCTGCCGGACCGCGTCAAAGCCCGACGGGCAGTTTTCGACTACTACCGCGAACATCTCGGACAAGAACCCGGCATCGAGCTGATACCCGAAGCCGCGTATGGCCAGTCGAACCGCTGGCTGACGTGCGTGCTGATTGATCCCGAAGTCTTCGGCGCGACCGCCGAAGACGTGCGGCTGCATCTTGAAGCGCAGCACATCGAGTCGCGACCCGCGTGGAAACCGATGCACTTGCAGCCGGTGTTTCAGGGTTGCCGCAGCGTCGGCGGCGACGTCGCCGCGAAAATTTTCGAGCAAGGGCTGTGTCTGCCCAGCGGGTCGGCACTGACGACGGCTGAACTCGACCGCGTGGTTTCCGGGTTCCTCTCTACGCCGCGCCGCCGCGCGCACGCCGCGCCGCCAATCGCTTCCCGGGCCGTGAAGGTTTCCTAGCCGGCATTCTCCGAGCACCGAAGTCTCGCACTTGCAGAGTGCGAGCAACGAAGAAGGAAGCCGGATTGGCGGTTCATCTCCCCGAGCCGCACGCATTGCAGCCGGGATCGTTGAATGCTATCTCTGACCGCCCCAACCCTTACTTGGATTGACTCTCGGGAACCCGCCATGCCGCTTCCTCGCGTGATGACCGATGATCTTCCCCCTGCTTGGCATCAGCAGCTCGCCGGCGTGGTGGAACTGGTCTCATGGGATGAAGCGAATTACGGCGCGGCCATCGACGCATTGATCACGTATGCCCATCCGCCGGTAAACGACGCCCTGCTGGATCGTCTGCCGAACGTGCGTGTCGTCAGCAATTCGGGCGTGGGCGTCGATCATATCGACGTCGCGGCGTGCGAAGCGCGCGGCATTCCAGTCGGCAACACGCCCGGTTGTCTCGACGGCGCGACCGCCGATATGACGTTCGCGCTCTTGCTGGCGTGCGCCCGCAAAGTCGTGGAAGGCGACCGCTACGCCCGCAGTCCGGAGTTCACGCATTACGATCCGTCGTATATGATCGGCTTTGAAGTCCATCACACGACGCTGGGAATTATCGGCCTCGGCCGAATCGGCAAGGAGGTCGCTCAACGGGCCCGTGCGTTCGACATGCGGATCCTGTACCACAACCGCCGCCGGGACGAAGCGGCCGAGCGCGAGCTTGGCGTCGAATACCGCTCGCTGGACGACCTATTGTCCGAGAGCGATTTCGTCACACTGAATTGCCCGCTCACCCCGGAAACACGAAATCTCATCGGCCCGGCGCAATTGGCGCGGATGAAACCGACCGGCGTGCTGGTCAACATGGCCCGCGGCCCGGTGGTCGATCACGCCGCGCTTTACGACGCGCTGTCGCAGGAACGGATCGGGGGCGCGGCGCTCGACGTCACCGATCCCGAGCCGTTGCCCCGCAGTCATCCGCTGCTGTCGCTGACGAACCTGGTGATCGCCCCCCATCTGGGGAGCGCGTCGGACCGGACGCGGCGGCGGATGCAGGAAATGACCGTGGAAAATCTCCTCGCCGGTCTCTCCGGCAAGCCGCTGCCGTATCGCGTGCGGCTCCCCCGCTGAAGGCTTCATCAGCGGAGGATTCCCCAAGCGACATCCTCAGCGGAAGCCGCGGCGGCGCATGGTGCTGTAGCGCTCCAGCGCCTCGCGGATGATCGGAATCGTCGTCTCCGCCGGCGTCAGGTCGTCCACCTCCACCGCTTTGCCTTCCAGCGTCTTGTAGTCCTGAAAGAACCGGCGGATCATCGCCAACCGATGCGGCGGCAACTCGTCGGCTTCGGTGAAGCTGTTGTACTCGGGATCGTGGATCGCCACGGCGAGGATTTTGTGGTCGCGCTTGCCGCTGTCGACCATCGTCATCAGTCCGATGGCCCGCGCATCGACCAGCGTGAGCGGATCGACCGGCTCCTGGCACAACACCAGCACGTCGAGCGGGTCGTCGTCCTCGGCGAGCGTCTGCGGAATGAAGCCGTAGTTCGCCGGATAGTAGACTGCCGAGTGCAGCATGCGGTCGAATTTCAGCAACCCGGTCGTCTTGTCCAACTCGTATTTCACGCTGGATTCCCGCGGAATCTCGATCACCGCGGTGAATTCCAACGGCAGGTTCTGCCCCGGCGTGACGTCGTGCCAGGCGTGTGTCATAACAAATCCACTCCCATTTCCAATGTTCGTAACCACGATGCGGCGCTAAAGTTTGCCCAGTGTACCGTGCGGCGGCGCTTCCGGCGATGCAGCGCCCCACTTCGGCGTCGGACCTGAACACTCACATCGCAAATCGACTCCCGCGGTGCGGCTGGTTGCTGGCGCGTAAACCGGCCATAATTCCTACGGAACGAAGAACTTGACTCGGGAGACCGCTGTGGACGGTTCCGCTTTCGGCGAACTGTTGATCATTTTATTCTTGATTCTGCTGAACGGTTTTTTCGCCGCTGCGGAGATCGCCATCCTCACGGCGCGGCGGGGCCGGTTGACCCAATGGGCCGAAGAAGGCGACGGCGCGGCTCAAACGGCCTTGAACTTGTCGCAGGATGCAGACCGCTTTCTCCCCACGGTGCAAGTCGGTATCACGCTGGTCAGCACGCTCGCCGCGGTCTTCGGCGGCGCGCACGTCGAAGAGCAGTTGGCGGCTTACCTTTCGCAGTTCGCCTGGATCGCTCCGCGGCATCATACGGTGGCTTTAACGATCGTGGTCGTCGGCATCACGTTTTGCTCGCTCATCCTGGGCGAACTCGTGCCGAAGCGGATCGCGCTGCAACACGCCGAACCCCTGGCCCGGTTCGTGGCGTATCCCATGTGGTTTCTGCAGCGGATCATGCGCCCGGCGATCGCATTTCTGCAGGGAACGACGGCCTTCGTCCTGCGGCTGCTCGGGCAGAGGAATGTCCAGCCGCCGAACATTTCCGTGGAGGACATTCAGCACCTGATCGACGCCGGCACCGAAGCGGGCGTGCTCGAAGAGTCTGAACAGAAGATGGCGATGGAAGCGCTGCGGCTCGGCGAGCGCACGGTCGTGGAGATCCTGCGGCCCCGGATCGACATTGACGCGCTCGACATCGACACGCCTTCGGAAGAAGTCGTGGGCGCGATGGCGATGTCCGGTTTTTCCCGCGTGCCGGTGTGCGAAGGGGACATCGATCACATCGTCGGCTTCGTTTACATCAAGGACGTGTTCCTGCAGCAGTATCTCGACCGGCCGATCGACTTGCGGCGCGTGATGCGTCCGCCGCTGTTCGTGCCGAAGACCATCACTATCAGCCGGCTCTTGGAATTGTTTCAGGAGCACCGGACGCAATTGGCCATCGTGCTCGATGAGTACGGCGGCACGCAGGGGATGGTCACCGTGGAAGACGTGCTGGAAATGCTCGTGGGCGACATCCACGACGAGCATCGCCGCGATCAGGAGCAGGAGATCGTCCGTCGTGAGGACGGCAGCCTGCTCGTCGACGCCACGGTGAATCTGACCGACCTGCAAACGGCGCTGGAAGTCAATCGCTGGAGCGAACCGCCGCCGCGCGGCGTGGGCACCGTCGCCGGACTGATGCTGGCGCTGCTCAAACGACCGCCGAAAATCGGCGACGTGGTGGGGTGGTCCGACTGGAAACTGGAAGTGGTCGACATGGACGGTCCGCGCATCGACCGCATCTTCGTCCGCCGCGAACTCGCGGAAAACAATTAGTCGAGAGCGATTGCGCTGCGCGGACCTTTGGCCGTCATCAATGCAAACCGCCCGGCGCGAAAGGCCGGGCGGTGCAAGTCCTCAACTCATCCTTAAACGATCACGGCAGGAACGGGTCGCCGGGATTGGTGTTGTAGTTGACCGGGAAGGCCGGGTTCGGGAACAACGGGTCCGGCGGCGGCAACCGGAAGTGGAAGTTGCCGTCGTTGAAGGCCTGATCGAGGTCCTGCAACCAGCCGGCGTTATTAGCGTTGAGATTGAACCCGTCGTCAACCTGGAAGACCTGCGTCGGCCGGATGAAGCCGCCCTTGAACGGATCGATGTTATCGTACGCCGCCGTGCGAAGTCCGGCGCTGCCCACGCCGCCGATCACATAGATCACGTTGGCGTCGAACTTGCGGCCGACGTTGTTGTTAAACCGCAGATCGAGTTGGGCCGTGTCGTCCAGGAACATGTGATCGGGCGTCGGCGGATCGGCAGTGTCGTCGCCGGCCGTCGACGGACCAGGTTGGAGCGGCGTGCGCAATGGGTCGTTGCGATCGTAGGCCACGAACGAACCCATGCGGATGTCGGCACCGGTGTTGCCGGCAAAGACGTTGCCCGTGCCGCCACCCGCTTCGCCGCCGAGGTCGGCCGACAAGTAGGTGTCGGTGCCGAGCCGCAGGAACATGCCGTCACCCGTGGTCGTCGAGGTGGCTCCGTTGAACCGCACGTTGTTGTTGTTGAACGTCAACGCGGCATTGATGTCGGTGATCAGGTTCATGTAGTTGCTGAGGAACACGTCGGCATTGTAGCCGGCCTGGAAGCCCGCAAAGCCTTGGGCGCCGACGGCGTCCGGGTCGAAGACCGTATTGTCGCCGGGCGTGACGGTCGGGTCGAAGAAGTCGAGTCCCCAGAAATCGGACGTCGTGGTGGTATTGAGAAGGAAGTCGCGCCGCGTCATCGCGCCGGCGTTGGCTTCGTAGTAGAAGCCGTAGTTGCCGTTGCGATCGATCGTGTTGCCGGTGAAGACGAACTGGTTAATGTCCGTGCGGGCGAATGTGCCGCCGAACAGGCCGAACGTGTTGTAGTCGCCGTTCTTGCCGTTCAAGAGGATGTTCACGCCGCTGCCGAGATTGTAGCTGATGCTGGAATTGATGACGGTCACGTTGTTGCGATTGCCGGTGTCGAACGTGTCGTTCAGACCCTGGCTCAGGTAATTGATGCCGTCAGCCCCGTTGCTGGAGATGACGCTGTTGTTGACGGTCACGTCCAGGCTGCCGGCCCGATTGATCAAGTGCGTGAAGGTAGCGGAATTAGGCACAGTGACAGCGTACGCGGCAAAGTCGTCGCCGTTCGAGTTGAACAGCTGGATGCCGTTGCCGGCGTTGCCGTTGTCGGTGCCGTGAATCGAATCGTTGTCGCCGATGACGACCGTGTCGATGTTCAAGATGCCTACGCCGTTGAAGGCGTCGAAGCTGGTGAGGTCGATGTCGAAGTTCGGCGGCGAAGGCAGGCCGCTCGGCGGGAACTTCTGGACGTAGATCGCGTCGTCCTGGCCTTCGTCGGTGGTGGTGCCGGGCACCAAGTCCTGTGAGAGATTGGCGACGTTGAATTCGATGCCGTCGTCGCCGTTACGCTGGATGAGCGTCTGGTGGCCGGACGCATTGAGCGTGGTGCCACGGACCTGCAAGTCGATGGTTCCGTAGGGAACCGTGGCATGGATGCCGTCGATCGCATTGTCGGAGATGATCGTGTCGCCGCTGTCGGAATTGATGTCGACCAATTGAGTCGGCTTATTGGAGTTGTTGCCCATGGCAAACAACCGGATGCCCATGCCGCCGTTGCCGGTTACGCTGATGTTGTCGAACGTCGACCTTTCGTTGGTGAACGTATTGCCGAACGAGCTGGAATCGCCGCTGAAGATGCGGATGCCGTCGCCGGCATTGTCGTCGAACGTGCTGCTGAGGGCTGTGACGAGCAGCATGGAGTCGTTCAAGGTGTTGATATCCAACCCGGCGGAATTGGCGCCTCCCGTCGCGCCGTTGCCGTCCAGATGCGACCGGAGGATGTTCAGCGTATTCGGCGCGGTGGGATCGGCGGGATAGGCGTTGGCCGTGGTCATGGAGATGCCGTTTTGGCCGTTCCCGGTGATGTTGGTGTCGATGAAAGTGGCATTGATGGTGGTCGAATCGATGCCCCGCAGGTCGACGCCGTCTTCGATGTTGTCGCTGATGTCGGTAATCAGTCCCTGCGTGGTGTCGCTGCGCCGCACGAGCAGATCGAGGCCGCGGAAACCGCCGAGAACGCCGGTGATACCGTTCAAGTTGTTGTTGATGGTGGTTCCCGTGCCGTCGAAGTTGGAATCGGTGATGCTGTCGATGAGGGCGTTGATGTAGCCGTTCGAGTCGGTGGCGAAGTTCACGCCGCTTTGGTCGTTGTCGGTGGATGTGAGGTTGTAGAGGTTGATCTCAATCGTGCTGTCGCCATCCGCTTCGACGTTGAAGCCGTTGAGCGTGTTGTTGATGGTCTGGTCCCGGAAGCTGTTGATGACGGCGTGTCCAGCGCCGCGGGTACGGATATCGACGCCGTTGCCCGAGTTATTGTTGAACTGGTTGTCAGCCATGCTGATCGTAAGGGCGTTGGCATTGTCGCTGGACGAGATCAGTTCCATCCCGCTGCCGACAGACTCGGTGACGACGTTGTTGGTAATATTGGTGGCAATCTGGGCGTTCTGTTGGGCTTCGAGTCGGATCCCGACATCGTTGGCCGTCAAAGTGTTGGAATCCACATTCAGATTGATGACTCGAGAATTGTCGTTGGCCAGCACGCCGATACCGTGGCCTTGATAGCCAGTAATTTGGTTGTCTGCAATAACGGAATTGACCAGGCGTGCGCTGTCAGCCAAGTTGATCTGAATGGCGTCCGCCGCGACGGCGCTGGTGCCCGTGGCCACGAACTGTGCTCCATCGGTCCCCAGAGGCTGCAATGTTCCCGACAAAGTCCGGCCGCCGGTGAAGTCGATGGTGATCTGAGACCCGACGAGGTCGCTTCCGAGAACAGTGCTGGCGGGTTGACCGGCGAAATCCACGTCCGCTTCCCAAACAAAGGACGTATCCGGCGTGAACGTGTTAAACGTGAGGTTCAACAGCGGTTGATCATCCGGCAAGCCGCCATCCGGCCGTGTGTTGGGGAATGCGTTGCCGTTGACCGTAGCTAGGCCCGTCGTGACCTCCGTGCCATTGAGCGGCGCGAAGGGAATGGACGATCCCGGCTCCACGGTGTCCCACACGACACCGCTAGCCGCCAGATCCAATTCGAACCCGAGAATGTCGAAACCTCCCTGCGATGTATTGACGATCGAGAACGGCTGACCGAAGGTATTTCCGACGATCTGGAATCCGAGACCGACCTGTGAGCCGCTGGCCATCGTGTTGTTGGTAATCTGCGACGTCGTCACATTGTTGCCGCTGAGGTTGTAGACGATGCCGCCAAGCCCATTCGTGAAGAATGAGTTGCCGTCGATCAGCATCGTGCTGGTGCCGCTATCGGAGCTATACACGACGTCATAGCGGCCGTTCGAGCTGTTCGCGACGTCCACGTCGCCGAACACGTTGTCGATGATCCGCATCGCGACCGTGGAGTTATTGATGGCGTCGATGTGCAGGCCGTCAAAGCCGTTGAAGTTGACCGTGTTGTTGCTGAAGGCGCGGCCATTGACATCGTCGAAGAAGTCGAACGAGCCGCCGTCGGCAAACAGATAGAAGCCGTGACGGCCGTTGCCATTGATGCCGCCGGTCGACGCCGTCGTGTTGTTATCGATCAGCCCACGAATCGCGTTGCCGCGCGTTTCGAGGTGCACGCCGTCGACGGCGTTGCCTGCGATGACGTTGTCGACGATCGCCAGGTCGAGCGTGCCCGTGCCCGGGTTGTTGATGATTTCCAAGCCGTTCCGGCCGGCGATCTGCAGCCCGACTTGGCCGTTGTTGAGGATCTGGTTGTTGGCAAAGATCGACGCGCGGCCGGCGGCGGCTGTGCCGGACAGGTTCGTCAAGGAGATGCCCGTCAGCCCGTCGCGGATGATGTTGTCATGAATGTTGACCTGGGAGTTGTTCGTGCCGACGATCCCTCGGCCGAACGGCGAGCCGACGATCTCGAATCCGCCCACTTCCACATTCGTGGCGCCGTTCGCGAAGGTGACGACGTTGCTGGGAGGAATGTTCGACAAGACCGGCAATTCGGCGTCCTCAACGAAGCCGGGCAGGTCAAACGTGCCTTGCAACGCGGTGAACGTGCTCTGCACGCTCGTGCTCAACAGGTGCTGGTTGCTGAGTAGCGTCACGCCGGTGTCGAGCTGAATCGACGTGTTGTCGTCGCGCGGCGAAACGATGATGTAGTTGATGCCGCTCTTCTGCGCGAGAGCGAGATCGTCGAACTGCGATATCTGGCTGTACGGATCCTCGAAAGTGCCGGTCCCGGTCCCCGCCGTCTTGTTCGGGTCGACGAACACCACGAAAAACGGCTGGTTGTTGACCGGATTAATCGCAACTTCCGGGTTCCATTCCGTGTGATCGTTGGTGACCACGCGGTAGTTGCGGACGACCGGCGCCGTCAAACGGTCGCGGACGCTCAGCGGTCGCAACCAACGGCTGGGAGCTCCGTCCGGAATGGTCAGGGTAATCTGCATCTGCGCGTTCGTTTCGAACACGCTGTCGTGCGTGACCTGAGCGCCCACGGTCCAGTCTTCATTGATTTGGCCCTGCAACCGAGCGCTCACGCCGTTCACGTTGCCGACGTCGCGACCCACGAAGAAATAGGTACCGACGTAGGCGTTGAGGCCGTACTTGCCGGTGAACGGCAGCGGCCCACCCATTTCGAGGTCGAAGCCGGTGTAGACGGTCTCATACCGGTTGAAGCGGTTCAGGAACATGTAGTTCGTGTAGAACCGGGCCGGGCCGGTGATCGCCGTCCCCAACTTGGTCGTCGAGGCCTCGATCGGGAAATAGCCGTTGGCGCGATAGTCGAGATACCGCCCCAACGATTCGAAGCCCACGCCAAACTGGTTATACGGCCGTTCGTTCCCCGCGTCGAAATCCCACCAGCCGTTGATGCCGGTGATGCGGTCGAAGTCGTCGTTGTACCACCGCCAGCCGATACCCACGTTGGCGCCGCCGCTGGGGTTGTAGGCCGCGAAGCCGCCGGCGTCGACGAAGAGCAAGGCATCCCGCTCTAGCCAATAGGTTTCGAAGAGGCTGAGCCGCGTGAATCCGCCTTGCCCATACAGCGTACCGCCGCGGGTATCGACACGAATCAGCGGTTCAAACGTCTTATCGACTTCGGTATAGCCAAAGTAGTTCTGGGCCGCGGCCTGGCCGGGCGCATCGCTGATTAGCGGTTCGGACGCTACCGGTTCGGGCACGACCGTTCCCACCGGGCCGCCGGGCGCTGCCGGATAGGTTTGCGCCAGAGCCGACTGCATGCCCAGAAGGCAAGCGACCAGTCCAGCGAGGATCCGAGGGACGTAGACTTTCATCGGTGACTCCCGCGCCCGTTCGAAAATACCGGCCAATGTCCGAGGGCCAAGCGCAGTGCGAGCGATAGAATGACTCTAACGGTCGTACCGCTTATGGCAGTTATCCTGCTTTTTCGGACAGGGCAGAGTCTGAAGTTGAATCAAACGCCGCTACAATCACGACTTTCGATACAATCGTTAAAGTCGCGCTCGGCGATGTTTCGCCGCAAACCGCTTATAGGGCGAAACTTGCAGCAGAAGACCAGCTCAACGTCGTCGCGAGAGGTCTGCCAAGAATGGGCTCTTAAGACAGAACACACAGAATGGATCGCTGTGCAAGGTTCCGTCGGCGAAGAAGAGTGAGTCGAACTCTTCAACTGCGGAAGATCAAACCGACTCAACGGGACGTTGTTCCCAAGTCCTGGCTGCGGAGATGATCCAGGGCTTTCGCCAGGAGCTGGCGGACCCGTTCGGAACTCAAGCGCAACTTGGACGCGAGTTCCCGAAACTTGGCCGGGTGGCGTTTCCCCGTGAGTCCGAAGCGATCGCGGACAATCGTCCGGCTGCGGTCATCCAACTGATTGACCAGTTGTTGCATTCGCTCGCGATCCACGCTCGGCTCTTCAGGACCCGAGGCATCGGCCGCCGATTGCAGCAGCCAATCCGGTTCATCGGTGCGGAACCGGCTCTGCGTGCGACGGTTGCGGGTCGTCACGCGGAACAAACCATTGCGAATCGCCCAGGTCGCGTACGTGCTGAACCGCAGGCCGCGCGTGAAGTCAAAGATTTCCGCGGCACGGATCAGCGGAAAATTCCCTTCGCTGATAAGGTCATCCAGCGAGTTCGCCCCGTCGACCAACGTCTTGGCGATCGACACAACCAGCCGCAAGTTGCACTGCACAATTCGGTTACGAACGGCATCCGCTTCTGCGAGCAAGGCTTGAATCCGCGCGACGCGTCGTGCGTTCAACCGCGAGAGCGTCAGCCTGGCTTGCAGTTGAGCCGCCTCGTACCGCAGGAAGTGCATCTTGCGGAAGATCTGATATTCCTGCTGCCGGTCCAGCAGCGGAAACTCATACAGCGAAGCAAGATAGGGTGGCGTATCTGCCGGCGCGTGCGTCCGCTCGTTCATATCTCTCATCGAGGTGGACGGCTCCGCGAGGAGTTCTTCTCGCGGGACGATTTCATAGTCGGCGCACTCGATGAAGGAAATTGTGGATTCCATCAACTCCGCGGTTTTCGCGGCCAGTGCTGCACGCTGTGGATGGGGAGTTCTTCGGGCCTGAGAACGAGACTTTCGCGGGGTCACAGCAGGCATCTCATGAACCTCAAATCCGTTCCAAGATCGATCACAGGAGGCTCGACACGGTCATTATTTGGCCACCGGACAATTTAGACAACGCGGTATGCGAAATTTTCCGTAAGTTGAGAATTCGGTCGAGCAAAAACCAGTCCCCCCTCGGATGTATTAATTTTTCGCGAAACCGGGATTGACATAACTCAATGCCCGACTGATGATTCCGTGCGATACCGCCGCATCGGACCAGGCGGTGCACCCGGTCGCAGCCAAGGATGGCCCGCGCGATGACACACCATTTGATTCACGTCTGGGAGCAAATCGGCCACCCGAATATTCTGGTGGTCGGCGACCTCATCCTCGACCGCTACGTCTGGGGTGATGCGGAGCGCATCAGCCAGGAAGCTCCCGTCATCCTGCTTCGAGAACAGGGGCAGGAAAACCGCCTCGGCGGCGCGGCTAACGTCGCCCACATGCTTCGCGGGCTGGAAGCCTCCGTCACGCTGGCTGGAGTCACCGGCGCGGATGCCGATGCCGACATCGTCGTCGCCGAACTCCAAGCGCTGGGCGTCGAAACCGTCGGCATCATTCCCGATACCCAGCGGACCACGACGGTCAAAATCCGCTTTATGGGCCGCGCCCATCATCGGCATCCCCATCAGATGTTGCGCGTTGATCGCGAACAACGCACGCCGATTCGTGCCGAAATCGCACAACAAATTCTGCAATCGCTGCTGCCCCGACTGCGGGAATTCGACGCCGTGCTCGTTTCGGATTACGCCAAAGGAGTCTGCACGGCGGAATTGCTCGGACCATTGATCGCGGCGGCTCGCGAATTGGAGATCCCCGTCGTCGTCGATCCGGCAGCGGGAGGAGACTATCGGCTCTACTGCGGTGCAACCGGCGTCACCCCCAATCGCCTGGAAACCTTCAAAGCGACCGGCATCGAAATTCATGCGCCGGACGACGCGCATCGCGCCGCGACGAAACTCGTCGCGGACTTCGATCTCGATATGGCGTTCGTCACCATCGACCGGGACGGCATCGTGCTCGGCAAATCCGATGGCTCGACCGCCCACCTGGCGACTCGCATCCGCGAAGTTTGCGACGTCACCGGCGCCGGGGATATGGTGCTGGCGACCATCGGCATCGGCATGGCCGCGGGCATCGATCCCGTCGACATCTGCCGGCTGGCGAACGTCGCCGGCGGACTGGAAGTGGAACAAGTCGGCGTCGTGCCGATCACGCGGCGTCAAATTCTGCACGACTTGTGGCAGGGGCTTCGCGCCACGGCGAACAAAGTCTGCGATCTCGATTCCTTGCGGCAGCACCTCGTCGAGCGCCGGCGGCAGGGCCAGAAAGTCGTCTTCACCAACGGCTGCTTCGATCTACTGCACGCCGGGCATGTCAGCTATCTCCAGGAAGCGGCCCGCGAAGGGGATTGCCTCGTCGTCGCCGTCAACAGCGATGACAGCGTGCGCCGTCTGGCGAAAGGCCCGGATCGGCCGCTGTTCGCGGAAGAGTACCGGGCTCAGATGCTGGCGGCCCTGGAAGTCGTCGATTACGTCATCGTCTTCTCGCAGGATACGCCGCACGAACTATTGCGCAACTTGCAGCCGGACATCCTGGTCAAAGGCGGAACCTACGCCGAATCAGAAATTGTCGGCCGCGAAGTCGTGCTGGCTTACGGCGGACGCGTGAAAGCTCTCGGCGCGCTGCCGGGACTGTCGACGACCGACATCGTCCATCGTCTGCGGCAATGGGACGCGGAACCGACCACCATACAACTGCCGGATGTGACCATCGAGCGGAAGGCCGCATGAAGCTGGCGCTGTTTCCGCCGAACTGGGTGGGCGACGCCGTGATGGCGACGTCGGCCCTGCGTGCGCTCCGGCGACAGCATCCCGACGCCGAGGTCCTCGGCGTCATGTCCCCGGTGATTGCCGATGTCCTCGACGGTCTGAAACTGTTCGATCGGATTGTGCTGCATGAAGCGCGCGGCAAACGGCCGGAACGTCGCGGCGGAGCCGTGATCCAGGCGCTGCGGCAGGAACAGTGCGATCTCGGCGTGCTGTTCCCGAATTCGTGGCGTTCGGCGTGGCTCGCGTGGCGGTCCGGCATTCGCTGCCGCGTCGGTTTCGGTCGGGACGGCCGCGGCCTCCTGCTGACCGATTCGCTCCAGCCGAAGTCACGCACGATTCCCAATCCTGTGATGGACGAGTATCTGCGCTTGGCGGCCCATGTGGGCTGCTTCGTTGAGTCGCCCACGACGGAGCTCGCCGTCCACGAGCAAGATCAGGCCGCGCTCGATCGCTTCTGGAAACGGCAGTCACCCGGTTTGCGGCTCAACGGCGTGGTGTGCCTCAACACGGGCGGAGCGTTCGGTCCGGCGAAGAACTGGCCGCGCGAATACTTCGCCGAATTGTCGCGGCGGATCGTCGATGAACTCGGCAAGACGGTGCTCATCGTTTGCGGCCCGGCGGAACGGGAAGAGGCCCGCGTCATCGAACGCGAAGCCGGACGCCGCGAAGTGCTGAGCCTGGCCGACGAGCCGTTGAGCATCGGTCTGACGAAGGCCGCGGTGCGCGAAAGTCGGCTGCTGGTGACGACCGATTCCGGCCCGCGGCATTTCGCACAGCCGTTCCGCGTGCCGGTGATCACGCTGTTCGGCCCGACGCATATCGCCTGGAGCGAAACGCACTACGACCTGGCCGTGCATCTGAATGTCTCGGTTCCGTGCGGTCCGTGTCAGCAGCGTGAATGTGCGCTTGGCCATCACCGTTGCCTGCGGGACTTGGCGGTCGAGCGCGTCTTCGCCGCCGTAAAACGGTCGTTGGCAGTCCGCAGCCGACCGCAGCGGGTGGCGTGATGAGTTCGGCGTTAGGTATTGGGCATTCGGCGTTCGAGACCTCGAAAAAATCGCATCACGACTTCGAACGACAAAATCGTTGTTGCCCATGAAACATTTTCCCGAACGTCCAACTCCGAACGCCCAACACCGACTCCGCCTCGCCCTCGTCCGCCGCGAGATGACGCTGCATCGGTCCGGCGCCGAGCGGATGTGCGTGAATCTGCTGAAGCACGCCGTTCGTCAAGGGCATCGCGTCACGGTCATTGCGGAGAAGTTCGATCCCGAGTTGCGCGAAGGGGCGGAGTTTCTCCCGGTCGAGACGCGCCGTTGGTCCGGATGGAGTAAAACTCAAGCCTTCGCCCGCGCAGCATCGCGCGTGCTGGAGCAACATTCGTTCGACGTCGTTCACGGGCTGGCGCGCGTGCCCGATGTTGACGTGTTTCACGCCCTCGATCCGATTCAAGCCCACTGGCTCACCGTACAATATTCGCAACCGTGGCAGGCGCAACTGCAGCGCTGGAATCCGCGGCATCACAGCATCCTGCACCTCGAACGGCAACTGTTCGGTTCGGCGGGTCCGCGGCGGATTATCGTGCAGTCTGAGTTCGATGCCGAACTCCTGCAATCGCATTATCGAGTCTCCGCTGAGCGACTCGCCGTGATTCCCAATGGGGTCGATCTCTCCGAATTCTCGCTCGCCGTGCGGACGCAGCGCACGCAATTCCGCCGCGAGCTTTTGATCGAGGAGCACACGCCCGAGGAGCACACGCCCATTATTCTCTTCGCCGGGGCCGACTTCCGCCGCAAGGGGCTTGAAACGCTGATCCGCGCGATCCCGCAGCTCTCGAACACCGCGGCGAAAGTCCTGGTCGCGGGGAATGGCCCCGCGCAGCGCTACCAAGCCTTGGCTGCCGCGCTGAACGTCGCCGACCGTATCCAATTTTTGGGCCAGGTATCGCAGATGGCCCGCTTGTACGTCGCCGCGGATGTGCTCGCGTTGCCGACGCGCTACGACCCGTTCGCCTCGGTCGTGCTGGAAGCCCTCGCGTGTGGAACGCCGGTCGTGACGTCGCGCTGCGGCGGCGGAGCGAGCGCGATTGATTCGCCGCAGATCGGCGCAGTGATCCGCGACCCATTGGACGCGAACGAATTGGCGCAGGCGTTGGATCGGCAACTGGCCACCACGACCAATCGTACCGAACACTGCGCGAATCAGTCGCAGAAATTCACGGCCGAAGCCTATGCTCGAAAAACGCTCGCCGTGATCGAAGCGTCGGTCCGACGGAGGGCCGCATGAACATCACGACGCGCGGACCGATGGCAGCCAATGCGGCGTTCGCCGCCGCGCTCGATCACCATAGGCTCTGGACATTCGACCGCTGGTGGCGGCTCGCCGAGTCCGGAGAGATCGTCCGCGACTTGCGGCCGCAGCGGTTCACGGCGCGCGTCGATTTATCGGAATTCCCCGGTTTGCCGCAAGTCGTCTACATCAAATGCCATCGCCAGCCGTCGTGGAACGAACGTTGGAAATCGTGGCTGCGGCTCGCCCCGCTCGCGTGGGGCGCGCAGGGAGAATGGCAGGCGCTGATCGATTTTCAGGGCGCCGAGATTCCGGTCGCCACGCCCGTTGCGTGCGGCGTCGCGGGAACTAACAGTCTGCTGGTGACCGCAGGCCTCGAAGGATGTCGCGAACTGCACGACGTGGTGCGCGAGAATCAACTCGCCGCCGGGACGCGCGAGATCGGCGAACGCATTGCCGCATGGGCTCGCCGGATGCACGCGCTGGGCTATTGCCATCAGGATTTCTATCTGGCCCATTTCCTGCATCGCATCGAAGAGGGTCGCGATCGCTTGTGGCTAATGGATCTGCACCGCGCGCGCCGGCAAAAGCGGCTCGCGCTGCGCTGGCGCGTCAAGGATCTAGCGCAATTGCTGTTTTCTGCGCGGCAGGAAGGCATCTCGCTCGCCGATTGCGGACGCTTCTGGAAGACGTACCTCAATCGCGATTCATTGCACGTGCATCCGCTTTGGAGGCGGCTGATCCGCTCCAAGGCGGCGCATATTGAACGGCGTTGCACCCGTCTCGGCGCAAATCTCGACACGGCGACGTCCAACCGAGCCGCATGACCCATCCGAGGTGAGCGGCGCGACGTCAGCTCGCCGGTTCTTCATCCGTCGAAACGCGCACGACATCTTCTTACAATCCGATCTCATGTGGATCCTCCTGATCATCGCGTATCTCTGCGGCTCGATCCCGTTCGGGCTGATGATCGTCCGCGCCGTTGCCGGGATCGATCTGCGGACGGTCGGCAGCGGGAACATCGGCGCAACGAACACCAGCCGGGCCGTGGGGAAGACCTGGGCCGCCGTCGTGCTGTTGCTCGACGCGTTGAAGGGCGCACTTCCGACGGCACTGGGACCGCTGCTGGCGAAATCGCTCGGCGTCGCGATGGAAGATCAGACGGTGCAGGTGCTCTCGGGATTGGCGGCGATCCTGGGCCACATGTTTCCCGTGTGGCTTAGATTCCGCGGCGGGAAGGGAGTGGCGACGGCCCTGGGCGTGGCGTGCGTCCTGTCGCCGATCGGGACCGCAGTCGCCGCGGCGGTTTTCTTTGGCGTCTTCGCGGCAGGACGCATCGTGTCCGTCAGTTCGCTGGCGGCCGCAGTGACGTTTGCGCTGTATCAGATGTGGTCGTTACAACCGGATCCGTTCAAAGGCTCGACGCAGGCGATGGCAGCCTTCTCCTTGGCGGTGCCGGCCCTGATCGTTGTGCGCCATGCGAGCAACATTGCTCGTTTATTGAGCGGAAAAGAGTCTGCTTTGCAGAGACAGAAGACCCCGCCGCGGGAAGAACAAGACAGCACCCCGACCGCAAATCGGCAGTCCTAAGAAGCGGCGCAAGGACTAGGCAAAGTCGATCAGCAGACTTCGACTTCGTTCATCACGCTCAGTTCTTCGGCATTTTCGAGCGCCGCGTGCGTGACCAACTGCTTGGCATAGTAGGTGGAGGTCCGGCCGCGAATCACCAGTTGTCCGTCTGCTACACGGACTTCCAACTCGCGAATCCGTCCACTCGTCCGTAGACGAACCTCCCGTTCGACGATTTCCTCGATTCGGTCGCGAGTCTCAAGCATGGTTTCCAGCGGCATACGGTCCTCCTTGAATTCCTCATCCAGTCAGACGGTCCAACGTGTAATCGATGACAACTTGCGGGAGATGAAATGCACCGTTTCTCAGCCAAGTGCAAACGGAATTCCAGATCTCGAATTTCCCGCCGTTGATGACACCTCGTCCTTGGGTTCAGGCGACTCGGAGTTGCTCATGCAGAAAGACACAACACGCTTATGGCTCGGAAATCAAAGAGAAAGTGGGATAATCGTCTGCTCTGATGCGATCAATTTGAGTTAGAATCTATACTTGGAATTTTTGAACGTCAAAGCAAATCCCTCCTGGTTTAAGCCATTTTCAGAAGTTTCTCGATCAGGAGATTCCTGCAGAAACTACAAAGCCAGCAGTCGTTTAACTCGCTTGCATTCCGCCTATTCCCCCTGAGCCTTGAAATCCCAACGAAGCCCGCAAACAGGAGTACGCATGCAGCCTGATCTTCTCCATTTTCTCCAGTCGATGCTGTCCGTTCCGAGCCCATCGGGGTATGAGGGCCCGATTCAGGAGATTGTCCGCAAATTCGCCAGCTCTTTCGCCGAGGTGACAACCGACTGGCATGGCAACGTGATTGCCGCCGTCAACCCGCAAGGATCGCCGCGAATCATGCTCGCAGGGCATTGCGACCAGATCGGCCTCTTGGTCAAGCACATTGACGACAGAGGCTTCCTCTGGGTTCAGGCGATCGGCGGCTGGGATCCGCAGATTCTGCTCGGCCAGGATGTGCAGGTGTGGACGGCCCGCGGCGCAGTGCCGGGGATCATCGCCCGCAAACCGATTCACCTGCTCACGCCGGAGGAGCGCAAGGTCGTTCCGGAGATCAAAAACCTGTGGGTCGACATCGGCGCGAAGAACGGCGAGGAAGCCCGCGAATCCGTCGCGATCGGCGATCCGATTACCGTCACGCTCGGCTATCGTCCGCTGCGGAACAATCTCGCCGCGGCGCCGTCGATGGACAACAAAGTTGGCGTATGGACCGTGATGTCCGCCGCGCAGCGAGCGAGCCAGCGGAACCCGAAAGCGGCGATCTTCGCCGTCTCCACCGTGCAGGAGGAGATCGGCCTGCGCGGCGTGCAGACGAGCGCCTTTCGCGTCGAACCGCAACTGGGCCTCGTCGTCGACGTCACGCATGCCACCGATTGTCCGACGATCGACGAGAACCAATATGGCCGCATCAAGCTCGGCCAAGGTCCCGTTCTCGTCCGCGGGCCGAACGTCAACCCGGTCGTCTTCTCGCGGCTCGCCGATCTCGCGAAAGCCGGCTCGATTCCGTACCAGGTCAACGCGCTCGGCGCGCCGGCGAGCAACGACGCGGCGGAACTGCAACTCAGCCGCGGCGGCGTGGCGACGGGACTGGTCACGATTCCGAACCGCTACATGCACAGCCCGGTGGAGATGGTGTCGCTCGACGACCTCGAACATGCGGCGGAACTGATCGCGCAGTTCTGCGTCTCGGTGGATGAGGAGAGCGATTTCACTCCTTGAGGCACATCGCTGCGAACTCGCGATCGATTATTCGCGAGTTCGTCCCACGCGAATCGACAGCGGCCAAGTGACGCGGCGCGGTTGATCGCGCTCGCCCCAAAGCGGAAGGAGTTCTCGTTCCAGCGTGGGAATCGGACCTTCCCCACGATCTTGTTCGAATCGTTTCACCGCCGACCAGGTGCCGAGGTAGTTGAGCAGACCGTCGAGCGACAACTCTTGCTGCATGCTCGCGACCGGCGGCGGCAGCTCGTCGAACGGGAAATCGAGCGTGCGGTATCCCTCTTCGACGAGCCGGCGTTCGAGCGGCCAATACGGGCCGACGGTCTGCGCATAGAAGTGGCTCAGCACGATGTCGAACGGCTCGCCGAGGCGTTGCAATCCGTAGCACCAAATGGCGAGCAGCCCCTGCGGTTTCAGCACGCGGCGGGCCTCGGCGTAGAACGTCGGCAAGTGAAACCAATGCAACGCTTGCGCGACGGTGATCAAATCCGTGGAATAATCCGGCAAACCGGAATCGCCCTCCGCGCCGACGCGATACGTCACGCCGCGATGCGCTTCCGCCTGCTCGATCTGCTGCGGGCTGGCGTCGGTCGCCATCACCTGTCGGAAGTGCGCAGCCAGAGCCACCGCGGCTTGACCATTGCCCGTCGCGCAGTCCCAAGCGGAATCGCGTTCCGCGCACAAGGCCGCGAGGTCGGAAAACAAACTCGCCGGATAGCGGGGCCGGAACTTCGCATAATCGGCGGCGTGGCCGGAGAAGTGATCGTGAAACGCCATGATCGCGCTGGCCCGATCAGTGCGGCTTCTTCGCCATGAGCTTCTCGACTTCGCTGCGGCGAAGGATTGCCGATTGCGATTCCAGTTCGCACTGTTCCGGCGCGCAGCGATGTCCGGGATGCGGCTCGGGCGCGTCGAGCACCGAGTCCGAGTCTTCGGGTTGCGGCGCGATCTGCACGCCGGTCCCATCGATCAGTTCATCACGACCGGACTGCAATAAATCGATTGGAGCTTCGTTGTCTTTGTCGTCCGCCATGATTCGGCTCCGGTTTTTGAGGGGGAATCCACCGGCACTGGCAGGCATTGTACCACGCTGTCAAGAGGGGGACGGTCGTAAAAGCCGCGGATGGTATCCGCGGTCTTCCGGACTAACGACGCCAGCACAGCGGGAGGGTAGTCTGCGAAGAGTTTGCCGAGCAGGACTACTCTGCCGACTGATCCGGATAGGTGAGCTCGTTCTGCACGGCCCGCACACCGGGTTCGAGGCGGACCAGCTTTTCGGCCAACCGGGCATCCGCGGCGGAGGAGACTTCGCCCCGCAGGATCACCGTGTTGTTCTCCGCCGCGATGGCGACGTTTTGCAGCGCCTCGTTGCGCTGAACGAGTTTAGTGAACTTCATCTGCAACTGCGGTTGCCGCGTGTGAAGCTGGTTCTGCGCGTAATTGAAGGCGATTTTTTGGCGGGCGCGGAGAATCGGCGCCTGGGTTTGGGCGGAATTGTTCTGATTGAACTCGTTGCCGTTCTGGCTGAAGAGACTGCGCGCGCCGCCGCGATTTCCCTGCCGCTGGTTCCCCTGGAACTGGCCCTGATTCATGCCGTTGTTACCGCCGGTGTTCGCGTTGGCGCCGATGAATTGATTCGGGTTGGCGTTGCGGCCGACGAAACCTCCCTGTTGGTTCCCCGTGCCAATTCCCCCGTTGCCGCGATTGGCCGCAAGGTTCCCCAATCCGCCGGTGTTGCCGCCTAAGCCGGCCATCCCGGCGAGTCCGGCCAAGCCGCCGCCACCCATGCCGCCGCCGAGTCCACCCAGACCGCTGCCGCCGGTTCCGAAGCCGCTGAACCCGCTGCTCGGCGACATCGCCCCGGCGCTGTTGCGGTTCGAAACGCTGCCGCTGCCGAACATGCTCGACTGCGCCTGCACCGGCGTTGCGGCGAGACAGATGAGCAATCCCAGCGAAGCGAGCGAAATGGACTTCATGGCGGCCTCAATCTTGCGGATGTCCTGAGGGGTATTAACCCCGCAGAAACAACCAGGTTCCTCCTTTCAATCATCGTCCCGCCCGAAACGGAATGTCAAGCAGGAATTCCCGCCTTGACCGTTTGCCGGAAACGGACTACAGCCGCACCTGAGAAAGTGGGGAGACTGTGCCGTGAACGGATGGGCAGCGCATCGCGGATTTCTGGTGCTGGCGGTAATCGTCAGCCACACGGCGAGTCTCGCGGCAGCGACTTGGTCTGACGAATTCAATGCCGGCACGTTCGTCTTTCGCTCCGAGTTCCCCCTCGACAACGTCCAGGACTTGCTGGATGACATCGCCGAACTGCAAACCGAGCTGGAAGAATTGCTCGGCCTGACGTGCAACGACAAAGAGATTCAAGTTCATCTCTTCCGCAACCGGGCCAGCTACCAGCGCTATCTTGCGGTGCGCGTGCCGCAAGGGACGAAACGCCAGGCGTTCTACATGCCGGGGACTGACGCTGGCCGTGTCTACGCTTACAAACACCGCGGATTGGACACCGACGTCCGGCATGAGACGACGCATGCATTATTGCGGAACGCCTTGCCGTACATTCCGCTCTGGCTCGATGAAGGGCTGGCGGAATACTTCGAGGTTTCACGCGGCCAGCGCGATCAAGGGGACGGGCATCTCACGGAACTGCGATTCGCCATCCGCTTCGGCTGGCGGCCCGATCTCAAGCGGCTCGAAGGAAAACGCGGCTTCCTGGAAATGGGGGCGCGGGATTATCGCGACGCCTGGGGCATTATCCACTATCTGATTCACGGCTCACCCGAAGCTCGCCAGATTTTCCTCGCCTATCTCGATGCCATCCAGTCGGGCGGCGTCCCGGACCCGCTGAGCGACTCGCTCCGCGCCGCGATTCCGAACTACGAACAGGAAATCGTGCGGCACCTGAAAGGCCCGTGAGCGTAGAACAGGCGGCCCGCGTGTTTCCGAGTCAACGCTCCAATGGCTCGGCATGAGTGCGGTGCAGATTGAGTAGCGGCATGAAATCCTTGTTGTCCGCGGCGCGAATTGCGGCCAGGTACTCGTCCCGAATCGTGCTCGTCTCGCCGATCGATTCTTCCGGCCAGGCCGTGACCGGGTGTTTGTGGAGTTTCAGCCAAATATTGGCCAAGAGACGAGCCCAGCGACCGTTGCCGTTGAGAAACGGGTGAATCTGCACGGCGCGATGATGCAAGTGCGTCGCCTGCTCCACCACGTCTTCCCAGTGCTCGCGCCAGTAGGCCAGGTCATCGCACAAGTTTTTCAATTGCACGGTGATTTGCAGCCAAGGGACGCCCAGATTCAAATCGGTCGTCCGCATCTGGCCGGCCCAGACCCAAACGTCGCCAAACATCTCCCTATGCAGCTTTAGCATCCATGTGAGATCGAACTTCGCTTTGCGGCGGGTCAGCGAACCGCCAAGATACTTTAGGCAATAATATACTTGACTCACCACGCCGAGACGGGTAGAATTGGGCCATCACGAACGAAAGGCCCGCAATGTCCGCTCCCAAGACACTTCTTGAAGCCGTCCGGTTCTTCTCCGACATCGACGCCTGCAATGAGTACATGAAACAGATTAAGTGGCCGGACGGCAAGATGTCCTGCCCGAAGTGCGGATGCGAGAACATCGGCGAAATCAAAACGCGGAAAATGCTGAAGTGCAAAAACCCGGAATGCCGGAAGCAATTCAGCTACAAAGTCGGGACGATTTTCGAGGATAGCCCGCTCGGCTTGGACAAGTGGTTCGTTGCTGTTTGGTGCGTGACGAACACGAAGAACGGCACGTCATCCTACGAACTCGCCCGCGACTTGGGGATCACTCAGAAATCGGCGTGGCACATGCTGCACCGAATTCGGCTGGCGATGCAGGAAGGAACGTTCACGAAACTCGACGGCACGATTGAGGCGGACGAAACGTTCGTCGGCGGCAAAGCGAAGAACATGCATAAGGCCGAGCGCAAGGCGAAGATTAAGGGCCGCGGCGCTGTCGGCAAGACCATCGTGCAGGGCATCATGCAACGCGGGGGCGTGGTCATCGCTGGCGTTGTCGAGTCAGCCAAGCGCCGCGAGTTGCAGCCGAATATCCGCAACGTTGTCGAACCCGGCGCTACGATCTACACGGATGCCCTGCGATCCTACGAAGGATTGGAAGACGAGTATCTCCACGAGACCGTCGATCACGCGAAAGAGTATGTTCGCGGAGAATGCCACACGAATTCGATGGAAAACTTCTGGTCTCTACTGAAGCGCTGCATCAGCGGAACGTACATCAGCGTTATGCCGTGGCACTTGTGCCGGTACGTTGACGAGCAGGTCTTCCGGTTCAACTGGCGCAAGCTGACGGACGCCGAGCGATTCCACGAAGTCATGTCGCGGGTTGTCGGTCGTCGCCTGCAATACGCGGAGTTGATCGACTAGAGAGCGCCAGCAAAAAGCGCGTTCAAACGATCACGCATCCAAAAGCGGCAAGCCCATGCCGCTCAAGGTGTGGCGAGCGGTAGCGGGATGAGTGACGCTAACGATCTTGCAATACCTTTTCAGCATCGCGATTCGCTGCCGAATCTTGTCAGTGTTGGGTGACTCGCCGACCAAGCACGCGCATCGGGATGCGTCAATTTTCTTGTCGTCTTCCACAAGACACCGAAACCTCATTGCTGCCGCTGCGGCCTGATCGTGATTCGTCAGCAAAACCGCCTGCATTAGGACATCGGGATTGTCTTTGTCTTTTCCAAATGCGTAGGTAAATGGAAATTCTGTTCCCATTGAATTGCATGGAACATCGATGTTTCTATGAAAGCTTGCGCTCCCTTCGAGGGGCTGCAAAATCGCGTCACACGTTTGAACCAATGCCGATTTGTGCCGACCGTCATGTCCAGCCGAGTCGTCAATGAGTTGCTCGTACAATTCGTCGATGACCGACTTGAACGTGCGGCTTGGGGGGCACGTCAAATGTCCGCCTTCACCGATCATAAAGTGCCGCGTTGAATACAACTTCAAAGCCTCCAAAAAATCAGGAGACTCTCGCGCAATGTTATCTTGACCGCCGCCAATCGGGAGGTTTGGCTTCGTAAACTGAAGACGCCACGATTGCACCGCTTTTACATACCCCTTCCGTTGCTCAGCAGAGACCATCTTCGGCGGTTTCAGTTCACCGTCCGTTTCGCCTGCGAAGCGACCGTCGGTTATTCCGCCGTGCCAGGCAATAACGCCGACGTTCTTCGGCTCCATGCGCCGAACATCAGGAATGTATTTTGCAACGAGGAATCGTATGGCAGTCATAGCAGCCTCTTTTCGGGAGGGTCAAAAAACGTTGGCAGAAAGAGGTTTCGATTTGCTTCCGCAATTTCCTGAATATGGTTCTTGCGATACATGATGAAATCGAAGGCCGCCTTGGCTTCGAGCGCGGATATGCCACTCTGCCTTGCCGTGCGGCAGATGTTTGCTACCTGAAAACTTGGTATCCGATGAAACTTGTCGCACCAACTTGGAAAAAACTCTCCGCAAGCCAGATATTCCAGCAGGAAATGTCGCTCGGTTTCTTTTCGCGGAGGGGGCCAAGATAGCCCGCTCCACATGTGAGGCTTGTCGAACCTCGCCACTCCGACTGTGTTGAACAGCGCGTCGGCATGATCAAAAACGCGAATGAAATTCGGCGAGAGTGGATCGTCTGCTTTTAGATTCCACGGCTCGCGGTCGGGGTTGGCGATAATCATGTCATAAAGCACAAGCCCTGTGCATTC
Source organism: uncultured Planctomycetaceae bacterium (assembly GCA_964504645.1). Taxonomy (GTDB): domain Bacteria; phylum Planctomycetota; class Planctomycetia; order Planctomycetales; family Planctomycetaceae; genus CAZDGB01. The sequence goes on along the minus strand of CAZDGB010000003.1, from coordinate 31,972 downwards.
TTCGAGAAGTCTTTCGCAGCATCGATCCGCTTCGGCGTTGACCAGTTCACCGAAAGCGGATTCAAAATCCAAACAGGAAAATATGATCGTTTTGGGGTCCAACACCGCCTTGGTTAACGCCGCTGGTGGAATTGGCAATCCAGCCAATCGTCCAAATTCGGAGCAGATGAATTCATTCGCAACCGCGTATGGCGCTTCCCCATCTTGCGGAAGATTTGAGCGGTGGTATGCTTGAACTGCGCCGATTGCACGACCAACATCGTTCAACTTGCCAAGGCCAAGTTGGCCGCGCGCTTTGTCGGTGTAAAACGTGGCGAGAAAAATTGGCAGCCAATCATTTGCCATCTGGTCGCCACCGCAATTGTACTGCACAAACATCCAGGGCGCAAGGCCAGCGGTCTTGCCAACTGGAGGCTATTCGTCTCAGGGAGGTTCCAGCAATGAAAAAACGGCAACAATCCGGAAAAGTCGCTCAAGTTGGCGGAGCATCACCGCGCGACATGTCTCACGTTGAGGGCTTCGACGAAGCCATGAAGAAAATCGTAGGCGTTCCAAAGGCCGAAATCGAGCGCCGGGAACAGGCCGAGCGGGACGCCAAGCGGGCGTCGCGTTAGATCGCCCGCGTCTTTCAAGAGATCGTGACGGGTTCGATCCAGAAGGCAGCGAAATGAAATTGCTTAAGAAAGCCGTAAGGGGTGATGAGCAGCATCACACGCTTGTCGAGCACAAGGAAATTCCCCGCCATTCGGTCAAGATGGGTGTGGGTACGTATTGGCACCAAGGCTCTTTGACGACAATCGTCGAGGGGGAACACAAAGAAGATGGCCATCGGACTTACCACTACTGCCTGACCCTGACGACAGACGACTTGGCGACTCTTGTCGAAAACGCCATTGCGCTGGCCCACAGAGGAAGCGTCACCAATACAGCGGAACCGGCCGCGACGTTTTCAAAAGCAGTAGGCGCGCTTATTCGCCAGTCCCTTGCGGCCCACTAGCGTGGTGAGTCAGGTATATTATTGCCATACTTTACAATCGCCCGGCGAACATTCTCGGCTTCCACCACCGAGAGCTGCTGGCGGTTCGTGATGCCGGTGACCTTCAGACCGGAAGCGTCGATGGGCGTCTCGCCAGGAATTGGTTTCCAGGCGGACATCATTTCGCCCACAATCGCCGGCGCGAACCGGTGAGCAGTTCCTGGACGGTCTTCTCAACCATCTGGGTGATCTGCTTGCGCGAGAGCCCCTGGCTTTCTAACGCCGAGGTTCCCTGAACCAATCCGACGAGCCGTTGGGCCTTCTTTCGGGCCTGTTGCTCCAGAAGTTCCTCAACGCAGATCAAGGGCGCTGCTTCCAAGTCCATCCCCAGCGCCTGGGTCATCGCCTGCACGTTCTCGAAACTCGCAGCGGAACCCTGACCAGTCAAAATGCGATGGACGGTCGGCAGCGAAACGCCGCTCAACTCCGCCAGCGCGGCTTGGCTCAGCCCCAATTCGCGACGCCGGGCCTCCAGCGATTCAAAGATTGTCGGACGATCCGGCATGATAGTCTCCCCAAGAATATACATCATATGTGATGCGATTTCAAGGTGAGCATCACTGTTTTTCAGTCCATGCCCTCAAGCGGACCGACCGTCTGCGGCGATCATAGTTAATGAGAGTTCTGAAGTTATTCCGGGGCTGTTGTAGTCTTGCCCAAAATCGCGAATTCGCCTACCATCTGAAAACTTGACGACCGGCAAGAAATGTGCAGTCCGTTTCTCAGGGAGGGGCATTGATCATGACTCGTCGCTTTCTCAATCTCCGTTCGCTCGGCGGCGCGCTGCTGATCGTTGCCGCGGCGGCCTTGCCGGTCCGCGCGGCAGACACTGACGCCAAGGTGAAGGTCGATCCGTCGCATCCGCTGGCGAAGCCGCTGGATTTGGCCTACGAGTCGCGAGCGGCGCTCGACGATTTAAAGGATTATGAAGCCCTGTTCAGCAAGCAGGAAGTGGTCGCCAACCGCTTGCGGGCTACGACCATGCTGCTGCGGTTCCGCGACGAACCGTTCAGCGTGTATCTCCTCTTCAAGAACCCCAATGCCGGGCGGGAAGTGATCTACGTCCAGGGGAAGAACAGCAATCAACTGCTGGTCCACGAGACCGGCATCAAGGCGATCGCCGGGACGATCAAGCTCGATCCCAAGGGCAAGGACGCGATGGCCGAGAACAAGTACCCCGTGACGATGATCGGCATGAAGAACATGCTCGACAAAGTCATCGCCCAATGGGAGCACGAAGGAAAGTTCGGCGAAACCGAAGTGCAGTACTATCCGGAAGCGAAGCTCGGCGACGTCGCCTGCACGGTCATCGAATCGAAGCATCCGCAGCCGCGGCAGGACTTCAAGTTCCACATGACGCGGCTCTACGTCGACAAGGCGACGAAGTACCCGGTGCGGGTCGAGCAGTACGGCTTCCCGTCGAAGCGCGACGCCAAGCCGCCGCTCGTCGAGGAATACACCTACAGCCAGATCAAGGCGAACGCCGGTCTCGCGGACAAGGATTTCGATCACACGAATCCGTCCTACGCGTTCCCCCGATAATGCGCGTCTATGAGCGGGTTTCGGACATCCGCGCCGCGGTGCTGGCGTTGCGCCAGCAAGGTCGCACCGCGGGGTTCGTGCCGACGATGGGCGCGCTGCACGCCGGGCATGTCAGCCTGATGCAGGCGTCCCGTAAAGACTGCGACGCGACGGCGGTCAGTATTTTCGTGAATCCGACGCAATTCGGTCCGAACGAAGACTTCCAGCGCTATCCGCGGCCGCGCGACGCCGATCTGGAACTGTGCGAACAAGCCGGCGTCGACCTCGTGTTCTACCCGCAGGTCGAGGAGATGTATCCCTCCGGTCCGCAGACGACCATCGAAGTCGCCGGGCTGTCGGACGTCTGGGAAGGAGCGATCCGGCCGGGACATTTTCGCGGCGTCGCGACGGTGGTGGCGAAGTTGTTCCTCGCGGCGCCGGCCGAAAAAGCGTATTTCGGCCAGAAGGATTATCAGCAGCAGTTAATCCTCCGGAGGATGGTGCGGGATCTGCATTTCCCGGTCGAGATCGTGACGTGTCCGATTCTGCGTGACGCCGACGGCCTGGCCCTCAGCAGCCGCAACGCGTATCTGTCGCCGGAGGAACGCCGGGTCGGCTTGGCGATTCCGCAAGCGCTCGGCGAGGCGAAACGAGCATTTGAAAGTGGACAACGAAATCCGTGCGAATTGCAGAAGTTGCTACGATCGGGACTGACGAGCGAGCCGGGTCTAACGGTGGATTATGCCGTGGTCGTCGATGCGGAAACATTGGCGGAACTCGACGCGCCGCAACCGCGGATGGTCGCGCTCGTCGCGGCCCGCGCCGGGAAGACGCGGTTGATCGACAACGAAGTTCTGGAAACGAACGTGTAACGAGTAAACAAAATTGCTTGCGCTTCGCGGCGCGGAAAACTAACGAACTCCATTCTTCAAGTCACAATGCGCCAAGTTCTCTTCCGCATCCCCTTTGACGCGGCGCTGCAACTCGGCGGCGTCACGCTCCCCTGGTTCGGCTTCGGCCTCCTGCTCGCGGTGTGGATCGCGTTCGGACTCGGCAGCGCGATCGCCCGCCGCCGTCGCGGCGGGCCGTGGGAAGCCGACGACCTGCACGGCGTCATCTTCTGGGCCATCGTCGCCGGGCTGATCATCGGAGCCCCGATCATCCAGAAGAGATTCTTCCCGGACGGCTTCCCGCTGTTCGGCTACGGGTTCATGATGTTCATCGGCTTCGTGACGGCGGTCTCGCTGGCGACGCGGCGGGCGGTGCGCGAAGGCTTGAATCCGGAAGTCATCTGGGATCTGACCCCGTGGCTGCTCTTGCCAGGCATCTTTGGCGCCCGGGTGAACCACTGCATCGAGTACGGCCACCACGTTTTTGCCCGCTGCCAGACGCCGCTCGACTACGTCCTGCAGTTTTTCAATCTGATGCAGGGCGGTCTCGTCCTCTACGGAGGCTTGATTGGCGGGGCCGTCGGCTTCTTCGCGTTCTGTTGGCGTCGGAAGATCAACCCGCTGGGACTGGGCGATTTGATCACGCCGTCGGTGTTCGTCGGCATCGGCTTCGGACGGATCGGCTGCCTCTTGAACGGCTGCTGCTTCGGCGATTTCTGTTCGCTGCCGTGGGCCATCCGATTTCCGCACGGCAGCGTGCCGTTCCTGTCGCTGGTCGAGCGAGGTTATATCCCGCTGAACGCGCTGACGACGCCCGGCCTGCATCCGACGCAGATCTACAGCTCGATCGACGGGTTTCTCATCGCGGCGCTGACGGCGGCGTACTATCCGTATCGCCGCCGCAACGGCGAAGTCTTCGGCGTCGGTCTCATCACCTACGCGACGACCCGGTTCCTCATTGAAGCGCTGCGGAACGACGAATCAACGTTCCTCGGCACCCCGCTGACGTACTCGCAGTACGTCAGTATCGTGATGTTCGTCACCGCCCTGGGGCTACTGTGGGATCGCGCTCGCCGCCCGGCGTTCCGGCAAATTGCGCTGATGCCGGCGAGCGTCGAGGCGTAAGTCCGACGTGATTTCGCCTCGGGAACGCTCGCGGAAGAACACGTCGGGCTGACGCCGAGACGCTCGCCTCGTTAGCGGCGTTTCTTCTTCGACTTCGGCTCTTCGTCCTCGTCTTCGAGGATCACTTCGTCGCCGATGTCTTCCAGTTCGCCGATCTCTTCGAAGTCCTCGTCGAGCGTAACTTCCTCGGTGAATTCGCCGGATTCCACCGGCGTGCCGAACGCCGTCGTGTCATCCAGTTCGGCGTCGGAGATGAGTTCGCCGCTGACTTCGAGTTCCTCGCTGAAGTCGGCCTCGGCATCCACGACCTTTGCCTCACCCGACGTCGCGAGAATGTCGACTTCGGAGCCCTCTTCGTCGGTGACCACCGCGGCGGACGATTCGACCGGCTCATCGGCTTTCAACGGCTTCTCCGCAGCGGCCTTCTTCGTTTTGGGTCCGCCGAAGACCATGATCGCGGCGGGCACCAGCACGACGAACCCGCTGAGGGCCAGCGTGCCGCCCACCATGATCATCAACAACGGGCCCATGTTGCTGACGTTTTTCAGAAAGCCCTGGCTCACCAGGAGAAAGGCCAGAAACGCCGCGGGCAACGCGGCCACGAGCGACGTCAGCGCGAATGTGAGACGACCCACGGCGAATTCCTTCGGGAGCGACCAGACGCCGCGGCGAGACCGCCGGAGCGCACCTTCATCGTAGAGACCCTGCCCCCCCGCTGACAAGATTCGGCAAAATCCGCGGGGAAAAGCGACCGGAAGTCGCCGCGAGAGGCTAATTCAAACGTCAACCGGAGCGGTCGTAACGAAATTTCGGAGTTCGCAAGGACGTTAGCGCAGGTTGAGCCCCCAAAGGGAAAATCGAACGATCCACCCAACCACCAGTGCCAGAAACCCTACGGCAATCGCGAGATAGAGCATCAAACATCCGACCGCTGCCCAATCGATTCGCGACGGATCGTCTTCGCGTCGAACCAAAAACCAAGCAAGCGTTGGAAATCTTGCCATCGAACTGACCACCGTCATTTCCGCCCCGCGATCAACATCGGTGGCTGCAACTGCGACGCGAGCAGCATCACAAACTGATACATCAGGTCGAGCGAATGCCGCACCTGCTCCTCGGTGATTGTCAGCGGCGGAGCAACGCGGAGGACCTTCCCCGCGAGCGCTCCCAACAGATGCACGCCGTCCTTGCCGTCCCCGACATAGCACGCTTCGACGATTTTCGCGGCGACTTCCGTCGGCATGAGATCGCCGACGGCGGCGCATTCCAAACCGTAGACACCCGCTTCGCCGCGGACGTGCGAGATCAGGCCCGATTCCTTGAGCTTGTCCAACCCGGCGAAGAACAGCGGTTCCAACCGATTGACGTGCGGCATCAGATCCTGAGCCTCGAACTCGTCGAGCGTCGCCAATACTGCGGCACACGCCAGCGGGTTCGCGCTCCACGTGTCGGACGCTTCGCCGTACTTCATGTGAGCCACGATTTTGGAATTGCACGCCACGGCGGCAACCGGAACGCCGTTGCCGAGGCCTTTGCCGAGGATCACCATGTCCGGTTCGATGCCATATTTCTCGAAGGCATACAACTTGCCGGTGCGGCCGAAGTTCGCCTGCACTTCGTCGAACAGGAAGAGCAGGTCGTGCTCGCGGCAGAACTTCTGCAGCATCTGGTGATACTTCGCCGGCGGATGATAGCTGCCGCCGCCGCCGAGATACGGCTCGGTGATGATGCACGACAGCCGCGGGCCGAACTGATGCCACAACGCCTTCAGTTCCTGCTCGTACTTCTCGAGCGAGATGGCATCGAAATCGAGCGTGTGATCGGCGATTTCCTCCATCGGGAAGCTGATGAACCGAACGCGCGGGTCGCGGTCGGCGTCTTTCTCCGATCCGGTGACGGCGTTCGCCAGCCCCTTCTTGCCGTGAAAGCCGAACCGCGTGGCGAGAATCACGTCGCGCGTGCGGTCGCGGGCCAGCGCGGCCCACAGCGCTTTCTGAATCGCTTCCGAACCCGACGCGGCCCACATGATGGTGTCGAGCCGCTTGCCGTGCGGCGTCGCCTGCACACTCTTCAAGAGCCGCGAGACCGCCTGCGTTTCGATTTCGGTGATGCCGTTGTAGGCCGTCAACGTGACGGCGTCGCAGTAGGCGTCGGCCGATTTTTCCGGCGCGCCGAACAGCATCTCCGGATTCCAACCCATAGATTTCGCAAACCGCTGCATCCACCGCCGCGGGTTGTGGCCGAGGTTCGACACCAGCACGCCCGACGAGAAGTCGTAGAGCCGGCGGCCTTCCGGCGTGTAATGGAACACCCCCGCCGATTTGGCGAACACGGCCTGCGACGGCGTGTAGGTCCGCAAAGCGGCCGGCTCGTGCTGGGCCACCACCTGCCGCACGGCATTGGAACGGGTCTCAAAGGCAAACTGAATCGGCTTGGTCATGGGGGTCTCACGGATTTCGCTGACAGCAATAATGATCCACCAAGGCCCGATTATGCCGCAGCAGACTGACACTTGGCCAGTGTGGAAAGGCCAGAAGCGCCGCGCGGATGATTCCGTGCCGCGATTCGGTTATCGTCAAACAGAGCATCGCCTTTTCCACTACCCACAACCCACCGCGCACAACCGATGGAAGTCCGCATCACCGCTGTCGGGCCGGACAATCGCGGATTGGCCGATCCGATCATTCACCACATCACCGGCGCCGGGGCGAACATCTACGAAATCCAGATGTACGACCACGACACGCAGAAGCTGTTCGCCATGCTGCTGCGGATCGACTGGCCCGGCGACGCGAAGTCGCTCGCCGCGCTCCGCCGGCAGTTACAGGAAATCGGCCGGCTGAAAGGCCTGACGATCCGCACCTGGTCCCGCGAAGAACACGACCGCCTGCCGCGACTGGCGATCTGCGCGACGTACCGGCCGGAGCCGGCGCTCGCACTGCTGCGAGCGATGCGCGACAACCGCGTGCGGGCCGTTCCGGCCGTGATGCTCGGCAACAGGAATTCATGCCGCGGCGTCGCCGAGCAATTCGAGGTCGAATGGCACAATATCGGCGACGACCAGGGAAACCCCGACGACAGCCATATGGTCGATTTGTTCGATCGTTACGACGTCGACTACGTCATCCTGGCGCGCTACATGCGGGTGCTGCCGGCGCGGACGTGCTGGCAGTTCGCGGGCCGCATCATCAACCTGCATCACGGCCTGTTGCCGCCATTTCCGGGGTTTCGGCCGTACGAGGACGCTTTCCAGCACCGCATGCTGACGTACGGGGCCACGATCCATTTCATCGTGCCGGAACTCGACGCCGGGAATCAGATCATCCATCAATCGACGTTCACCGTGGTTCCCGGCACGCCGCTGGAGCAGATCAAGCGGCAAGGCGAATCGGACCACGAACCATCGTGCCTCGTCGAAGGCGTCCGCCGCGTCGTCGACCGCGAGGTCGCGCTGCATTTTCACCGCGTCGTGCGCCGAGGACCACCCGCATGAACTCGAATGATACCATCCTCATCCGACCCATGAACGCCGTCGATCTGCGGCGGGGGTTTCTGGAGACAGTCCGCGCGCTGCGGGACACCAATCTCACCGAGGAGCAAGCCGTCGAGGTCTTCCGCCGCCGCATGCGCAACAAGGTCCGCACGTTTGTCGCGCTGATCGACGGCCGCGTCGTCGGCACGGCGTCGCTGCTCATCGAGCCGAAGTTCATTCACGACGGCGGCGTGACGGGCCATGTGGAAGACGTCGCCGTCCACCCCGAATGCCAGGGTAAAGGCATCGGCGCCTTGCTGGTCGAGCATCTGCTGAAAGAATCCCGCAAGGAAGGCTGCTACAAAGTCATCCTCGACTGCGCGGAAAAGGTGATCCCGTTCTACGAAAAGCTCGGCTTCCACAAATGGGAACGGGCCATGCGGATCGACCTGGAATAGAAGCTGGCGAGCGTCGAAGCGTCAGCTCGACGAGTGTTCGAGACGCATCATCGCCAAGAACACGTCGGGCTGACGCCTCGACGCTCGCCCAGCATTCTCTGCATCATTCAATCGGCGCGATCGGCAACGATCTCACCGGTGCGGACGTCGACCGTCAGTTGCCGCGGCACGCCGTTCCGCAGCGCTTCGATCTCCCAGCCGGCAAGTTCGAGTTCGGCTTCGGAGAGCGACGTATAACCGGCGTCTTCCACACGCCGGCAAATCTCGGACAGCAGTTTCGCGCCGTCCGGCAAGCGGCGCTGCGTCGTGTCGGCCCGTTCTCGCAGAGTTTTTCCCGTCATCGGGTCAACGTCGACTTCGACAGGCCGATCGTTCCGCAGCCCTTCGATTTCCCAGACGCCGTCGTCGAACGTCGCCTCCGTGACGGCCTGCAACCCGCCCGCTTCCACCGTCTTGAGCACTTCCGACAACGGCTTCACGCCCTGCGGCGGCAAATTGCCAAAGGCCGCGAGCGTCGCCAACACACATCCCACGGACAACAGTTTCATGATTCTCTCCCTCGTTGGGATACTCGACCACCTGCCGGACCAATCCGGGCCGCATGGCGCGTCGCCGACAGGTCACGAACGTCGGTTCGTTGAGGGAATTGTGGCGCAGGCCGCTAAAACCGCCGTGAAGGCTCGATAAGATCGAGTTTATCTGCGGCGACGAGCCGTCAGATTTCTCGAATCTCGCTGCCCGACTGGCGCGAGATTTCAGCGAGAAACTCGTCGAAGCCGACATCCGACGAGAAACTCTGGCGGGGAAGAATCAACGCCTGATACGCCGAGATATAGACGAAGGCATGATCTTTGGTCGACAGAATCTGTTTCACAGCCGACCAATGCAAGTGACTGATTCCCGCTGGCCAGGATTCGTGCAGACCGTCGTCGTTGAGCAACAACGTATGGCGATCCAGGAATTTCGGCTGCCCCTCCGCCAGAATCTTACGGTACGTTGCCGATCCACCGAACCGATTGAGCAGGTACGCCAGCATCAGAAAGAGCGGCAACCCCAGCAAAAGCGGCCAGATAGCGAGTGCTGTTTCTGCCAGTGGTTTATCGCTGACCAGCAAGATCAGCGTGGGAAGAAACAGGATGGCGAGCAGTCCCACCAGGACGGAGACGTAGCTCCGTTTTCGAATCGTACGCGATTGCTGCTGATGACACAGACCGAAGGCGACCAGATCGTCGGGCGTGAGATCGTAGTCGGCTTGTACGCTCATAAGTCTTCACAACCAGAGATTGGCTCGCACAGCGGCCTGGCTGGCTAGACGACGTCCTTGTTTCCGCGATTGATCAACACGAATGCCAGAATGGCGAGAAAAGCCATGCTGAGCCAGGTCAGATCGAACGCGGAACCCTGCCACGCCGGAAAGGCCATGCGGAGCGCGACGCCGATCAACAGCGTCGTCATGCCGACGGACAACAGCCACAACTGTTTTGCTGTCGGATAGTGCTGTCGCCAGACGAATATCGCGCGTGGTCCCAGCGCCGCGGCGAAGGTGATCGGCACCAGCATTCTGGCCCACTCATAGGTCGCGGCGAGATAGCCGAACCCAACCGCGGGAATGAGCGTCGCCAGCATCCATGGCCAGCTTTCGACGACTTCCTGGACGGAATCGGGATCGAGGCGGAAGGAGCGCATGAGTTGATTCGGGAAACGATCACGCGAGAGGGGAGGCGATGGGAACGGCCTCGTGGCCTGCGCGCTCGGCCCGAGCCAGCAGGGCGAAGGCCAGCATCAGATACGTCGGGGCAGACACCAGCATCGCCGTGTACAGGCTCAAGAGGGAGGCGGCCGTCGCGCCCGCATATTCGGCCGTGGTCACTTGAAGGTCCGGCGACAACGAGAGCACCATGAAGGAGGAGATCATGCCCGAGATCGTTCCCCCGAGGCTGATGAGAACCGGCAACGGCAGCAGCACCAGATAAGCCGCCAGCACGGCGGCCTTCCGCCGCTTCGCGATCAGTTGGCAGGCTCCGACGAAGATCAACACCCCCGCCGTCAACGCGAAGAGGTCCGACCAGGATTGCAAAGCGCCGAACATCCAACTGAGACGACTCTGAGCCGGGACCGCCGCTTGTGAGAGAACGAAGTTCATGACGATCTCCTTGGGAACGGGGGAAAGAGCTCTCTCGCTCAATCTACCGGCGGTTCGAAGGACGATCAATCGGAGAACTGGGCTACGCCTGCCCCGCCAACTCCGCAATCGCCAGGCCTTCGCGGATGATCGGGATCGGGCGGCCGGAGAAGTCGGGCAGGGCGACCGTAGAGAAGTCGATGCCGAGGTGCTGGTACAGCGTCGCCAGGAAGTCCTCCGGGCCGACGCGGCGGTCGACGGGTTCTTCGGCGCGAGCGTTCGTCGCGCCGATCACCTGGCCGGTGCGGATGCCGCCGCCGGCGAAGAGCATCGTGTTTGCCTGCGGCCAGTGATCGCGGCCGGGCTGGATCGTTCCTTCCGGTCCGCTCGCCACGCCGCCGCCGCTCGAAGCGACGTGCGAAATCCGCGGCGTGCGGCCGAATTCCCCCGTGACGACGACGAGCACCCGCTTGTCCAATCCGCGGGCGTAGACGTCTTCGATGAGCGCCGACACCGCTTGATCGAACGTCGGCAACCGGAAGTTGTACGCGTCGAAGATGTGCTGATTGACCGAGTGATCGTCCCAGTTCTGCACGCGGCCGCAGAGCGGGCCGTCGAACTCGGTCGTGATGATCTCGACGCCGGCTTCGACGAGGCGGCGGGCCATCAGGCATTGCTGGCCCCAACCATGCCGGCCATACCGGTCGCGGACGGCTTCGGGTTCTTTGGACAGATCGAACGCTTCGCGGGCTTCGGAACTCAGTAGCAGACTCACGGCCTGCCGTTCAAACTGATTGATCGCTTCCATGTAGCCGGTCTGATCGACGTCGCGTCGCAGCCGATCGAGCGATTGCCGGACGTCGACGCGCTGCTTCAGGCGATCGGCTTGCGAGCCGTCTTTCAGGCCGATGTTCGGAATCTCGAATTGCGGCTGGCTCGGATCGCCGTAGATCTTGAACGGCTCGTGGGCCGGGCCGAGGTACGTCGAACCGGCGATGGTAAAGCTGTCGTAGCGGTCGACCGGATTGATGGCGACGTAGTTAGGCAAGACGTGCGGCCGGTCGTTCCGCAGCTTGTGGGCGATGCTCATCCAGTCCGGGAAGCGCGGCTCGATCTTGTCCTGCGGATCGGGATCGCCTCCCAAAACCTGCAGCGAGCCCGACGGATGCCCGCCGCCGGTGTGTGCGACCGAACGGAGCAGCGTGTAGCGATCGGCGATCTGAGCGAGCCGCGGCAGCAACTCGCAGACGTCGATGCCGGGGACGTTGGTGGGAATCGGAGCGTACGGCCCGCGGTAATCCGACGGGGCCAACGGTTTCATGTCGAAGGTGTCGAGCTGGCTGCCGCCGCCGCGAAGCCAGACGAGAATGATCGCCGTCCGCTGCCCGGTCGCGGCCGCCGCGGCTTGCCGCAGCCGGAACATCTGCGACATCCCCAGCCCGGAAAAGCCATACAGGCCGAACCGCAGGAATTCTCGTCGGGAAGGAGAGCGTGCTGGCATGGCGGACTCAGGAGCGCTATCGGCGGATCAATCTAGGCGACTTGATTTTATGCCGCGTTGGACCGCGGGGCAATTGCAAGTCATAGGGTCCGCTGTGCGGACCCTACACGCCGAGCGCTTTCGCCCACCGCCGGACGGTTTCCGGGCGGACGAAGGCGAGGTAGCCGAAGATCATCGTCAGGCCGAACGTCCACATGCCGAGCAGCGCCCCGATGCCGAGATGGATCAGCACGCCGACGCCCAGCAGCAGCGGACGCCAAGCCCGCTGCCAGATCAAATACGGGAACGAAATCTCCCAGAGCACGGCGATCAGCGTCAGCAGTTGGATCAGCCACGGATACGACGCGAGCCACGTCATGTCGACCGACTGGTATTCGTAATTGGCGAACGCCCGCCACAGCGCCTCGCCGGTCCACCAGGTGCGGCCTTGCAGCTTGGAGACGCCGGCGAAGAAGTAAATGATGCAGTAGTGCACCTGGATCAGCCGCAGCGCCAAGCCGGCGGATAGGTATTTGGTCTGAGTTTCCTCAAGACCGCTTCGGCGGCGGAGCAAACTATCCAGCGAATACATCGCGCCGCTCGGGCCGATCATCAGGTAGAACGCCAGAATCGCAGCGATCTGATCCATGCCGAACGTCGCCAGCGGCGCGCGGTTGCAATACGACGCATGAATCAGCACGGCGAGCACAGACGTAACGCGGGTCCACAATCCCAGCCAGAACGCCGCGATTATCGCGAGGCACAGCACGTGGACCGTTCCAAACCACGCCGGCGGAACCGACCACCAGAACGAGTAGGCCCAGGAATCTTTGTGAACAAACCGGATCAGCTCCGCGCTGCTGAAACCGTCCGCGCCGAAAAACGCTTCAAACTCGAGTCCCCAGACGTAATGCGAGTAGAACAACATCCCGCCGACGAGGATGCGCATCAGGCATAGTGGCGCAGGGTCCGCCGGAGTGAACCAGAACGCGTTCCACGATTGGGCGATGTGATTCAAAAAACGCCCCGGCGAAAACTCGGCGGCACGCGGGGCGGACGCTTCCGACATCGTCACGGCCCTTCCGATCGGACCGTCGCGGAGGGAAGATCCTCCTCGACGACGGCGTTCACGGACGGAGTTTCCTCCAGCATTTCCGCGGGGGCGGGCAGGTCGATGCTCGGCTCGAACGGCGACTCCAGCGACGACGGGGTGTAGCGTCCGAGATCGGTCGCGTGGAATGACGCCGGCTCGTTCAACGTCTGGCCGGAGAGAATCTCCTGCACGCCGGCCGTGTCGTGATAGAGGAGTTCCAACCGCACGGCCTGTGCGCCGGAATCGCGGAGCAGTTGCCGGGCGAGGGCCCGCTGGACGAACGGGCGGAATTCTTCCGGCCCGTTGCCGAGAAATTCCGTCACCATGAAATGGCGGTGATACAACAGCCGTGGCCAGATCTTGCGGTGCGGCAGCCGGCCCGATTTCATGCTGCCGTCGGGCATCTCCAGAGTGTACGCGACCAGCGTGCTGCCGGCCGGATCGGGCGAGAAATAATGGAATCCGTGATTGAGATAGAACGCCTGCAGATAGCCCGAGGCGAACCGCCACGCATCCTGCGCGATGGGCGGCGCGGGAGGTACGGACGCCGGCCCCACGACGATCGCGAACAGGTGATAGCACAGCCAGACATTCAGCGCGACGAACGCCCACCGCCCCAGGCGCGGAGCGGGCGCAGCATTCGGCATCGCAGGTTCGGCAGGCGTGGAAGACATCCCCTCAGATTGTCCCGCAGGGAAGAGGCAGTCGCAACGGGAAAAACTCGTCTCTCCCAAAGGCGCGAAGAAGCCAGGGTAAGAAAATGCATGTTGCGCTGATCTCGACTTTGCGCCTCTACGAGAGATGCTGTCCTTTCGATGTGTGAAAAGAAAAAAACTCGGGAGGGCAAGCCTCCCGAGTTCTTTCGATCATCGTTTTGAACGAGCTTCGAGCGTTACCGTTGGACGACGGCGAGCGTTTCTTCGTTCTCGTTGACGGTGACGGTGACTTCGGTCGTCTGGCCCGGTCGGACCGTGACTTGCGACTTGGCCACCCGCGTCTTGCCGTCGCTGACGACTTCGACGCGAATCGGATACGTGAACGACTCGCCCGACTTCGTGATCGGCACCGTGTACCGTCGCGACGTCCCCTTCGTGGTCGTCTTGCGATCGGCACAGTAGACGGTGGCGCTCTCTGGCACGTTCAGCACGAGCTTCGCCGGCGCAATGCCGTTCGACTGGCCCGGCGTCGTGGTCGTCGAGCCAATGATCACGGGAGAGACAACCGCCCCCGGATAAACCGTGGGAGCGTAGTAGCTGCCGCTCGAGCCGCCCCAGTACCCGCTCGATCCACCATAGTAGCCGGACGAGCCGCCCCAGTAGCCGTGGCCGCGCCAATGACCGTGATGTCCCCAGTGCCCGCTGGAGCCACCCCAGTAGCCGCTCGATCCGGACGACCCGCCCCAGTAGCCCGATGAGCCGCTGGATCCCCATCCGCGATGATGCCGCCACCCCGCCGACGCTTGATCCGCGCCGGACAGGAGGAATGCGCACGTCAGTGCGCCCACCCACAAACTCACGCCTCCCCTTGTCATCACCAGCTCTCCTTCAAAGCGAGCCAAATCACCCCCACAGAATGACCTTCATTCTGCGAATTGCTATCTCGTTAGGAGGACCGGTCCTTCGGCCTGACTCAAGAATCTGAGACGACTTGATAATATGGATTAAACATGACGATGCAATCAAATAAACAGTATACAGAGAAATTTCAAGCGCGCCGCAGAAATTTCTGATCGCTAAGAGATCAGACTCAACACGGCGTCCATTGGACGGACTTGTATGCCGCTACTTCTTCGGCGCGCGTTTTCCGCGTGTGCTGCCGCCGCGGCGCGGTTTGCCGCCTCCTTTGGCTTCCCGTTCGGCGAGCCAGTCGACGGCTTCTTCCAGCGTGATCTGCGTCGGGTCTTTGTCTTTGGGGATCGTCGCGTTGATCTTGCCGTGCTTCACGTACGGGCCGTACTTCCCCTCGAAGATGTTGACCGGTTCCTTGTCCTTCGGATGCGGGCCGAGTTCCCGCAGCGGCGTCGCGGCGGCCTTCGCGCGGGCCTGGCTGAGCAATTCCACGGCGCGATCGAGGCCGATCGTTAGCACGTCGTCCTCCTTGCCGAGCGACTTGTAGACCTTCTCGTGCAGGACATACGGCCCGAAGCGGCCCACGCCTGCTTTGACCACATGCCCCGTCTGCGGATGGTGCCCGACCGTGCGCGGCAGATGGAGATACGCGAGCGCATCGTTCAGCGTCAGAGCGGCGGGGTCTTTGTTCTTCGGGACCGAGACTCGCTTCGGCTTCGGCTCGCCCTCTTTCACGTCGCCGATCTGCATGTACGGGCCGAAGGGGCCGACGAGCACGTAAATCGGCAAGCCGGTCTCGGGTTCCTCGCCGAGCGACTGCGGGCCGCGCTGCTTGAGTTCGATCAGCTTCGTCGCCATCTCGTCGGAGAGATCGCCCGGCGCGACGTCGTCGGGGATCGACGCGGTCACCGGTTCGCCGTTGCTCTCGGCTTCGAAGTAGGGCCCGTATTTGCCGACGCGGACTTTTGGCCGCAAGCCGCTCAAGGTCAGCGTGCAGGCCTCGCGGGGATCGATCCCTTCCTCGCGGGCCTTCACCAGCACGTCGAGGCCTTCCTCGCCGGAATAAAAGTCCTTGAGATACGGCACGCGATCGACTTCGCCGTTCGAGATATCGTCGAGAATCTGCTCCATCTTTGCCGTGAAGCTGTAGTCGACCAAGTGCGAAAAATGCTCTTCGAGCAGCTTCGTGACGGCCATCGCCGTGAACGTCGGCACGAGCTGATTGCCCGATTTGCGGACGTAGCCACGGTCTTGAATCGTACCGATGATTGACGCGTAGGTGCTCGGCCGGCCGATGCCGTCGGCTTCGAGTTGCCGCACGAGCGTCGCTTCCGTGAACCGCGCCGGCGGCTTGGTCTCGTGGCCGATGGGGTCGAGTTGCCGGCACGCCAGCCGGTCGTGGACGTCGAGCGGCGGGAGATAATCTTCGCGGTCTTCGCTGGCGGAATCGGGGTCGTCGATCGACTCGACGTACGCCTTGAAGAAGCCGGGAAAGACGACTTGCTTGCCGGTCGCGCGGAATTCGGCGTCGCCGGCCTGGATCGTCGCCGTGCGGAATCTCAGCCGGGCCTCGGTCATCTGCGTGGCGACGGTCCGCTTCCAGATCATGTCGTAGAGGGCGGCTTCGCGGCCGGAGAGGCCATGCTCGGAGGCCGGCTTCATCTCCGTGCCGGCGGGGCGAATGGCTTCGTGGGCCTCCTGCGCGTTTTTCGCTTTGGTCGTGAATTGGCGGACTTCGGGATGCAGATACTCGTCGCCGAATTGGTCCTTGATCCGTTTCCGCGCGGCGGTGATCGCCTCGTTCGACAGGTTGACGCTGTCGGTACGCATGTAGGTGATATGGCCGTCTTCGTAGAGTCGCTGCGCGACCTGCATCGTCTCGCGGGCGGAAAGACCCAGCTTGCGGTTCGCCTCCTGTTGCAACGTGCTCGTGGTGAACGGCGCATAAGGACGACGAACTTCGTCGCGTTCCTTGATGTCGGAGACGATCCAGTCGCTGGCGCTGCCCGGCCCGAGCCGCGCCACCAATTCTTTCGCCTGATCCTCAGCAATCAGGACAACATCGACGCCGTCTTTGATGCGGCCGGTCGCCTCATCGAAGTCTTTGCCCGACGCGACCCGCTTCCCAGCGAGCGTCTGCAATTCCGCGGTGAAGCTTTGATCGGCCTTCGTCGCCAGCGCCGCTTTCAAATCCCAATACGATCCCTTGCGGAATGCGAGGCGATCCAATTCCCGCCGCACGAGCAGCCGCACGGCGACCGACTGTACGCGGCCCGCGGAAAGCTTCGGCCGGATCTTCTTCCACAACAGCGGACTGAGGCGATAACCGTACAATCGGTCGAGCACGCGGCGAGTTTCCTGCGCGTTGATCAGATTCTGATCCAGGTCCCGCGTCTCACGAATCGCCTGCTGGATGGCCTCTTTGGTGATTTCGGAGAACACCATTCGCTTGACGGGGACTTTGGGTTGCAGCTCGTCGACCAGATGCTGGCCGATGCTTTCCCCTTCGCGGTCTTCGTCGGTTGCGATAATCAGCTCTTGGGCCGATTTCAGGGCGTCTTTCAGTTCCTTGAGGAGCTTCCGTTTCTCCTTGGGGACCACGTAATACGGCTCAAAGTTGTTGTCGACGTCGACGCCCAGCTTGACCCAGGGCTTTTCTTTTTTGTCTTTGGGGTCGATATCGGCCGCTTTGTCCGGCAGATCGCGCACGTGCCCCAGGCTGGCCATCACGATGTAGTCTTTTCCGAGATAGCCGCCGATTTTCTTGGCTTTGGCCGGCGATTCGACGATCACCAGCCCTTTGATGGGTTTAGCCGCCACGTTGCTGATCCTTGGTCGAGGGTAGCGGGTCGAGAGCCGAGGGTCTCGACGTCCCTCCTGTTGACCTTGTTCTCTGAAGCCGTCAAGCTAGAATGCGACCCGATTACCGGGCGGCCCGTCCGGGCCATGATTAAGGGATCGTTTCCCCCTCTGTCAAGCGAGATGTTCGCCGGACGGGGAAACTGGCAGCCGGTGCTCGCCGGTCTGGCGCTTCGTCAGGAAGGATGAATTGATGGCGTCCCCGTTCAATGTGTTCCGCCGCAATCAGCGGGTCATGATGGCCGCGCTCGTCGGCCTGTCGATGTTCGCGTTCATCTTCTTCGACCCGTCGCTGATGCGGTCCGGCAGCGGTGTGCCCAAGTCGCTCACCGTCGCCATGTTCGCCGCGATCTGCGCCCTCGGCCTGTGGTTCGTCGGACGCCGGCACGGCAAGTCGAGCGAATGGGCCATGTGGGGCGCGCTGCTCGGCGGCGTCGCGGCGTTCCTCTTCGTTCGCAGCGCGGAGCCGGCGAAAGCCGTGCATCTCGCCACCGGCAGCCTCACGGAGCAAACGCTGAGCAAGCAGAGTCAGAAGCGGCATCTCGCCAATCAGTTTGTGATGCGGGCCGTGCAGCAGAGCCAGTCGAAACGCCAGACGCAAGGCTTCGGCCCCGCCGACACCCGCTCGATGGTCCAGTACCACCTCGGCAAGGAAGAAGCGAAGCGGCTCGGCATCTCGCTCAACGACGAGGCCGTGAACCGCTTCATCAGCGAAATCACCGAAGACAAGCTGTCGCCCAAGGATTTTCAGAAGATTCTCCAGGAAACGGGCGTCAGCGCCGGCGACCTGTTCAACATCCTCCGCGGCGAACTCGAATCGCGGCTGGCGTTCGAGATGCAGGCCCCGCCGTACGACCTGTGGACCGACTTCAGCCCGCAAACATTCCAGATGTTCCTGCAGCCCAAGCTCCCCGCAACGCCAGAAGAGCAGTGGGAATTCTTCCTCAAGCTGCACGAGAAGGAATCGCTGGCGGCCGTGGCGGTTCCCGTCGACGCGTTTCTGGCGAAAGTCCCCGAACCGACGGAGGTCGAGCTCAAGGAATTATTCGATCAGCGCAAATCGTTTCTGCCGAGCGAACAAGGCGACCCGGGCTTCATCCAGCCGCATCGCGTGAAGCTGGCGTACCTCGCGGCCGACTTCGAGAAATTCGAGTCGCAAGTTCCGGCCCCGACCGACGAGGAGATCGAGGCGTACTACCAGGCGAACAAGGAGAACTTCCGCATCCGCGACATTCACAGCTTCCCGGATGTCGACCCCGACGAGCCGGCCGACGCCGACCAGCCGATGAACGTCGCGCCGCCGCTGCCCGACCTCGACGCGCCGCCCGAAAAGAAAGAAACCGAAGAGAACGAAAAGTCCGACGCGAAGCCCGAAGAGGCCAAGCCGGACGAACCGAAGCCGGAAGAAAAACCGGAGAGCAAGGACGAGCGGAAGAAAGACGACAAGCCGGCCGAAGAAAAATCGTCGCAGACGTCTTCCCAAAGCGTCTTCCGCCTGGTGTCGGCTCAGAAAGAAGAAAACGCAGCAGCCGAGACCAAATCCGAGGAGGCCAAGCCGGACGAAAAGCCCGCGGAGAAACCTGCGGCGGAGGACCAGCCCGTCGATGCGCAGGTGACGCCCGAAGCGGACATGGAGTTGGACGATTTCTCGGATCTCGATCTGCCGATGCCCGGCGAGGCGAAATCGCCGCAGAAGTATCGTGAGCTCGACGAAGAATTGCGCGACGAGATCAAGGAAATCATTCTCAAGGATCGCGCCTTCGAAAAGATGGGAACGGTCGTCGACGAGGCGCAACGGAAGATGGAGACGCTGGCCACGACCTACATCGACACGCCGGAAGCCGACCGCGCGAAGGTCGCCGAAGGTTTTGTCGCGCAGCTCAAGGAGTACGCCGAGAAGCGCGGCTTGCTTTACGTGGAAACGCCGCTGCTGTCGCAAGCCGAGTTGCTGACGTCGCCGTCGGAATCGATTGGCACGGCCGTGTTGTCGACGGGCGGTGGCTTGCAGTTCCAGGCGCGGTCGGTGCTGGAAGAACTCTTCCCGCCATCGGGTCAGGCCGGTCCGCTCTATTACCCGCAGCGAGCCGATTCCCGCACCCGCGACAAGCGGTACTCGTGGTGGAAGATCGAAGACGTGGCGCAGCATGTCCCGAAGTGGGATGATAAGGGGATTCGCGAACTCGTCCTGTCCGGGTGGAAGTCGGTGAAGGCCCGGCAACTGGCCGAGCAGCGCGCCGAGCAACTGGCCGCTCTGGCCCAGGCGAAGCCCGGCGAAGCTCTGGCCGCCGCTTTCTCCGGCCAAACGGTGACGGGCGATGCGGCAGGCGACGCCGTCGTCGTGAGAGAGACGCCGCGCTTCAGTTGGCTGACGACGTCCGGCTCGGTTCCGAACGACCCGGACCTCTCCGGCTTCATGGCTCCGCGGCGGTCGATCATCACCGGCGTGCAGCAGGCCGGCGACGACTTCATGAAGACGGTCTTCGAGCAGTTGAAGAACAACGAAGTCGGCGTCGCGCCGAATTCCGACCGCAGCGTCTACTACGTCGTGCAGGTTCGCGACCGCGACGGCACCGAGCCGCCGCCGACCGACGTCGAAGGCTTCCAGACGACGGACGATCTGCGAAAGCAATTTCTGTCGACGTTGAACGCCGACCAGGGATTGGCCGCGCGGCCGTACAATATCATGATGTTCAACAATTTCCGCCGCGTGCAGCAGGATTGGCAACGCGCATTCGACCAGCGCTACGGCGTGGAGATGGATGAGCTGCTGGACAATCGCGAACAGTAGTCAATCCCCAGCGGGGGGCGTAGGCCCCCTGAAGCGGCGTCGCTGATCGCAGCACGTACAACCAGGGGGCTCACGCCCCCCGCTCGGTGATGCCTTTCGTTTCCTCTCCAACGCCGTAAGCTGCCCCGGCGTATCAAATTTGTCGGGATCACTGGACATCTTCCGCGGTGGTCCTGTAATTTGGACCGCCTGCCTGCTATGGTCCTGCATCCTGCACGGTCGTTCCCGCAGTGAAACTGCCGCGGAACTGCGGATGGGGGAGATCGGATGGGGCACTCAGATACGTCTGTCTGCCTTCCTATCCCGTATCCGCGATCCGATATCAGCTATCCTTGACGAGGCCCGCCTGATGACCGAACCTGTCGCCCGCAGCGGCCCGATGATCGAAGCCATCGGGCTGAGCAAGTTTTACGGAGAGTTCGCCGCCACGAAAAACGTCTCGTTCACCGTCCCCCGCGGGCAGGTGGCGGCGTTTCTCGGCCCGAACGGCGCCGGCAAATCAACCACGATGAAGCTCCTCTCCGGCTTCCTCTCGCCCAGCGAAGGGACCGCCAAGATCGGCGGCCTCGACATGGCGGCGCACCGCCTGGAAGCGGCGAAAATCCTGGGCTATCTCCCCGAAAACGGCCCCCTCTACACCGAGATGACCCCCGCTTCGACGCTGCAATTCATCGGCGAGGCGCGCGGCATGCCGGCCCATCAACTCAAAGACCGCATCGAGTTCGTCGCCACGAAATGCTCGCTCCGCGGCGTGTGGGGCAAGCCGGTCAGCAAACTGTCGAAAGGCTATCGGCAACGCGTCGGCATGGCGCAGGCGCTATTGCACGATCCCGAAGTCCTGATCCTCGACGAGCCGACGAGCGGCCTTGACCCGAACCAGACTCACGAAGTCCGCGAGCTGATCCGCAGCCTCGGCAAGACCAAGACGATCCTCTTGTCGACCCACATTCTCACCGAAGTCAAAGCCGTCTGTAATCGCGTAATCCTCATCGATGAAGGCCGGTTGAAATTCGACGGCGCCATCGACGAGTTCGAAGGCTCGGGTCACGACATGGAAGGCCGCTTCCGCGAAATGACGAGAACGTGAAGACGTGGGTTGGGGGTGGTGAGTTGGGGGTTGGATAAGAACAGCAGTTCAGTTTCGTTTTCCCCAACCAACAACCCGCCACCCCCAACAATCAATCCCCAACAAACCCACAGCATAAAACTCCCGAAGGATTCCCCCCTATGTTGCGCCCTCACGTCGTTCTCGCCGTGTTCAAACGCAACTTTGCCAGCTACTTTTCCGGGCTGCTCGGTTACTTGTTCATCGTGCTGTTCGTGCTGACCGGCGCGCTGCTCGCGTTTCAGCCGCTGTTCTTCACGAACAACCTGGCGAACCTCGACCAGTTGAACAAGTATTTCCCGATGCTGCTGCTCTTCATCGTGCCGGCCATCACGATGGGGGTCTGGTCTGAGGAGCGGAAGCTCGGCACGGAAGAATTGCTGTTCACACTGCCGGTCTCCGACCTGGAAGTGCTGATCGGCAAGTATCTCGCCGTCGTCGCCGTCTACACCGCGGCGCTGGCGTTCTCGTTGACGCACGCCTTCGTGCTGCAGTTCATCGGCGAGCCCGATTGGGGACTGATCGCGACGACGTACCTCGGCTATTGGCTCACCGGCTGCGCGCTGCTCGCCGCGGGCATGGTAGCGTCATTCCTCACGAATAGTTCCACCGTGGCCTTCGTGCTGGGCGCTCTGCTCTGTGCGATTCCCGTGTTCATCGGGGAAGTGCCGGTCCCGGTGTTCATTTCCCGCGCGCTGGGGCACGACCGTTTGTTCGAAGACCTCAGCATCGCCAAACAGTTTCAGCCGTTCGGAACTGGCATCGTCCCGCTCGCGGGCGTGCTCTACTTCGTCACGTTCGCCGGGTTCATGCTCTATGTGAATTACGTGCTCATCGGACGCCGCCACTGGGCCGGCGGCAAGCACGGCTCGGAAATGGGCTGGCATTACCTCGTCCGGGCGCTGTGCGTCGGCGTCGTGCTGATTGGCGCCAACGCCGTTTTCGCCAACGCCAACGTCCGGCAGGATCTCACCTCCGAACGGCTCTTCACGTTGACGCCGACCACCCGCAAACTCATCCGCGAACTCGACGGCAAGCGGCCCGTGATGATCCAGGCCTTCGTCAGCAAGGACGTTCCCCGCGAATACGTCCCCGTCCGCACGTCGCTGTTGGGATTGCTCTCGCAATACGAGCAGATCGGCCGCGGCAAGATCGGCGTCCGCGTCGTCACCGTCGAGCCCTTCAGCGAAGCCGCCGATCAGGCCAAGGCGCTCGGCATCGAAGCCAAACGAGTCTTCTCCGAGCGCGGCGGACGCCAGCAACTCGACGACATCTACCTCGGCGCCGTCATCAGCAGCGGCACCAACGAAGTGGTGATCCCCTTCTTCGAAGTCGCCATCCCCATCGAATACGAACTGACCCGCTCCGTCCGCACGGTCGCCACGGAAAAACGCCTGACGGTCGGCATCCTGGAGACCGAAGCCAAGCTGAACGGCGGGTTCGACATGCAGTCGTTCCGCAGCACGCCGGAATGGCGGATCGTCACGGAACTCAAGAAACAATACACGGTGGAATCGGTTTCGCCCGCCGGGCCGATCGACGACACGAAGTATGACGTGCTGCTCGCCGTGCTGCCGTCGTCGCTGTCCGACAAGGACATGGCCAACTTCGTCGACTACGTGAAGAAAGGGAAGCCGGTCCTGATCTTCGACGATCCGCTGCCGGCCCTCATCAATCCCGGTTTGGCCCCGCGGCAACAAAAGCAGAAGCCGGGCGGACCGTTCGGCCAGGGGATGCCGCCCGAACCGAAAGCCGACGGCGGTAAGGCGACGACGCTCGTCAACTTGCTCGGCATCCAGTGGAACTATGACGAAGTCGTGTGGGATGAAACGCTGAAGACGCTGCACCCCGAATTCGCCGACCTCGTCCGCGAGGAAATGGTCGCCATCAGCAAGCAGAGCGGCAACCCGAAGGCCTTCAACCCGGATAGCAAAGTCACCAGCGGCCTGCAGGAAGTCCTCGTCTTCTTCGCCGGCACGATCCAGAAACGCGAAGGCTCGAAGCTCGATTTCATCCCGCTGCTCGTCACCGGCGTCCGCTCCGGCCTCTTGCCGTGGGATGAGTTGGTGAAGAACAGCTTCTTCGGCATGGATATCAACGAGCATCCGATCCGCAAGGCCGATGAGTACGCCCACGTGATCGCCGCGGAGATCGACGGCACGTCCGACAACGGCGCGAAGATCAAGGCGATTTACGTCGCCGACATCGATCTGATCTCTGACCAGTTCTTCTCGATCCGCGAGCGGAAAATGCACAACCTCGACCTCGACAACGTGACGTTCGTCCTGAACGCCGTCGACGACCTGGCCGGCGACGAGGCTTACATCGACCTCCGCAAGCGGCGTCCGAAGCACCGCACGCTGACGGCCGTCGAAGCCCGGACGAAGAAGTTCATCGAGGAGCGCAGCAAGGAAAACGAAAAGGCCGCGCTCGAGGCCAAGGAATCGCTCGACAAGTTGAAGAAGGAAATGGAAGGCGAAGTCGAGAAAGTCCGCAACGATAAGTCGTTGTCGCCTATCGAACAGTTGCAGAAATTGGCGATGGCTCAACAGACGACGCAGCGGAAATTGGCCGTCGAAGAGTCCAACATCAATCAGCAGAAAGAGCGGCAGATCGAGAAGAGCCGCATTCAGACCGAGCGCAGCGTCCGCTCGATCGAAAACCGGTTCTATCTGTACGCCGCGATCCTCCCGCCGATCCCGGCGCTGATCCTCGGCCTGATCGTGTGGATGCGCAAAGCCGCCGACGAACGCAAAGACATCGCCGCCAGCCGGCGGCGGAATTGAAGGACAGAGCAATGCAGACTGAATCCGGCAAAACGATGATGTACGTCGCCGCCGCGGTGATCATGGCGGTGGTGGGAATCGCTTTGGCGCCGAAGGGACCGAAGGCCGCCGTCGACGGCGTCGACGGTTTGATCGGCACGGAGTTCTACAAGAGCTTCCAGGACCCCGCCGAGGCGACCGCCATCGACGTTATCGGCTATGACCCGTTGACGGCGACCTCCACGCCGTTCAGCGTCGAATATCAGGACGGCCTGTGGCGCATCCCCACGCGGTTCAACTATCCCGCCGACGCCAAGGACCGGCTGGCGAAAGTCGGCTCGTCGATCATCGGCCTCAAGCGCGAGGCGCTCGCTGGCCGCACCGAAGCCGAACAGGCCGAGTTCCAGGTCCTCGACCCCAAGGCCGAGAAGCCGGATAACCTCAAGGGGATCGGGAACCGCGTCACGCTCCGCAAGGGGAACACCGTCCTCGCCGACTACATCATCGGCAAGCAGGTCCCCAACCGCGCGGGCTACTACTACGTCCGCAAGCCCGACGAAAAGCAGACATTCATCGCCAAGGTCGAGTTGAATCTTTCCACGAAGTTTACCGACTGGATCGAGAACGACGTCCTCAACGTCGAAGGGACTCGGCTCGTCGGCATCAACATCCTCCGGCACACGCTGGAACTCTCGCCGCAGCCGCATCTCGTCGGCGAGGAGAACAGTGTGCTGAAACGGAAGACCTCGTCCGATCCGTGGACGCTGGAAGGCCTCGACGAGGCGACGGAGGAAGTCAATCAGGATGAAGTCCGCAAAGTCGTCTCGGCGCTCGACGACCTGAAGGTTGTCGGCGTGCGTCCGAAGCCGGAATCGCTTCGCCGCGATCTCCGCAGCGAGGAAGGCATCAAGCTCGACCAGGAGACCGCCGAAGACCTGGCCGACCGCGGCTTCTACATCCTGCGGTCGTCGCGCGGCGGGCATCAGATGGTCGCGCAGGAAGGGGACCTCGTCGCCGGGACCGATCAAGGGGTCGAATACGAGATGCACTTCGGCAAAGTCTTCGAAGGAACCGAAGAAGAGATCGAGCTCGGCTTCGCGAAAATGCCGGCCGACGACGATCAACCCGCCGACGCCACGCATAAGGACGAGCCGAAAGACGAGAGCACGGGTGGAAAGAAGAAGAGCCGCTTCATCTTCGTCACGGCCCGCGTCAACCCGGAACTCTTCGGCCCGGCCCTGGAAGAACCGGTCAAACCCGAACCGCCGGAAGAGAAACCCGCTGAAGAAAAACCGGCCGACGAGAAGAAGGAAGGCGACGCGAAGTCCGAAGAGAAACCCAAAGAGGGCGAAGCCGCCAAGACCGACGAGAAGAAAGAGGACGGCGAAAAGAAGGACGAGCAACCGGCCGAGGAGAAGACCGAAGCAGCCGAGCCGGCAAAGCCCGACCCCAAAGCCGAGTACGAAGCTGCGCTGAAGAAGTACGAAGCCGACAAGGCGAAGTACGAATCCGAATTGAAGTCGCGCGACGGCAAGGTGAAAGAGGCCGAGGAGAAGGTCAAGGCGCTCAACGCCCGCTTCGCTGACTGGTACTACGTGATCTCCGCCGAGAGCTTCGAGAACCTCCGCCCGACCCGGGCGCAGCTCGTGAAGGCCAAACCCGACGCCGAGACGAAATCGGACGACGCGGCGACCGAGGAGCCGAAAGAGGAAGCGGACGAAGCCACCGCGAAACCGGACGAGAAGAAAGCCGACGAGAAGCCCGCGGATAAGAAGCCCGAAGAGAAAAAACCCGACGCCAAGTCGGATGCTGCGAAGCCGAAGACCGAAACGCCGGCGGCGAAGCCGAAGAAGTAAGCCAGAAATTCGGAAAGGCGGTTTGGCCACAAAAAGGCAGGCGGCGAAGAGCCGTCAGTGATTTGAAGTTCTTCTTTTTTGTGCTTTTTGTGGCCGATGTCTTTTTGAATGCCCTCCCCGCTCAAAACTTGAATCTTTTTCCGGCATGCGGCCCGGAAGTCTGCGGGGTTTGATCAGCTTTTGCGGAACGCAATGAACATTCCGGCGCGACCTCTTTTTCGCAGCCGATACCCTCTGTAGAGCACTCGCTCGACTTTGGGGGGAATCGCATGCAGCGTCGGGAATTCGGACGGATCGTCGTATCGACTTTTCTCGCCTCCGCGGGGTGGACGCCGCGGCTCTTCGCCGCGCCGCCGGCGAAGTCGAAGATCACCTGGCAGAAGACGCTGCGGGCGGCGCACGACGCCGCCGTCGAGCAGAAGAAGCCGCTGCTCCTGGTCTTCGGCGCGAGCTGGTGCACGTTCTGCCACAAGATGCATCGCGAAACGTTCACCGACCGCAACCTCGCCGCGCTGATCGAACGCGAGTTCATCGCGATGACGCTCGACTTCGACAAGGACACGAAAGCGGTCGAGATCCTCGAAGTCGAACAGTTGCCCTGCACCGTCGTCCTCAGCTACGAAGGCGACCTCTTATTGAAGCACGTCGGCTTCGCGAAAGCCGACGCGTATCAAAAGAAACTGCAGCAGGCCCTGGAGAAACGAACGCAAATCGAACTGCTCCAAGGCACCGCGCCGTCGAAGAAGTCGTAAGCCAGAAGTCTTACGCAGAGCACGCGGAGAGCGCCGAGAGAAGACGAAGATTGATGCCAGAAATCTTCCGTCTCCCAATCTCCGTATTCTCTGCGCACTCTGCGAGAGACATGCCTTTTCGTTCCATTTACTTCGCCGCGCGCAGCCGGTACCGCCGCGGCGAGGCGCCGTGCTGGTCGTGGAAACGCTTCGAGAAATAGTTCGAATCCTCGAAGCCGCACGAGCGGGCAATGGCGTGGATCGACAGATCGGTGTTGATCAGCAGCTCACGCGCCCGCGTCATCTGCACCCGCGTGATCTCGTCCTTCGGGCAGCGGCCGATCGTCTCGTGAAACCGGCGGTTGAGCAGCGACGGCGACATCGACGTCAGCTTCACCAGTTCGCTCACCGTCAGCCCCAGGCAGGCGTGTTTGTGGATGTGCCGGATCGCCTGCACGATCGCCGGATCGTCGATCGCCAACACGTCGGTCGAGCGGCGCTCGACGATCTGCGCGGGCGGCAGCCGTAAACAATCCTGCGGCTTGCCGCCGCGCATCAGTTCCTCCAGCAACAGACACGCCTCGTAGCCCACGCGCTCCGGGTTGACATCGACGCTCGTCAGCGGCGGCGACGATAGATTGCACAGAAACGGGTCGTTCTCCACGCCGATCACCGCGACCTCGTCAGGGACCGCGCGCTGGATCCTCCGGCACGCCGTCATCACGTTGAGTCCCAGATCGTCATTGCAGGCCATGATGCCGATCGGCGCCGGCAGCGACTTCACCCATTTCGCCAATTCGCGTTGCTCGTCATCCCAGGAGAGACCGCGATCGCCGCGCGGCAGGTAGACGCGGCACTCGCCGCCGTGCTGCTTCGCTTCCGCCACGAAAGCGTCGCGGCGGGCGTCGTACAGCCGATGCCGGCCCGGCGCATAGCCGCAGAACGCGAACTTCTTCAAGCCGCGGTCGAGAAAATGTTCGACGACCATCTTCGTCAAAATGCGGTTGTCTATCTCCAACTGTTGAAACTGCGGCGTGACGACGGCCCCGCGCACCTCGACGACGGGCAGCCCCGTTTTGAGCAGTAGTTGCGCCGCGCGGCGGTCGTTGACGCGGGCGATGATCCCGTGCCCGTGCCAATCGGCCAGCCACTTCGGTAACGAATCGTCGATGCCGTGCGGCTGAAAGTAGAGCGACCAGCCGCCGTGCTCCTGATGATAGCGCGAGATGCCGCGCAGAATCCCGCGCCCCGTCTCCCGCGACGTCTCGACCAACAGTGCCACATGCCGAAGATTACGCATCACGCGGTTCCGAAAGCCGAAAGACTGGCTTTTCCCGACTTTTCTCTACGCAGTACTCGCATTGTTTGGGATCCCTCCGCAACAAAGCCGAGCAGCATAAACCCGTTGAGATAAAAATCAAGAAAAAATACGGAAATTTCCAGAGAGAATTCCGGCCTAACCCATTAGTTTCAAACGAAATCCAAATTGTGCTCTTGGCTTCGTCCTTCGCTCGGTCGCGGCGCTCGTCGCTTCGTTTTTATACGGTCCCGTTCTCGTCACAGGAGCCCATCATGCAGGTCAGGCCTCGCCCGTCGTACCGTTTAAAGCAGAAAGAACTGCTCGTCGTGATCGCCAACATCGCGATCCTCATAGCCCTGTTGCTCCCCGCCGTGCAGCAGGCGCGGGAAGCCGCACGCCGCACGCAGTGCAAGAACCATCTCAAGCAGATCGGCCTCGCGCTGCACAACTACCACGACGTCTATTCGTGCTTCCCGATTGGCGCGCGGCAGGGGAACATCACCGGCCCTGGCAGCGCCAGCCTCGTTTCCTACAAATGGTCGCAGGGCACGAACTGGCGCGCCGCGATTCTCGCGCAGATCGACCAGGCCCCGCTGTTCAACCGCTTGAACTTCGGCGGCGATTCATTCTCCGGCGCGAGCTACGTCCCCATCAGCACCAATGTCGTGCTGTCCAAACAGATGATTCCCTTCTACGTCTGCCCGTCGAGCACCGTCGAGCCGTTCATTCCGGGCAACTCGCCGGTCTACTTCGACAACAACACCAACCCGATGCTCATCATCCAGTACGTCGGCATCTCCGGGGCGTATCCCGATCCGGGCGGCCGCGCGGCGGAATGCAACCCGGGCAACTACGGCATCTCGTGCCACAACGGCATCTTCCGCCCCTTCCACCGTTCCTTGATCCGCGACGTCACTGACGGTACGTCGAACGTCATTGCGGTCTCCGAACAGTCGGGACTCGTCGGAGGCTACAACGTCAGCGCGAACTACGGCGGCGGCTGGGCCGGACTGAGCCATCCCTATCCTGCGAACACCGCGTCGAACCTCGCCGATTACTTCTACGCTGGCATCACCGCCGTCCGCGACATGCCCAACGCCAAGACGACCGTCGCCGGCTCGAGCTCGACACCCTACGAGAACAATACGCTGCTCAACTCGTTCCACACCGGCGGCATCCACGCGCTCCTCGCCGACGGCACCGTGCGGTTCATCTCCGATAACATCAATTTCCCCACCTTCCAACGCCTCTGCTCCATGAACGACGGCCAACCCGTCGGCGAGTTCTGAGATGAGAAGATCAAAGTCCCCTCGCCCCCGCCGCGGGGGAGAGGGTTAGGGAGAGGGGGCGAATGGTTCCACGACTCACATCTCTGGAGATGAACATCCCGATCCCCGCAACCGCCAGAAAAGGCTCCTTTTTTGCCTTATCTCCGCGGCCTCTGCGAGTCTGCGAGAGACCGGCCTTTCTGAATTTTTCACAGCCAAACGACCGCGAAGGAACATCGCTATGATACTTCGGCACATCGTGCTCACCGGATCGTTGCTCGCGCTGCTCGCCGGTTGCGGCGGGGGCGTCACGCGGAAAACGGGACAGGTGGCGGGCAAGATCGAACTCGACGGCGAGCCGCTGTCGCGCATGCAGGTCTTGTTCGAAGATTCGCAGAACGGTTTCCGCGCCTCGGCCCAGGTGGAGGACGGCAACTATCAATTCGAATCGCCGCTCGTCGTCGGGACGTATCAGGTTGCGCTTCAGCCTCCGCCCGCCCCGCCGCCGGCCGCGGGCCCGCCGCCGAAATCCGAAAAACCGTCGGTGCCGAAGCAATACCTCACCACCGCCAACAGCGGCCTGACCGCGGAAGTCCAGGAAGGAACGAACCAGCTCGACTTCCAATTGAAGCCGTAAAGACGCGCTCGTCACGGCGTCAACTGCGGCAGTTTCGCTTTCGCGTCGGTCCCGTGGTCGCGGAGCGTCCCCTGAATCTTGACGGTGTAGTCGGTCTCGCCGGCTTTCGCCTGAATCTCCTGCCGCAGTCCGGCGACGCCGAATGGCACCTCGGCCTGACGCAGCACGCGGGTGTTCATGCGGAGTTTCGCGCCGAAGAAGTCAAGTTCTTCCTGGCCGCTGACGACGCGGCACTCCAGTTCGCCGCGCTGCCAGTTGATCTTCTCCAGCCGTTCCTCGACTTTGCGGTTCGCGACCGGCCCGCGGAGAATCGCCGCGAGAATCGGATCGGCGGCGTCCAGCGACGTCACCACCAGCGGCGCGTCATCGCCGAACTGTCTCCAGATCTTCACCGCTTTCGCCAGCGGGTCTCTCCCATCGCCGGCCGCAGCCTCCGGCACGATGATCCGCCAGGTGACGTTGCCCAGCGCGTAGACGAGAATCTCCTGCGGCCCGTTGTCGACTTTCTGTTCGAGTTCCAGAAACCGGCACGGTTTCCCTTCATGCAGCACCGCCCCCACCGATCGCAGCGTCCACGTCAGCCCGACGTCCTTGCTATCGCCGGCGACGTTCACCTGAAACGTCACCCACGCACCATCGTCATGGCAACGCTTGCAACAACGCGCCGGTCTGGGGTTCATCGGCAGCGAAGACCGCCAGCGGCACCGAAAACGAAACACCGACCAGGAAGAGTGACGTCAGAATGTGTCGCATGGGATTCATCTTCGACTCCATGAAGGGTATAAGAGAACGCCACTGATTATCCAAGGCGTTTGCTAGATCGGCAATGGCCTCATCCCATCGGAGCACACACATGCCCACCAAAGCCCAACGCATCACCGGCTGGACGCTGACCGTGCTGGTCGGCCTATTCCTGATCGGAGCCAGCGGCGTTCCCAAGTTTCTCGACTTCCCCGGCAAGGCCGACATGATGGCGAAGCTGCAGATTCCGCTGAATCTGTTGACGACGCTGGGCGTCATTGAAGTCACCGTCGCAGTGCTCTATCTGATTCCGCGCACGGCGTTCCTCGGCGCGCTGCTGACGACCGCGTATCTCGGCGGGGCCGTGTGGACCCACCTCCGCGTCGGCGACCCCTGGTTCTTTCCGATCATCATCGGCGTCTTGATGTGGCTGGGACTCGCCTTTCGGCGTCCGGTGATCTTTCGGCTGCTCTTCGGCCAGGAAACTCCGCCGCCGCCTCTCAACGACGCTGCGCCGCGTTAACCAATAAGTCGCTGAAGTCGTGAGATTTCAGTCCGGAACTCTCACGAGTTCCGCGACAGCAAATCCGGGCCGTCCCCGGGGGGCGTTTTCGTTTCCCAGACGCTATCCTGTCGGCACGAGGGATCGAGCATGGCTTACCACGGACGCTCTAAGTTGCATGGATCGCATGAATCCTCCCTTCTTGAACGGTCTTCATCATGACCAAGCCGGTTGTGCCCGAGAGCCGCGCCTATGTCCACGAAAAATGCCAAGGTCTGACGGAGGTGCGCGAGAATTCCTTCGAAGAGATGTCCAATCCTCTGTCGGATGTTCCTCGCACCTGGTGCACGGCGTGCAATGCGTTTGGACCGGTGTCTGAATTCGCGTGGGCCGACACGGGCGAAAAGATCACCGACTATCGCGCACGCCACAGCGCTCGGGCGACCTCCTTCGAACGCATCTTCTGTTCGCGGGTCGTGTGGTTTGCGACTTTGGCCGTGGCATTGATCGCGGGGATCGTCGGAGGATTCGTGCTGTTCGCCGACTCGGGGTGGAAGTTGAAGGTCCTCATGATCCCCTTCACGGGTTTCGTCTGCGTGCTGCTCATTGGCGCCGCCATGATTGAGTTGACGAAGACCATCTTGTGGCGCGTCTG
>CAZDGB010000002.1:17028-64502 GCA_964504645.1 uncultured Planctomycetaceae bacterium | reverse complement strand
CGAGCGGTACTTCGACTCTCACGCCGGCAACTATCTTGCCCGTCAGCGAGGGATGATGACTTCGTACGCCGTGATACTTCTTTGGATCGGCTCGCTGTTGGCCGCTGCGGAGCCCGCGCTGGAGTTCCAGCGCATTGGCACTCAACGCGAACTGTTCATCGACGGTGCCTTGGTTGAACAGCTTGACGGTGCAGCGCAGTTGCGATTGCACCATCCCGTGCCGAAAGAGGCTGCGATCACCCACGACGCTCCCTGGGAAGGCAATGCTTCCGCTTATCACAGCATCTTCCAGGACGGTGTCGTTTTCCGGATGTACTATCGGGGGTGGGGATTGAAGTTCGACGGCCAACAACTGGTGACGGGGCCCGAAAGCCTGTGCTATGCGGAAAGTGACGACGGAATTCATTGGCGAAAACCGGAGCTCGGTTTGCACGATTTTCAGGGCTCCAAGGCGAACAATATCGTCATTTCCGCGGAATGGGCCGCTCGGCACAACGTCGCAGTTCATGCTCCGGCCGTGTTTCGGGATGACAATCCGCAGACGCCGCCCGAGGGGCGTTACAAGCTCTTCCTGATTTCCAACGATCCGCTGGGCATGCGGCCGTTTCAATCGCCCAATGGGATCCATTGGAGTCCCGTCAGCGTCGTCCCCACCATCACCGCCGGCGCCTTCGATTCGCACAATCTCGCCTTTTGGGACGCTGCACGCGGCGAGTACCGGGCTTACTGGCGCATTTTTACGAAGGGAATCACCACCGCACAGACTTGGAAGCCGGAAGGCATTCGCGCCATCCGCACGGCCACCTCGCCCGATTTGATCCATTGGCGGAATCAGGCCGACTTGAACTACGGCGACTCGGCAGAGATTCAGCTATACGAGAACGGCGTTACGCCGTATCACCGCGCGCCGCAGATCTTCCTCGGATTTCCCGTTCGCTACGTGGACCGCGGCATCGTTCGGCACTCGACGTCTGCGGAGGATGGCAGTGATCGCATGACCGCCGAACGACTGCGCAAATGGCCCGAATCCTTGAAGTCTCTGCCGCAATTTGAACAGCGCGCGCAGCGGGCCGGTCTCAGCGAGCGTTTCGGCAGCGCCCTTACGGAAGCGCTGCTGATGTCCAGCCGGGACGGTGTGAACTTTCATCGCTGGGATGAGGCGTACTTGCGGCCGGGAATCGAACGTCCGGGAACCTGGAACTATGGACATCAGTTGGTCGCGTGGCGCATGGTGGAAACGAAGTCTGAATTCGCAGGTGCGCCGCCGGAACTATCCATCTATACCACAGAAGGCTATTCGACGGCGGAGGGAACGACGTTGCGCCGATACGCTCTCCGGCTGGACGGATTTGTTTCGGTATCCGCGCCACTGCGCGGAGGCGAATTGCTCACCAAGCCGCTGGTTTTCGAGGGTAGTCGGCTATCGCTCAATTTCGCGACGTCCGCGGCGGGACGGGTGCGCGTCGAGATTCAGGACTCCGCCGGTAAACCACTTCCGGGCTTTGCCCTCGACGACTGCGAAGAACTGTTCGGCGACACGATTGATCGCTACGTTGTGTGGCACGCGAATCGAGACGTTTCCTCGCTCGCCGGAAAGGTGGTTCGCCTGAGATTCGAACTGCAAGACGCTGATCTGTACTCGTATCAGTTCCAGAATTGACCTCAACGGCGTTACGACTCACCACAAGATGTAGCCGCCGTCGATGACGACGGCCGAGCCCGTCATGTAGCGCGAGGCGTCGCTGGCGAGATAGACCGCCAGCGGGCCGAGGTCTTCCGGTTGGCCGAAGTCGCCTTGCGGAATTTGCTGCTTGAACGTGTCGATGATGCCGGGATACTCCTTGGCCCAGCGCTGGTTCGGGGCCGTCATGAAGCCGCCGGGGCAGATGGCGTTCACCGTCACGCCGTGCGGCGCCCAATCGGCGGCGGCGGCCTTCGTGAGCTGGATCACGGCGGCTTTCGACGTTTCATAACTGCGGCCGGCGATATCGCGGTTGATGACCATCCCGGAGACCGACGCGATGTTGATCACCCGGCCCCCTTTCCCCCGCTTCACCATCGCCCCGCCGATGTGCCGCATGCACAGAAACGTGCTCGTGAGATTGATGTCGAGGATCGTCTGCCATTGTTCCAGCGTTTGCTCCTCAACCGGCACGTTGATCCGCCGGCCGCCGACGTTGTTGATGAGAATGTCGATCGGGCCGTGCTCGGCGAGGACTTTCTGACAAATCGTTTCGCAGTCTTTCGGAACGCCGACGTCGCCGACGATCGTCTCAGCCTGGCGGCCGAGTTTCCGGATGTCCTCGGCGGTTTGATTCAACGACTCGGCTTCGCGGCCGACGAGTACGATATCGGCCCCGACGTCGGCGAGCGCGAGCGCCATTTCGCGACCGAGCCCGCGGCTGCCACCCGTGATGAACGCCCGTTTGCCGTCGAGACGAAAGCGGTCGAGAATGCTCATGTCGGACTCCTGGGGTGAGAGATGAAGGCAGTGTAATGCCGCAGAGAGGGGAATGTCGAACGTTCCGTAGCAACGGCGTCTCACCACCGCTACGACTTCCGCCGCACGGCGTGATAGGATGAAGCGAAAGGAACGATTCATGCCCGATCTCAATTACAGCACGGCACTCTCGCGCGGATGGTCCTTGCGCTGCCCGCGCTGCGGCCAAGGGAAACTGTTCCGCAACCTGCTCTTCATGAACCCTCGCTGTGACGCGTGCGGCTTCGTCTACGAGCGGGCGCCGGGATATTTTCTCGGGTCGACGTATCTGAATTACGGCTTCACGGTTCTCTCGCTGACTGCGTTGTACATGATGCTGCATTTCGGATTCGACTTGTCGAACCGCGCCGTCACGCCGTGGCTGGTTGCTTATTTCCTGACAGTGCCGCTGCTGTTTTTCCGCTACGCCCGCTCGCTGTGGCTGGCGCTGGATTGTTTCTATGATGCCGAAGGCGCGCGAGTGACCGATCCTTATGCGGCACCGGAGGAAGTGACGAAGGAATGACCACCAGTCGAACCTCGTTGCCGGAATACGCGCATCCGCCGCTGGTGGCGGCGACGCTGGGGGTATTGTTCGACCGGCAGTTTCTCTGGGAAAAGCCATTGCTCGCGGATTTTCGGCAACGGCTCGGCCCCGAGTGGCTGAGCGAATGGACTTCCATTTCTGCGTCTGATACTGACCCGCGAACCGACCTCGGCAGAACGGCATCCGGCGGGTTCCACTTGAAGAATCTGCTGGAAGACCGGGAATTGCAGATTGGCCGCGGCCATTTCTCCTTCACCTGGCTGGGGGCCGATGATGGGCGCTATCCCCGCTACGAGAACGTGCGTGACGGATTCGTCGCCGCGTGGGACGCGTGGTGCGCCTCCAGCACGTTGCCGGCCGACAGCGTGGCGAAGTGGATCGTTAGTTACGTGAATCGGATTCCGCAGGGCGCTGTTTGGCAGCATCCGGCAGATTGGTCGTTCTGCAAACTGATGCCCGCGACGGCCGGATTGTTGGAATCGATTACGTCCGGCCATTGGACGATGCTATGCCCAGGCATTGCGGACGGCCTCGTTGCGGCGTGGACGTTGGAGGCTGCACCGGACGGGACAACGCCGCCGTGCGTCTGGTTTCGGTTGACGGCTCAAGGCGATGCGGACCTGGAAGCCGGAAATTTGCTCGACGGCATGGACTCCGGCCGTGCCGCGATCGTGCAGACGTTCAGCGAATTAATGTCGCCCGCGGCCAACGCTTATTGGGGCCTGCGGCGCAGGGAGAAGTGAAGGTATGTAGAGAAAGTGCTCTACATTATTTCATGCGTGCGGCGTGGTTGCCGTCGTCGCGACAGCAGCCGCCGCCGGCTCGCCCGCCGGTTGCAGGAACAGCGACTGAATCACCAGCATGATCGCGCCGATCACGAGGTACGTGTCGGCGAAATTGAAGATCGCCCAGTCGAAGTGGGCCGGCGTCCCATCGAAGAACCAGAAATGCAGAAAATCCCGCACGGCGTAAATGGGAGCGCCGTTTTCGTCCTTCATGCCGTGCAGGCCCAGGCGGTCGAACAAGTTGCCGAGGATGCCCGCCATCACGAGTCCCAACGAGACGGTCAGCCACCAGCATTGCGCGCCGCCGTGCGCAAACAGCCAGTAGAGAATTCCGACGGCCGCAACGATGCTCAAACCGGCGAAGAGCAGCGACATTCCCTGCCCCATACCCCACAGCGCGCCGTGATTGAAGTTCGTGTGGAGTTGGAATCGCACAATCGGCGCCAGCCCCATCCATCCCCAGTTATCCGGCCATGTCCACGGGCCGGACGTCGGCACTCCGAGCCAGGAAAAGACCCACCACTTCGTGAACAGATCCCAGCTCAAACCGGCGGCGGCGAGCAGTCCGAAGACCGCGTAGCGGTTAAACGGAACGGCCTGCGGTGCGGACATCGGCTCAATACTCCCTTGGGAAGGCTTGAGACGCGAGACTTGAGGCTTGAGGAAAACAAATCCTCGATCTTTTGCCCTCAGGTCTCAAGTCTCGCGCCTCAAGCCTCAATAATGCAATTCTTCCCTCTTCCGTTCGCATTCGACGCAGTTCTTCGCGTAGGGAATCACCCGCAGCCGGGCCTTGGGAATCAACGATTTGCCGGGCGTGCGTCCCTGTTCCTGGCAGGCGAGACACAATCCGTATGTGCCGTCTTCCACGCGTTTGAGAGCCTCGTCGATTTCTTCCAGCACTTCCTGTTCGTTCTCGACGCGTCGGAGTGCAAAGTCCTGCTCGTAAGTTTCCGTCCCAAGTTCTGCCAGATGCGTGGGAGACTTCGATTCGCCGCCGTTATCCGGACGGTCCAGCGCCTCGTCCTGCATGTGCTGTACGTCGCCGCGGATCCGTGCTCTCAGCGTCAGCAAGAGTTGTCGAAACTCATCCAACTCATTTTTTTTTAGCATGAGGAGAGGCTTTCCGGGGAAGTAACTCAGGGCGGGACAATCAGTTGGGAACTTTGATTATTATTTCCCCGCCTGCAGACGTCAAGATTCCGCGTCTCGACGTTGCGTCTCCGGTGGCCGTGGATTTCTGCTGAAAAAGAATGCTTATCCTGTTACTTTGGAGCGTAAGGCCATTGTGGGACTGGAGTTGCCGCTCGGGGGCGCGAGTTCTGCGCCGCCGGGCTGCCGTACCAGGCGGGAACGACATCGGAACTCGACCGCGAGCCGTCCGACGTTCCGGAAGCCGGCTCGTTCGACGAAGACTCGCCGCGCGATTCCGCGGGAGTATTCCACGCGCCCGGCGCTCGCGATTGAATCAACGGCATCGCTGTGGTGGGCTGCCGCGGGGTGGGCGACTCGCGCAGCGCTTGATCTGTCGACCGGTCAGGCCAGGGAACGCTGGTCGGGGAACCCCAATTTTCCGTGGGAGATCGGGGCGCGACATCGATGGGCGCCTCCTGCCAGCGGTTGTCGGCCGAACCAGCGTACGACGGTGACGCCCCCATTGCGCGGGATTCGTTGTAACCGGTTGAAGTCGTCATGTTCGACCATTGCGTTCCCGAGAATCCCGCCGGGGGAGTGGCCGCCGGTTGATGATTGGTCACATTGCTGACGACCTCGGCGGCTGGCATCGCAGGAAACATCGTTCCCGGACCGGCGCTCATTCCCAATTGATAGGCCAGTTGCCGCGACGACGGCGACGGCGCGTTCGTCGCCGAATTGCCGGCGGCTGGGTTCGCCGCGACCGGATTCGGCGATCCGCCCCATGAGGAACCGGCATCGCTCGGCGCGGCGGGCGCTCGCTGCGGACTGGCGCCGAAGGCCTCGCGCGCCGCGTTCGGCGCTCGTTCCGCGAATTCCTCGTTCCACCAGGACGGCAGCGGTTGTGAAGTCAGTGAATTGTTGGCGAGAGGCGCGGCGTTCCCTGCGGGGCCCGAAGGCGACACCGTATCGGTACGTCCATTCCAAATCGGCATGCTGTTCGAGGCTGACGAGGCGCCGGCCGACATCGACGGATTGAACGACGAGGGTGGCGTCACGGCCGCGAGATTGCCGCCGTTCGTCGCCGGGAAATTGGAATTCGGCCACGCCTCGCTGCCGGCCGTTGCCGACGGATTCTGCGCCCAGTCCGGCGTTCGTAGCGCATCGTTTGATCCGCCGGTCTTTGGCGGCTGCGGACTGGCGGCGTTGTTTGCCAGGCGACCCCACTCGTCCTGATTCATCGACGGCTGCAGATTCTGGCGCGCATCCGCCAGATCTCGCTGCTCGCGTTGCTTGACAGCTTCTTGCCGCCGTCGTTCCATCAGCAGCTTCACTTCCTCGGGAGTCAAATCTTTGAGATTGGTCGGGTCCGGGTTGCCGGTCGACTTCGGCGTCACGATCGGCACATCCTTCGCGCTGCTGGACGCCAGATCGACTTTGTCGCCGTCAGGAATCGGCCGGCCTTTGGGGAAGTATTCCGCGACGAGTTTCTGGGCGTCCGCGTCGCCGCGAAGACGGCGGAAGGTTTGCAATGCGTCGTCGTAACGGCCTTGTGACGCGTACAGCGTTCCCAGGTTTTTCGTAGCCTGCTTGTGTTGGGCTTCGAGATCGAGCGCCTGCAAGAGATACCGTTCACCCTGCTGGGGGTTGCCGCGCAGTGAATGCGAATAGCCGAAGTCGCTCAGAATGTTGGCGTCGTGCGGCTTCTGGCGGAGCGCGGCTTTGTAGTGGTCTTCGGCGGTGCCGTATTCCTGCCGCATGTCGGCCATGATGCCGAGCCGGTGATGCGCTTCCGCGCTCGAGGGATCGACGGAGATCGCAGATTCATAGGCCTTGGTCGCCGCGGCAAAGTTGCCGGCCATCTCCTGCTGCGTTCCCTCCGCGTACCATTGGGCGGCTGATTTCGTCGCGCCGGACCGGTCCTTGGCTTGATCGAATTTCGCTTGAATCTCGGGCGGCAGATCGGACTTGGCGTTGGAAGCCTTGTTCTTGCGCAGACTCCAGGGGACTTCGCGGACCGTCGTATTCTGGGCCACGGACTCGCCGGTGGATGACTTGTTTTTCGCCGTCCAGTTCAGCGACTGGCAGCCCGCAACGAAGAGCAGGCCACCGGCTATTCCCACAAGCAGAAGATGTTTCATCCGACCGCATCCTTGGTCGCGACTTCGCGGAAGGGATCTCGCTGGACAGGTACTCGCGGAGGAAACCTCTTGTTTCCGACCCGGAAGCGGAAAAAATCTAATGGTTACACGGCGTTCTGTCGAGACGAGGTTTTCGGCCCACCTTCGACTCAAGCACAGGCAAGAACCGCAGATTTCGCAGATTACCTCTGATTTAAGGTGGCAGGCGGCAGAAAAGCGAAGGAATTGCTTTCCGCTGTGATAATCTGCGAAATCTGCGGTGCCTGCTTTGAGGACGACGATGTCTTGGTTCGCGTCGGCTCGCCAGGTGAGATAGACTTCTTGCCAGGAACATGACTGAAATCTGGCAGCATCTTTGGCTATGCCTCTCGGCGTTTGCCGCGGGGGCGATCAATGCCGTCGCCGGCGGCGGCACGCTGCTGACGTTTCCCATGCTCATCTGGGTGCTCGGAAATAGCCCAGAGCAAAGCGTGGCCGCCAATGCGACCAGCACATTCGCTCTGTTTCCCGGCTCGGTCGCCAGCATGTGGGGTTACAGGCGCGAGATTGGAGCCACCACGCATTGGCTGAAATATCTGCTGCTTCCGTCCGTTGTCGGCGGCCTCCTGGGGGCGATGCTCACGCTCTATAGCCCTGCACTGTTCAAGCACTTGATTCCTTGGCTGATCCTGACCGCCTCGTTGCTGTTTTTGTTTCAGCCACTGATCGCTCGCTGGGTCGGCATCGGGCAACCGCATACAGCGCCGACCTCCGCCACGATTCTCGGCATCATCGCGCTGCAATTTCTGATTGCGGTGTACGGCGGCTATTTTGGGGCCGGCATTGGCATCTTGATGCTCAGCGGCCTGGCGCTTATCGGTCTCTCCGATATCCACCAGATGAACGGGCTGAAGACGGTTCTCGCCACGATCATCAATGGCTTGGCGACGGCGATGTTCGTCGTCAACGGAAAAGTGAATTGGACGTATGCCGTGCCGATGACAGCGGCGGCGATCGCCGGGGGATTTTTCGGCGCGAGCACGGCCCGGCGAATGAATCGCGTGGCGGTGCGCTGGCTCGTGATCGGGATCGGGCTGGGCTTGTCGTCGTATTACTTCTGGCGCGAGTACGGCCCGGCGGCATTTCTCGGAGCATGGCCGTTCGGTGCCTCGCAATGACCGTGCTAGTTCATTTATTCAAAATGAGCTTGCCGTTGCGGGTCAGCCTCAGGCGATAGACCTCTCCCTCATGGTGGATGAGGATCTCGCGGGCCCCTTTAAGTAACTCTCCCGAGTCATAGCTGGGAAGAGATTCGGTCTCAGGATGCTTCTTGCCTGGGGTGAGGGGCGGATTATTCTCTGATGGCGGGTCGTAACTCTTGTCTTGATTCATGGTTGCAACCCGATTCCTTGAATTGGCTGTAGATTACAAAATCTTTAGCTGCTGCCCTTGCGAAGTATCGTCGAGACACTATTATGTTGACATTGAGACTCAGTGTCAATTTTCGGTTCGTGCTTTTCTTGGTGCGATTTCGCCAGCCAGTCCTGGGGTTTCCCAGGCAGCCAGTTTGTCACCCGCCACGGTCAGCGATGGTCGCTGACTGCCGTCACGGCCCCTCGCTCAGGAATCTCGATGAATTCCCTGCCCCGTTCCCGACGTCCTGGTTTAACGTTGATTGAGCTGCTGGACGTGATCGCCATCATCGCCATACTGAATGCCCTGCTCCTGCCGGCCGTGCAGCAAGCCCGGGAAGCCGCCCGCCGCACGCAGTGCAAGAACAACCTGAAGCAACTGGGACTGGCGCTGCACAACTATCTTGATGCCATGTCCGTCTTTCCTCCGCTATGCGGTATCGGCCCCGGAGACGGCGGCAAGTGGTCGGCGTGGGCGCGCGTGCTGCCATACATCGATCAAAGCGCGCTCTATAACCTCGCCAACCTCAATGTGAACTACAGCAACTCGACTGTCTGGGGCGGCGGCGTCAGCAACTGGGATCTCACCAAGATGAAGATGCCCGTATTGGTCTGTCCCAGCGATCCCAATGATCGCGTCCGCGACGGCGGCGCCGGCCAAAGCCACTATCCGGTCACCTATGGCGTCAACCTGGGGACGTGGCGGACTTACACTCATCCGGCCATGCTGGGCGGCGGCGGCACTCAGGGCGACGGGGCGTTTGCCGCGAACAGCAGATTCTCGTCCCGCGATTTCACGGACGGAATGAGCAACACTCTCTGTGCCGCCGAGGTCAAGGCGTTCACGCCTAGTTGCACCGTCGCGACGAAGCCGCCGGAAGGAACTCCCGTGCCGGATTCCGTTGCCACGCTGATCGGCCTGGCGAGCGGCGCCACCGGCAACGGCAACGGCCATACCGAATGGGTGGACGGCAAGGCGCACGAGACGGGCTTCACCACGGTCTTCACGCCGAACACCGTCGTCCAGCTCACGTTTGTCATCACCGCGATCTCGCCGACCGCGGCGCCCTACAACGCCGATTTCGTTTCCACACGGGAAAGTAATGCTGCCACGGCGCTGGGACTGTCGACCTTCGCCGCGGTCACCTCGCGGAGCTTCCACACGGGGATCGTGCAAGGGTTGCTGATGGACGGCTCGGCCCGGACGTTCAGCAACAACATCGACCTCGGCGTGTGGCGTTCGCTCAGCACCCGCGGGGGCGGCGAAGTCCTGGGAGATTTCTGAATCAAGGTTTGAGTTTTACGCGCATCGGCGCCGAGCCGATCGATCTGCCAGCCAGCAATCCCGCTCGCCAGCAACGTTAGCCGCATCGTTCGAAGGTCGAACGATGCCTATACCGTTTGTTGGCTTTGCTGGAGACCTGGTTATGCGATCAAGACGAGCTCGCGGATTTACACTGATCGAACTGCTGGTGGTGATTGCGATCATCGCCATTCTCATCGCCCTGCTCTTGCCCGCCGTGCAGCAGGCGCGCGAGGCGGCCCGTCGGACTCAGTGCCGAAACAATCTGAAACAAATCGGCTTGGCGATCCACAACTACGAAAGCACGTTCAGCTGCTTTCCCCCGGGCGGATTCGAGGACTCGAATGCCGGCACGTCGGGGCTGGGCGCCAGCGGGTTCGTATTTATCCTGCCGTACATCGACCAAACGAATAGCTACAACCTCTACAACTTCAACGAGCACTACGCGACGACCTACAACTCCGGCGTGCTTAACCAGCGCGTGGCGCCGTATCTGTGCCCGACGATGGTCATTCCCCGCAACGCTCCGGAGACGAACTGCAACATTTCCGGCCGGCCCGAGACCGGCGCGCCGTGCAGCTACCTGCTGAACGAAGGCACGGCGTCCTATCAGCATCCCGCGCAGGGCTTGTTCGCCATCGTGTCGCCGGTCATGTTCGGCTACACCCAGAACCGCTGTGCGAAGTTCCGCGACATCACCGATGGCACGTCCAACACACTCGCCGTCGGCGAAACCACGTGGAATTTCAAGAACTATCTGTGGGGCGCCACCGCTTGCCCCGGCAACACGGCCCTCAATGGGACCTCGCGGTGGGGCACGGCCCGCTGGGGCGTCGGCTATCCGAACTCGGGACTGGGCAACACCGCCACCGTGATGAACAATTTCGCCGGTTCGCCCGCCGGCTATTCCAGCCAGCACGTCGGCGGCCTCCAGATCCTGATGGCCGACGGCACCGTCCGGTTTATCAGCCAGAACATCGGCTTCGACACCTACACCGCGCTGTCGACCAAGGCCGGCGGGGAGGTGCTCGGTGAATTCTAAATCTCTCCTTACCGTGGGTCTGATGGGGGTGTGCTTCGCGCTGCTGACGGGGTGCGGCGGCACGCAGGCGCCGCGCACCGAAGTGCTGGGTGAAGTAACCCTCGATGGCGACCCGGTCGGCGAAGCCCAGGTGTACCTCACGGTGAAATCGTCGACCTTCGGCGACAAGTCGATGCCGGCGACGTTCTCCGCTGCGGTCGTGGACGGCAGCTTTCAGTTCGCGTCGCAGCAAGGGCCGCCGCCGGGCGAGTATGAAGTCGTCCTCAAGCCGATGGAGCCGGATGCGGAAGAAGCGTTCGAGGAATTGCGGAAGCGGTCGGGTTCGCTGATCGCCGATCGCAACAAGTTCCTGAACGCTGTCCAACGCAAAGGACCGATTCGCATCGAACTGAGCGCCGACGAAGTCAACGAGTTGTCGATCGAATTGACGAGCCGTTGACGGCGAACGTGTCGTGAAGCCTCCGCGTAGGGGACGTCGCGCAATGGATGGCCGCGTCCCCGTTCG
Source organism: uncultured Planctomycetaceae bacterium (assembly GCA_964504645.1). Taxonomy (GTDB): domain Bacteria; phylum Planctomycetota; class Planctomycetia; order Planctomycetales; family Planctomycetaceae; genus CAZDGB01. The sequence goes on along the minus strand of CAZDGB010000002.1, from coordinate 53,175 downwards.
GAGACTGCGGGAAAACACTGTCCGGGAAAAAAATTACGGTCCGGAAGGAGAGTCATGGAACCGGAATTCCTCGCGGCGCAAGCGGCGTGCAACCGTCAGGACTATGCGACGGCGGCGTTGCTCCTGCAGTCGCATCTCAAACTGCGGCCGAACGACGGACGCGGCTGGGAATTGTGGGGGCTCGTCCTCCACTATCAGAATGATCGCCGGCAGTCCGTCGCGGCCTTGGAGCACGCGTCGTTGCTGGTCCCGCTGATGCCGGCGGCCCGCGTTTGCCTGGCGCTGAATTATGGAAAGATCGGACGGACGACTCTCTCGCGGGAGTTGCTGCAGGAACTGTTGAGCGATGCGGAGTTGACCCCCGAACTGCTGCTCGAAGCGGCCGAAGGACTCGACGAAGCCGGCGCGCCGCAGTTGGCGATGCAGGCTTGCCGGCTCGCCGCACAACGGGATCCGTACCTGGCGCGGGCTTATTTCTCGCTGGGCTACTACTCGGCGAAATGCGGCCGGCCGATCGAAGTGACGGTGTCGTTGGCGCGGCGAGCGATCTCGCTCGATCCGGAGCACGTCGTCTACCGCATCGGGCTGTCGTCGCTGCTGATGAATCTCGAGCGCGATGAGGAAGCGTACCAGGTCGTCAAGCACCTGTCCGACGTGCAGATCGAATCGTTGGGCTGCGCTTGCTGCCTGGAGCGGGTCGCGCTCTTGTACGAGTCGTCTCAGGATTATCGCCGCGCCATTCTCTGCCGGCGGCGGTTGCTGCATCTGACGGCCCAATCGTCGACCGCTGATCGGGAAGGAGCGGAATCGTGAAAGACGCCGCGTCGCTGATTCTGCTCCATCTGCAGATTTTCGCCGCGGTCGCCGCGGCGGAAATCGTACTCCTGGGGGGATACCATTTGATCAAGGCGCTGGCCGCACGCTGGACGCAACGTCGCATCGCTCTGAGACACATCGCAATCAGGAGTTTTCAGATGAATGGCGAATGGATGGCGGCGAAGCGGGCCGGCGTATTGTCGGCACTGGTGGGCCTCGTGCTCGGACTGACCGATGCTCGTGCCGACGATTGGACGAAATTCCAATGCGGACCGACGGCCGACAGCGATGTCGCCGCCGCGCCCCTCGAATGGTCGTCCGGGAAAAATCTGCTCTGGCAGATTCCGCTGACCGGCTACGGGCAATCCAGCCCGGTGACGTGGAAGTCTCAAATCTACATCACGTCGATCGCCGGGCCGAAGAAGGAAACGTGCTACGTCACGGCCTACAACCTGTCGGGCGAGAAAGTCTGGCAGCACGAATGGAACGCGGCGTCGCAGGCGGAGAACAGCAACTATGTCAGCAAGGCCGCGCCGACGCCTGCCGTGGATGACGCCGGTGTCTACTGTTTCTTCGAAGGGGGCGATCTGCTCTCGCTGACTCACGACGGTCAGGTGCGTTGGCAACGAAATCTGGTGCAGGAGTTCGGCGAAGTGACATCGTGGCATGGATTGGCCGCTTCGCTGGAACAGACGAGCGACCGGATTTTCGTCTGGGTCGAACGCGAATCCGAGCCGTATGTTCTCGCTGCCGCCAAAGACACTGGAAAAGACCTGTGGAAAGTTCCCGGCGTCGGCGCGACCAGTTGGTCCAGCCCGCGCTTGCTGACAATGGACGGCGGACCGCATCTGTTGTTGAGCGCCGTCGGCAGCGTGACGGGCCTCGACCCCGAGACCGGCAAGGAACTCTGGAAGCTGACGGGAGTCTCCGGCAATTCGACGCCGACGCCCGCGCTCGCCGGGCCGGGGCGGTTTCTGGTCGGCGCGACGCAAGGCCGCGGCGACGGCAATTCCGGCAAGTCGGCGGCCTCGAACGGCCTCGTCGCCGTTCGCAAATTGGACGACGGCTCGTTCGCGGCGGACTATGTCTGGCGCAGCAAGCGGTCGACTTGTTCGTTCGGTTCGCCGATCGCCGCCGGCGGCCGGGCGTACTTCGTCAACGCCACCGGCGTGCTGTTCTGTCATGACCTCGAGACCGGTGAAGAACTGTTTTCGAATCGCATCGCCGACAGCATGTGGGCCACGCCCATCGCCTTGGGAGAACGCGTCTATTTCTTCGGCAAAGGGGGCGCGGTCACGGTCATCGCGGCCGGGACGACGTTTGAATCGCTCGCCGAGAATCAAACCTGGGAAGCGGTCGCCGCACCACCAGGAGAAAAAGGTGAAAAGAATGCGGCCGGGCCGTTCGGCGGCCCGGTCCTGTATGCCGCGGTCTACACCCACGATCGCTTTCTGCTGCGGCGCGGCGACGTGTTGTATTGCGCCGCGGTGCCGAAATAACCAATTCACACTACGAAACCCGATTTCCAACCGACGAAGGAGAAATGATGATCCGTTTGGCGACCATTCTGGCGGTCTTTTTGTGGATTCCCGCCGTGTGCCACGCCCACTTCCTGTGGATCGTAGCGAATCCCCCGGAGAAGAATGGCAAGGTCGAAGCCTACTTCAGCGAGTCGGCCGCGCCCGATGATGCGAAGCTGCTCGAAAAGTTCCACGCGATGAAAATCGTCACGCAGACGCGCGGCCGCGACGGCGCGAAGAAGCAGGAAATCGAGTTGAAGCCGGTCGACGACGCGCTCGTCGGCGAATTGCCGAACAGCGTCTCGTCCCCGCTCACCGCGCAGCAGACGTACGGTGTCCTCACCCGCGGCGGCGAAGCCTTTCTGCTGAAGTACTACGCCAAGGCGTTCCCGTCGGCGTTGCCCGGCAATTGGGCCGCCGTCAACGACGCGGAACTCGCGGCGTTCGAAGTCACGCCGCAAATCGACGGCGACGAAATCGTGTTCACGGTGACTTTCCTGGGCAAACCGGCGGCGGGCGATCAAGTCACGGTCGAAGGGCCGGGCCTCGCCGAGAAGATTCAAGGCGATGCCGACGCCGAAGGCAAGTTCCGCTGCAAGTTGCCGGAACGAGGCCTTTATTCGGTCCGCGCTCGCCACACGGAAAACACGGAGGGTAGACTGGGCGACGACAGTTACAAATCCGTGCGGCACTATGCGACCGTCTCCTTGCCCTACACGCCCGCCAAAACCGTTGCCGCAGCGCATGCCGTGCCCGATCTGCCGCGCGGCGTGACGAGCTTCGGCGCGGCGATCCTCGGAACCGACCTATATGTCTACGGCGGCCACTTTGGCACGCCGCATCATTACTCCAGCGAAGGCCAGTCAAACGAACTCTGGAAGATTTCGCTGACCGATCCCAACGCCGCCTGGCAAACGATCGCGACCGGACCGAAGCTGACCGGTTTGGCGATGGTCGCTTACGATGGCAAGCTGTACCGCCTCGGCGGATTCACGGCGAAGAACGCCGAGAAGGATGCGCAAGAACTCGTGTCGCAGGGCAGCTTCGCTTCGTTCGACCCCGCGTCGGGGAAATGGACCGACCTGCCGCCGCTGCCGGAACCTCGCTCGTCGCACGATGCCGCCGTGCTCGACGGCAAGTTGTACGTCGTCGGCGGCTGGAACATGGCCGGCTCGGGCGACACGACGTGGCACAAGACGGCTTGGGTCTGCGATCTGACCAAGCCAGAACTGACCTGGTCGGAGATCGCCGCGCCGCCGTTCCTGCGCCGGGCGCTCAGTCTCGCCGCGCATCAGGGAAAACTTTACGTCCTCGGCGGCATGCAGGAATCGGGCGGTCCGACGCCGCGCGTCGACGTCTACGATCCCGCGTCGAAGTCGTGGTCGGAAGGCCCGTCGCTGATCGGCAACGGCATGGAAGGCTTCGGCAACTCGTCGTTCGCCAACAAGGATCAATTGTTCGCGTCAACGATTTCCGGCAGCCTGCAGAAGTTATACGACGACAACCGCTGGGAAGTCGTCGGCCAGTTGCATCACCCGCGGTTCTTCCACCGCCAGTTGCCAACGGCGAACGGCGAACTCCTTTTCGTCGGCGGCGCCAGCATGGCGACCGGAAAAACGACGGCAGTTGAGGTGTTGAAGACGGAGTAGCGGCATCTCGCCGCCGCGTTGTTTTCTCGAGCGGGGGGCGTGAGCCCCCTGGATGAGCGTGCTACGTCATTCGACGCCGTTATCAGGGGGCTTACGCCCCCGCTCGGCGATTTTCGATTTGGATGCCATCAACCCACGCAGCGTGCGCAAGTTGATCGCATCCAGATTCTCGCCGTCGCGTTCACCCTTGTTCGTTTCGAGATACATTGGCAAGTCGGCAAAACGCGGATCGTTGAGGATGTGGCGAAACGGTTCCAGTCCCAGGCAGCCTTCGCCGATGTGCTCATGCCGGTCGACGCGGCTGCCGAGCGGCTTCTTGCTGTCGTTGAGATGGAAGCCGCGGATGCGGTCCAGCCCGATGAGCCGGTCGAATTCGTTCATCGTCGCGGCGTATTCCTCGGGCGTCGCCAGCGGGTAGCCAGCGGCGAAGATGTGGCAACTGTCGACGCAGACCCCGAGCCGATCCGGTGCTTTGATGCCTTGCAGAATCGCCGCAATGTGTTCGAACCGGCAGCCGAGCGAACTCCCCTGCCCCGCCGTAGTCTCCAGCCAGAACTGTGTGCGAAACTTCGGACAGCGGCGATGCACTTCGTCGAGCGCTTTCACGATTCGCGCCAGACCGGCCTCTGCCGACGATGTGACAAAACTGCCGGGGTGCATCACCACGCCGTCCACGCCAAGCTTTTCGGCACGCTGCAACTCGTCGACCGAAGCGTCGATCGACTTTTGCCACAGGACATCGTCGGGACTGGCGAGATTGATGAGATAGCTGTTGTGAGCGCACGGCTTCTGCAGTCGTCCGCGTTCCAGTGCCGCGCGAAAGAGCCGCACGTCGTCTTCGGTGAGTGGCTTTCCCTGCCACTGATTGTTGTTCTTGGTGAAGAGCTGCACCGTCTCCATGCCGAGCGCCGCGGCGGCATCGGCGGCCTTGTAATAACCGCCGGCCATCGACATATGGGCGCCGAGCAGAGGCATGGTCGCAATCACAACTTTCAAATCAGGGCCCAACACCGGGGCCTGCTCAAAAACGGGGCCTCGGCATTCTGAACCAACTGGGCATCGGCATTCCGTGCGACACACTACTCGACGCGCGGGTGGAGTTCCACCCTTGTAGCCAAACGGCATAACCCTTAGAATTTCCCGATTCGCCCGACCTCATCATTCGAGAGGTCAAGGGTTTTCGTGCAGCGGGTCCAGGCATGCGATTTTTGCTGATCGATCGGATTACCGAATTGACACCCAAGACGTCGATTTCGGCCGTGAAGAATTTGTCGCTGGCGGAGGAGTATCTCGCGGATCACTTTCCGGGATTCCCCGTCATGCCCGGCGTGTTGATGCTGGAGGCCTTGGTCCAAGCGGGCGCATGGCTGATGCGCGTCTCCGACGATTTTGCGCACAGCACCATCCTGCTTCAGGAAGCCAAGGCGGTGCGCTATAATAATTTCGTCTCGCCCGGGAAATCATTGTCGCTGCAAATGACCGTCAAAAAGATCGACGGCGCGAAATGGGAGTTTCAGGGGGCGGGAACCGTCGACGGGAATTCGGCCGTCTCGGCGCGATTAAAATTGGCCGGCATGAATCTCGCGGATCAAAATCCCGAATTGGCAGCGGCAGACGAGGTCGGCCGTCAGACTTTCCGTGCGTTGTTGCCGCAAGTCTGGTCGGCCGCGCCCAGTACGGCATCTTGAGAGGCTCGCAAGCATGGATTTGGCAGGTCGAGTGGCGATTGTGACAGGTGGCAGCCGGGGAATCGGCCGCGCCATCGTGCAGCGATTGAGCAAGTTCGGCGCAAAAGTCGCCTTCGTTTATCAGGCCAATCAGGCGGCGGCGGACTCCCTGGTTTCCGAATTGACGGCCGCTGGTGGTGAAGTCATCGCGCTGCAGGGAAACGCCGCAAAGAAGGCCGACGCCGACGCCATCGTCGAAAAAGTGTTGGCGAAATGGGAGAAAGTTGACATTCTGGTGAATAACGCCGGGATTACGCGGGACGGGTTGCTTGCGCAAATGTCGTCAGAGCAATGGCAAGAGGTTATTGATACGAATCTCACCAGCGTCTTCAATTTCTGCCAGGCGGTGACGAGGCCGATGATGACCAGCCGCTACGGCCGAATCGTGAACATGTCCAGCGTTTCGGCGGACTTTTCCAATCCCGGCCAGGCGAACTACGCGGCGAGCAAAGCGGGGATTGAGGGTTTTACCCGCTGCATGGCAACCGAGCTCGCGCGACGAAATATTACGGTGAATGCCGTCGCGCCGGGGTTCGTGGAAACTGACATGACGGTAGCGGTGATGAATGCGGCGGGAGAACAGATCAAGAAATCCATCCCGGCGAAACGATTCGGTAAACCGGAAGACATCGCTTATGCGGTTCATTGCCTGGTGGCGGAAGAGGCCAGTTACATCACCGGACAAATTTTGAAAGTGGACGGCGGCTTGACGCTCGGTGGTTTGGGCTGAGCGGGTCGAGCGCGTAAGATTTGCGAATCAAAGAGCTACAGACCTGACAGATATTGCCGGCCCGGCGAGGGCACATTTGAGGAGAACACCGGATGCCGACACGCGATGAAGTTTTTACGAACGTCCAAGAAACGCTGGTCGATGCCTTGGGCGTCGATGATGACGAAGTGACGCCGACTGCCACGCTGATGGGCGATCTGGGCGCGGAGTCAATCGACTTTCTGGACATCGTCTTCCGGCTGGAAAAGAACTTCAACATCAAGATTCCGCGCGGCGAGCTGTTTCCGGAAAATTTGGTCGCCGCCGATTCGGGATTCATCGTCAACGGCAAGGTGACGCCGGAGGGCATACAGGAACTGCGCAGCAAGATGCCGCACGCCAATATCGATGCCTTGGCCGCCGATCCGCGCGTGGAGAAGGTTCAGGACTTGTTCACAGTCGATATGGTCGTGAACTTCCTGATGAAAAAGCTTGAGGCAAACTAACGAGGGAATGTCTGTTGTCGGTCGTCCGCAGTCGGTTGTGACCAACTGACCTAGACGGCTGATGGCTGATAACTGACCACGATGCGCTGGATCTGGATCGATCGCTTCACCGAATTTGTCAGCGGGTCGCATGCCACGGCGATCAAGAACGTCACGCTGGCCGAAGAGCACTTGCACGATCATTTCCCTGGCTTTCCCGTGATGCCGGCCTCGCTCATTACCGAGGGGCTGGCCCAGACGGGGGGCATCCTGCTGGGGGAACGGCACCAGTTTGACCACGTCGTCATTCTAGCTAAGATTCCTAGAATGACGTTCCACAGTTGGGCGTGTCCGGGGGACACCCTGACTTACACCGCGAAACTGATCGACGCCCGTGAAGAAGGCGGACTGGTCGAATGCCAGGCGAAGGTCGGCGACCGGTTGGTCGCCGATGGGGAAATTTTCTTCGCTCACGTCGATGACGCGGCGGCAGGAACGATCGATCAGAAGAACTTCGTGTTTTCCATGCGTCTGTTGGGGGTGATGGACGTGGGGAAGGCCGGTCACGGTAAGAAGGAGGCCGGGACATGAGACGTCGCGTGGTGGTCACAGGGGTCGGTGCGATCACACCGGTGGGAAATTCGGCGGAAGAAATGTGGAAGTCGCTGTGTGCCGGGCGGAGCGGCATCGGACCGATCACGCATTTCGACGCCTCCGGCTTCCCGACGAAATTCGCGGCGGAAGTGCGCGATTTCGATCTGGAACGCTACGTCGAGGATCGCAAACGTTTCGCCTTTGCCGGCCGCAACATCCGGTTCGCCGTCGGCGCGGCTCAGCAAGCCATGGATGATTCCGGGCTGTTACAGACCGAGTACGATCCCTCGCGATTCGGCGTGTATCTCGGCGCCGGCGAAGGACAGCAGGACTTCACGCTCGTCATGAGCATGATCGCCGAGTCGCAGCGCGATGGCGAAGTCGACCTGGCGGAATTCACCAAGCGCGGACTCGAACGGCTGCATGCCCAGACCGAACTGGAGCAGGAGCCGAACATGCCCGCCGGCCACCTGGCCAGTTTGTTCGACGCCCAGGGCCCGAACCTGAATTGCCTGACGGCGTGCGCGGCGTCGAGCCAGGCTATCGGCGAGGCGACCGAAATCATCCGCCGCGGCGACGCCGACCTCATGCTCTCCGGCGGCGCGCACAGCATGATCCATCCGTTCGGCGTCACCGGCTTCAATCTGCTGACGGCCTTGTCGACGCACAACAGCGATCCGCAGATGGCGTCGCGGCCGTTCGACCGCGATCGCGACGGCTTTGTCCTCGGCGAAGGGGCCGGCATGCTCATCCTGGAAGATCTGGAGCACGCCCTCGCTCGTAACGCCAAAATCTACGGCGAGATCGCGGGCTACGGCTCCACCGCCGATGCCTATCGCATCACCGACGTCCATCCGGAAGGCCGCGGCGCGGTTGCCTGCATCCGCATGGCGCTCAAGGACGCGAAACTGAATCCGGACGACGTGGATTACATCAACGCCCACGGCACCAGCACCGAAGTGAACGACCGCGTGGAGACGTTTGCCATCAAGGCGTCATTCGGCGAGCGGGCGTACAAGACCCCGGTGTCGAGCGTCAAAAGCATGATGGGGCATCTCATCGCCGCGGCGGGGAGCGTGGAAGCGATCACCTGCCTGATGACCATCCGGGACAACGCGATCCCGCCGACGATGAACTACCGCACGCCGGACCCGAATTGCGATCTCGACTACGTGCCGAACGAGGCCCGGTCGGCGCGCATCCGGCGGGCGCTGTCCAACAGTTTTGGATTTGGAGGCCAAAACGTCTCGCTGATTTTCTCGGCCTACGAAGGATAGTTTCGGCCGCGAGCCTTCGATCGGAAGCGCCGTCTCCGTGTTGCAGAATCTGCTTATCGCCACTGCTGCTCTGGTCGCGATCGATATCGTTTCGCGCGGCTATTTCGTGCGGAAGATCCTCAAGATCTTCGAGCAGAAGCCGCCGTTCAATGTCCCGATCTATCCCCCACAACTGCAGGCCGAGACGGTCGAATTTCCTTCGACCGACGGCCTCACCCTGCGGGGCAGCTTGTATCATCCCGCCGAGCAGCCGCCGCGCGGGGTGATCCTGTTTCTGCCGGAGCTGGACGGCACGCATTGGTCGGCGCTGGCATACGCGGAAAGTCTCGTCGACGCCGGCTATGCGCTCCTCGCGTTCGATTTCCGCAATCAGGGCGAGAGCGACGCGCTGCCGGGCTACGCGCCGCTGCATTGGCCCACGATGTTCGAAATTGAAGATGCCCGCGCCGCGTTGCGATTTCTCCGCAGCCGTGACGATTTGCGGCATCTGCCGATCGGCACGTTCGGCATCAGCCGCGGCTCGCAAGCGGCGCTGGTGCTGGCCGCCGAGAATCCCGACATCCGGGCCGCGTGCTGCGAAGGAGCCTACAGCACGAATATGCTGGTCACATTCTTCGCGCTGCGCTGGGCGTTCCTGTATCTGCCCGATTGGATGATGCGGCTCATCCCGCGGTGGCATTTCGAGATGACGCTGTGGCAGGTCCGCTGGCTGAGTCAATGGAAACGCGGCTGCCGCTACGTAGTGATCGAACGCTGGCTGCCGCGACTGTCGGATCGCCCCGTGCTGCTCATTGCGGGCGAGCGCGACAACTACGTGAATCCGGAAATTTCGCAGGGCATCGCGCGGCGGATCGGAGATTTAGCCGAGGTTTGGCTGGCGCCACTCGCCAAGCACAACCGGGCGCGGGAGGTCGATGCGTTCGAGTACGACCGGCGCCTGGTGGAATTTTTCCAAGAACACCTGAAGCCTGCTCGCGAACTGACTGCGGTGACCGCTCATGCCTGACGTCTTCCGATTGACGACGCCCCGGCGGTGTGTTACTCGGTAGTGATAGGGAATTTGAAGCTGCTTCGAATGCACTCCGACCGATGTCTCGCTATCGCTTGCTGATCGCCGAGGATAACGACGCCCTGCGGGAGGCGCTGCGGGACATTCTCAGTCCGTACCTCGATACCGTGACGACGAGCTCCGGCGAAGAGGCGGTGACGGTCCTCGAGCAGGAGCCTTTTCACCTTGCGTTGCTCGACATGCACATGCAGGAGCTGTCGGGGTTGGATACGATCCGCATCGTGAAGGCCGAACTGGCCGTGGTTCCGTGCATTCTCATGACGGCCGACTGGACCGCGGAACTGGAATCGGCCGCCGAAGCGGCGCAGGCCTATTGCGTCCTTAAGAAGCCCATTCCGCGACGGATGCTGATGGGCACGGTAGCCTCTGCCGTCGAATCCGCCTACCGCGACGGCGACTTCCGCCGTCAACTGCTCGCGGGATAGGCTTGAGGCCCGAGACTTGAGGCCTGAGTCAGAAGAAGAAGGCAGCGTATTGGTTTTGTATTCTCCAACTCTCAACTCTCAACCATAAACCCTCAACCCTCCATGATTGACGCTGACGGAAACCGCCTGCTACAACAAGAATGTGTGGAAGCGTCGTCCCCGCGGGCTGCCGAGCCGGCGATTGGTTCCGTGCGTCATGGCTGAAATCACGATTCGAGTGCTCGAGGGGCTGGAGCGCGGCCGCATCTTTGCCCGGCTCCCCACGCCGGTGACTATCGGCCGCGAAGACGACAACGACATTCAGCTCAACGACGACCGCGTCAGCCGGTTCCACGCCAAACTGCAGGACGACGCGGGCAAGATCATCCTTACCGATCTCGACAGCACCAACGGCACCCGCGTCAACGGCCATCCGATTCAGATGCGCGTGCTGCAGGCCGGCGACGTGCTCGCGATCGGGCGCTGCCTCTTGATGGTCGGCGACGTCCGGCCCGAAGGGTCGACGAGCCAGAACAGGCCCGCGAGCGAACTCGAAAGCAGCACGGCCCAGGTCGATCCCGACGCCGACGAGCCGCCATCCGAGGATCTCGGTTTCATCGCGCCGCCGACCTCCATGAACCCCGAAGAAGGCGAGCTCTTTCCAAAAGGCGCGCCGGAGCCGCCCCAGGATTTGCGGCCGCTTCAGCGGGCGCAAATCTCGGACCTGTTGTCCTACGTGCACGCGCAGATCGGCGACATCATTCAGAATTCCGAGGAAGACCTCAATCAGCCCTCGCCGCGCACCATGATTTGCGACTGGCAGGACTGGAAGAAGCTCGTCGACCTGCATGCCACGCTGGCGCGCTATCTGCACCAGATCGCGAATCCGGACAAGTGAGACCCGCGCCGAACAAACGTGGCGTTGCTTACCGCGATCCGAAGTAGAACAGCATCAGCCCCAGCGCCACGTGCCGGATCACATCCTGTTCCTGGAACAGTTTGCCGGCGCCCACGAGTTCCGGGATCGCGACCAGCGCGACTCCGCCCAGGACGACCAGGGCCCGCGTATCGGCCCACCAGCGGGACGGCGGCGCGGATCGCCAGCGATTCCAGGAGCCGGTGACGCCGCGGACGATCGTGCCCAGAAAATACGCGCTGACGAGCGCCAACAGCGTGATGACCTGCGTCGAGTAGAGCAGCTCGCGGTTGTTTTCATACAGATACCACGCCAGGCCGACGAAGGCGGCGATGATGAGCGCCCGGATGCTGCCCCGCGGCAGGAACAGCGGCTGCGATTCGCGCTCCAGAATGCCGTCGTTTTCGAGCTTGCGGAGCGCAGCCGGCGGCAGGCTGACGAAACGCCGCGACGTGAAATAATGAGCCATCGAGATCAGGAGCGCTTCGACCCAGAAGAGATCAAGCGGCGTCCCCCGGGCCGTGTTCACCACCACGACGGCGACGCAGGTGAGCGTTAATAACGCCCGCACGCTGCCGGTTGGTAACCCGAGCGGCGGATAGGTCAGCGGAGATCCTTGGTAATCGGCCATGAGCTTGGAGATTTCCAGTTCGTGATGGGAAGTTTCACTGAGGGAAACGCACGATCGAGGGGAATGGATCACTCCCCGGGCACACAAAACCCGCGGCGCATCCTACGCGATGTTCGCGAGATAAGACAAATCGGAAACGGAAAGCGCGGATTCGCATCGGCAGCCAGAGGCGCGCTTGCTAGAATTCCCGTCGTAACGGAACACAACATGTCCACACTCACGGTTGATGCCGAACTTCGCGCGACGGAACAGACGTCCCACCCCATCGTTTTTTTCGACGGCGTTTGCGGATTGTGCAACGAATCGGTCGACCGCGTGTTGAAATGGGACCGACGCGGCGTTTTCCGCTTCGCGCCGCTGCAAGGGGAAACGGCCCGCGCGCTCCTGTTGCCGGAAGACACGGCCCGGCTCGATTCCGTCGCCCTGTGGTTGAACGGCTGTATTTTTCGCAAGTCGTCGGCCGTCGTCCGGATTCTGTGGAACCTGGGCTTCTTCGGTCAGGTATCCGGCACAGTGCTGTGGCTGATTCCGAAACCGATCCGCGACTGGGGGTATACGTTCGTGGCCCGCAACCGCTACCGGTGGTTCGGCAAGAAGGAAACCTGCCGCATGCCGACGCCGGAGGAACGGAATCGATTCTTGCCGTAGTGATTATCCGAGATGCATCCCAACAAGCACATCCGAGCTGCGATAGAATATGCGGAATCAAAAGGGTGGACGCAGCGTCCCGGTGGAGGGCATGCGTATTGAATTTTGAAGTGTCCGGCAGGATCACGGGAAGGATGCCAGAAAAGCGTTTGGTCAACTCCCCGAAATCCCGAGGCACATGCGAGGGACCTCATCCGATTTGTTGATCGGTGTCCGCACGATTCACCAGATAGTTCGGAATAAACCATGCAAAGATTGTTCGAATTCACGCTCTGGCTCGCGCCGGAATCTCGAGACTATGAAGTCTGGTCCGAAGCCTTGTACGCAGCGGGTGCCGACGATTGCTCGCCGGGCGTCCATTGCGGAAAGCCGTACGCCACGTTTCATCGCGAAGCCGCTTCGTTCGAGGACGCTGTGCGATCTGCACAGCGCGATGTCCGTGCCGCAGGCGGAAGCGTGATTCGCTGTGAAATCGCCGCGGAGGAAATGTCCGGTTGGATCGGGAATTGACGAGCATTTCAAGAGGAAATTGCAGACCTATGTCCGTTAACGCAACGGTTCACGAGCACGATCTTGCCCCCTCCCGTCCGGGCCAAGGCCGGTGGAAAATCGGCGCCGGGATTCTCTTGCTGGCGATTCTGGCCCAATTGACGTTCTGGACCATCTACAGCGACGATCGCACGAACTCGAAGATGTCCATTCTGTTCGTCTGGCCGGCGGCGTTGTTCGCGCTGGCCATCTGGTGGACGTTTTTCTCCGGACAATCGTGGCGGGCGCGTCTGGCCGTATGGGGCGTGATCGGCTTGGCCTTCGTCGTCTTCACGAGCCTCTTCGAAATGGACGCCGCCGATGGCGAGATGGTTCCTGCGTTCCGTCCCCGCTGGATACCGAGCGGCAAAGCACAGGCGGCGGCGTATCTCGCCTCCAAAACGAACCCCGGCCCGCTGAAGCCGATGACGGACGAATCCGTCGAACAGGAACTATGGACGGCGCAGCCCGGCGATTGGCCCGGATTTCGCGGGCCGAACCGCGACGGCATCGTCACCGGCGTAAAGCTCCGTCGCGATTGGGAGCAGCGTCCGCTCAAGGAGTTGTGGCGGCATCCCATCGGACTCGGTTGGTCCGCGTTCAGCATCGTTGGCGATATCGCCTTCACGCAGGAGCAACGCGGCGAGAACGAATGCGTCGTCGCCTACAAGGTTGACGACGGGACCGAAGTGTGGGTGCACTCCGATCCGGCGATCTTGAAGATCATCGAACTGAACGGCGACAACGGCCCGCACGCCACGCCGGAGTTTCATGAGGGGCGGCTCTACACCCTCGGCGGCACCGGTCTCTTGAACTGCCTCGACGCGCGCACCGGACGAAAGATCTGGCAGCGCGACATTCTCAAAGACGGCGGCGGCGCCGGCGAGCCGATCAAGAACATCGAATGGGGCATGTCCGGCAGCCCGCTGATCGTCGACGATCTTGTCATCGCCAGTCCCGGCGGATTCCAAGACCGCGCGACCATTGCCTACAACCGTCAAACTGGCGACATCGTTTGGGCCGGGGGGAAGTATCAAGCCGGCTACGCCTCGCCGCAGTTGGCGACGCTGCACGGCGTGCGGCAAGTGATCGTCTTCCACGGCGAAGGAATCGCCGGACACGATCTGGCTAGCGGCCGCCCATTGTGGAACTACGAATGGAAAAACAGCCCGCGCGTCAATGCCGCGCAGCCGATCGCTTTCGAGGACGGCTCGGTCCTGTTCGGCTGCAGCTACGGCGTCGGTTCTGCTCGCATCGACCTTATGAAACGCGACGATGAGAAGTGGGAATCGCAACTCCGTTGGAAGACGTCGAAATTCCGGCCGAAATTCAACGATTTCGTGCTGCAGGACGAATTCGTCTACGGCCTGGACGATGGAATCCTGACATGCCTGCACGCCGGCACCGGCAAGCAGAAATGGAAGAACGGCCGCTTCGGCTACGGCCAGTTGCTGCTGGTCGAGGACCTGCTGCTGATTCTCTCCGAAAAAGGGGAACTGGTGCTCGTCGAGGCGACCCCCGACGCCTATCGCGAAGTCGCCCGCATGCAGTCGCTCGATTCCATTTGCTGGAATCACCTCGCGATCGCGCACGGCAAATTGCTCGTCCGCAACAACCACCTCGCCGCGGGGTATGATCTGCAATAAAGCCGCGGATGGCATCCGCGGTCTTGTTGTCCGCAGTACGAAAACCGCGGTTGCCAAACCGCGGCTTTGGGATCACTTCGCCAGCGCCGCTTGAATCGCTTTCGCGGCGACATCGGCTCGGTAGTCGATGATCTTTTTGCCGAGGGCGATCGTCTTTTCCTTCGGCGCGAGATCGATGCCGTTGATGCGGAACTTGTTCGCTTTGATCCGCTGCTCGGTACGAACGCTCGCCGGATCGACCGACATCATCACGGCGGTCATGGGGAAATCGTCGTGCAGGCCCTCGTCGACCTGCTTGATGCCCTGCTCTGCGATCCAGGTCGCGACGTTGCCGTAGTTGTAGTACTCGGGGACGTAGACGATTTTCGTCTTGCCGTCGGTCCATTTCTGCGTGAGTTTCGCCGCGACGGCTTTCATCCCGTCCTGGTTGCCGCCGCTGTCGCCGATGAGGACGATGTGCTTGAAGCCGTTCGCCCGCAGCGACGCGCAGATGTCGGTGAGCAGCGCCTGATACGTGGGCTCGGTGAGGCTGATCGAGCCGGGGTAGCGCATCATGAACGTCGGTGGGTCGATGTCTCCTTCGGGAACGAAGGCGATGATCGGCGCGACAAGTGCGTTGCCGAGTTTCTTCGCGATGGCCTGCGTCGTCCCTTTCAGCACGACGTTGTGTTTGCCGGTGACGAGGTACGGCCCGTTCATTTCCATGCCGCCCGTCGCGACGATGACGGTGTCCTTGCCGGCCGCCATTGCATCGCGGACTTCCATCCAGGTGAGGTCTTCCAGAAAGACCGAATCCCCGGCGTCGATCGGCCGCGGCGTCTTGGGATCGGGCGACGTCGGGTCCGGCGCGGCCGCAGTCCAGGCGAGGATGAAGCAGAGTCCACACGTCATGAGTTTTTGCAGCATTTCGTTTGCTCCTGAAGAAACCGAAGCGGGCTTTCGGCACGCTACCCATCCACGATCTTAAATGCTATGCTCTCAAACCGGCAACTGTTGATAAACGTCTTTTTGATCCGCGAAAGGGCGAATCCATGAAGCATTTGTTGTCGTTTGCTTTCCTCGGTGTTGCGGTCTCGATGGTTTCGGCGGGCGAACCCTCCGCGGAGCCGGAGCCGCCGAAAGTCGTCACCGCCGGTCCGCTGCAGTTCACGGAAACGCGGCTGCTCTTCAAATACACCTACTCATATGCGGTGGTCGCGAGCGATCTCGACGGCGACGGCGATCTCGACATCACCAGCGCCGACGCCGAGCCGAACAGCCAGGTCTATTTGCTGCTCAACGACGGCAAAGGGAACTTTAAGCATTCGTTCATCCAGAAATACCGCGGCGAGGAAGACCAGCCGGTGCGGCTCGAACGGCACGCGCACGGCGACGTCAACGGCGACGGCAAGCCCGACGTCGTCATCGTCGATAATCACCAGACGAAATGGGACATCCGCTGGTTCGAGCATCCCGGCAACGACAAGATCGCCGGCGAATGGAAGCTCCACCGCGTCGCCGCGCCGAAGGAGGTTCCCGGCTCGTACGACGTCGCGCTCTCCGATCTCGACGGCGACGGCGATCTCGACGTCGCGGCGTCGAGCTGGCGGTTCGGCAATCGCTTCGACTGGTTCGAGAATCTTGGCAAGGCGAGCGGCTGGAAGCGGCACGAAATCGACGCCGACATCGGCGAGACGCGGACGATCATCGCCGCCGATTTCAGCCGCGACGGCAAGCCGGACTTGCTTGGCTCCTCGCGGACCGGCAGCACGATCATGTGGTACGAGAATTCCGGCAAGCCGCAGGCCGAGAAATGGAAGAAGCACATCATCGATGATAAGACCGGCGGCCCGGCTCACGGACACGCGGTCGATCTCGATCTGGACGGCGATCTCGACGTGATCATGGCGTTCGGCATCGCGTTCGCCGGTGAACCCAAGTCGCATCAGATCGCCTGGTACGAAAACGTCGGCAAGCCGGGGCTTGGCGTCGAATGGAAAAAGCACTCCGTGATCGACGACTTCACCAACGGCTTCGAAGTCGTTGCCGGTGATCTCGACGGCGACAAGGATCTCGACCTCGTCGCGACCGGTTGGACGGCGAATGGCCGCATCGGCTGGATTGAAAACACCGGCGACCCGAAAACGGGGTGGAAGTATCACGAGCTCAAGCACCCCTGGACCAACGCAGTGACGGTGATCCTCGGCGATTTCAACGGCGACAAGCGGCTGGACATCGCGGCCGCGGCGGAGCGGACCGACAACGAGATTCGCTGGTGGCGGAATGACGGCCCGGCGAAGTGACGCCGCGAAAGCTGCGGTTGGCAACTGCGGTCTTCTTTTTTCGCCGAACGGAAAACCGCGGATGCCATCCGCGGCTTTGGATCTGGCCTTATTCCATGCGGCGCTGGCTCGCTTTGATGCGGGCCAGAGTTTGCGGCTTGAACGCGGCCATCTCCTGGTCGTCGATGAAATCGAGCGAGACCCATTGATGGCTCCAGTTCTGCAATAGCAATCCGGGAAACGCGTCGGCGGCTGCCAGGATCGTGGTCCGCACGGCGTTTCTCGCAGCCCGGTTGGCCGGCGCTTCCGCCACGATGGCCATCGCCCGCTTCGAATCGTCGTCGCGCACGATGGCCATTACTTTCAAATGATGCTGCTCTCGCAATTGCTTCACGAGCGGGATCACGTATTCCTGATCGAGGCTGGCCGCTGATGGCCGATCGTCGCTTTCGTACGATCCCCCTTTCTCGAAGAACTCCAGCGCATCGACGATTTCCCGGCCGGACATCCAGGCTTCCTGAATCTGCCGGTCGAGTTCCGCTTTGTGATCGACTCTGGGCCAGTAGACGTACGCGAAGAGTCCCGCCGCCGCCAGCAGGAGCAATGCCAGCGGACCGTAGTCGAACAGGCGGACGCGGCCGTCAGAACTCGATGACTTCTCCGCCGTCGCGTGTGCCCAGGGATTCAAAAAGGAAGACATCCATCAACTCGCTCAAGAATTTGGCCGACCCGTCGCCGAATGTGAAATGGGCTCCGCCGGTGTGCCCGCTGGAGAAATTCTGCGTCCCCCCCTGATGAAAATTGATCGGGTACGCGGCGCTCGCGGATGTGTACGGCATCGAATTGAACACGTACTGATCGGACTTGGAGACGAGGCCGGACCAGGACGAGGTAAACGGCGGGTTGCCGAGCGCGAGCGGCTGGTTGATTCGCTCGCCGAGCATCAGCGTCTGCGAAAGGCCGTCCGTCACCGCGCCGAAGCGGACCGCCGAGAGCGGTCCGAGCATCGCCGCGACGCCGCAGTAATTGCCGGTCGAGACGGTCGTCGTGGGATACGCGCCGACCGTGACGGGAATGGTGTCGGCGGCCGGATCACTGGGGCAGCGCCAAACCGACAGTCCTTGCCGCAGAACCGCTTCGTTCGCGCCGACCGCCGTGCCCAGGTTGAAATCGATTCGGCCGTAAAGCGGCGACTGGTCGACCATCGGCAGAATCATCGCTCCCCAGCCCCACCCGGAATAGACGACCGGCAGACCCGGCCCGAGGACGATCGCCCCCGGCGGCAGAATGCTGTGCGTATCATGATAGTTGTGCAGCGCCACGCCCAACTGGTGCAGATGATTCAAGCACTGCGCCCGGCGCGCCGCGGCCCGCGCTTGCTGAATCGCGGGCAACGCCAACGCCAGCAAAATGCCGATCACGGCCATCACAACGAGGAGTTCCGTCAGCGTGAATCCGCGTCGGCACGGCGGGCATTGGCAGCCGTTCATCGCGCCGTCTTTCACCGTGAGATGGCTTCCAGCACAGAAGGGAAAGGCCCCGCCCGCGGCTGCGAGCGGGGTCTCCTCTGATCATGCGAGACTGGGCCGGGAACTGTCAATCTCAGATCGGATCGCTCGGCACGTCCTGAGCCGGATCATAGATGCTGATCTGGCAGGCGAAAGCGCTGCCGCTCGAATTGGCCCGGCCGATGACCTCTAGATCGCTCGTGGCCGTGTAAGTGGCCGAGGTTTCTTCCGGGTCGGTGACCGTGGTCCCTTGATCCTGAAAGATGCGGAAACGGCGATACTCGTTGATGACCGTGCCCTGACCTATTTGGAGGATCACGCCGGTATCGCTGAGCTTGTAGGCCTTGCCGGTCACTTGCGTGCCGTTGGCCGACGACGGGCTGCCGGCACTGTCCGCGCCATTGAGGCCCACAGTGACATCGCCGCGAATCACGGCTGCCGACGCCGTGGCAACTAGCAGCAGCACGATGCCCGTGCTTGCGAACCATTGTTGCCGTGCGAGTGTGTTCCACCGAACCATTGAGAACTCCTTCCGCTGAAACCAAGGGGATTTCATTAGCGGTCGGTTCGGCTCGTGGCCCGTGAATGGGCCGATCCGCCACTCCATGCGGATTGGTTATACAAGTCGCGATTTTCAGCGACAAGCAAGGAAACGGGGTGCTCATTGTCTCTTCAGGCGAACCCCTCCGCGCGATCGATTTCCGGCCAGCGATGGGCTACTGGCGGCGGATCGCGTCGAGCGCCGAGATCGGGCCGTCGAGGCGGCGGTCAATCGCCGGCTGGATCGACGTGGGAATGACGACCGGAATGGTCGCGACGACGCTCGTCGGTTTGGGAACCAGCGCGGATTTCATCACGAGCAGCGCCGGCCGTTCGCCGCGCACCCGCTCGCGGTAGATCATGAGTGCATTGAGCGAATGGTACAGCGGGCCGCAATCGACCTGCTGATGCCGGTGGTCGTACAAGTCCTTCGACAAGGTGGCGACCGCTTTTTCCATCCACGGCTCGCGCAGCCGCTGCTCCGGAATCGCGGCCGCGAGAAACTCCAGCGTGTGTCCGGTCGAATTGAGCCGCGTATTAATATCGTTGCTGAATTCCGGGCCGCGATAGAAGGCGGACGAGAAGCTGCCGTCGTAGTTCTGCAGCGACCGGGCGATTTCGGTGTAGCGTTTGATTTTCTGATCGGCAACCAACCATACGCCGCGCAAAGGTTGTCCGGTTTTCAGATACTTGTCCCGTGCCCGGGACAAAGCGAACAGGCCGTGATTGCCCCCGCACGCGGAGTTCTCGACCACGGCGCCTGATTCGGTCTGCACCAGCTTTTCAATGCTCCATGCTTCGCCGTGCTTGTTCGTCCACTTGGCGTCGCTCTTCAGATAGTGATTGAGGGCCCACAGGACCCAGGTGACTTCCTCTTGCGAGTTCACCTGCATCATCGTGTCTTTGAGCATGTCCGAGATCGTGACGTCTTTGCCTTCAGCGCGGAACTGGTACGTCGTCGGCAGGTTGGACTGGCTCAACAGCGCGAGAAACTGCGCCGGATGCCCCTGGAAGGCGTAGGGCCGCGTGAACGAATGAAAATTCGCACCGAAGTCCGTGAGGACGATCAGCGGCTCGTTATCGAATTTCGTTTCAGCCGTGGCGATCCATTCGATCGCCGAGACCTTCTTGTCGTCGAGCTTGACCTGGAAGTTCTGCCGCAGCGCCAGGATGCCGTGAAAAATCTGCCACGGGGAATGGGCGTTGGCGACGAGGAATCGCCGGCTGTTGACTTCAATCGCTGCGTCGACCTGAGCCAGGAGCGGATCGGCCGGCTGACCTTCCGGAGCCGCCGGATTCGGATCGGCCCACGCGGAATGGATTCCAGCCGGGCTGAACGCCACCGCGATCGCGACGCCGATGCAACTCAGATTCCAGGGCGACGCCCACTGCCGCATAATTCCCGCTTTCTCCGAAACCAACATCAGACGCTCAAGCGGCCAATCAACAGGAGGAAGTTCGTCAGAATTTCTGAGGTCGCGAGTCTTATCGGATCAGGCCAATTCGAACCAGAGAGCCCCTGATGCCGCCTCAGCGCGGCATTTTGGAGAAAATGAACAGAAGAAACTCGCGTCGAGCCTCTCCAGTTCACGTGTTCGTCATATTTTGACACTGGTTGCTGATCGTCCGGCAAAAAGGGACACATCCCTTATTCGACCGATGTCGGCCCGTCGCTGCAATTTGCAAAACCGACAGACCCAAAATTCACCAAACGATCCAACCCGCAGCGCTGCTGACGCAATTGCTGCTGTTCACCGCTGCCCGGCGCAGAACGAGACGTGTCGGCACGTTTCTTAACGTGCTTGATCTTGAGTTTTTATCGGCACGTTAAGAATCGTGCCGACACGTCCGAGCTACAAACCGCACGCCTCCAGCAGCGCTGTCTGCACCGCGAGGTCATGAGCGGGAGAGAAGGCGAATTTCTGCTCGCCGCGAATCACGCGCGCCATGTCGGCGGCGTCATCCACATAGCGGACGTACTTTGGCAGCGCGATGTCCTGATAGCCGGCTTTGTACTCGCCGCGCGGTTTCGACAGCGCCAGTTTCACGGACGGATCATCCAGCGGCTGGATGTGCAGCGTTCCTTCGGTGCCGCACACGGTGAGTTGCCGCCGTGCGGAACCTTCGACTTCGACGGCGGTCGATTTCACCGTGCCGGTTGCCTTCGGATACTCGAGCACGGCGAGCATGTTGTCGACGAGTCCGTCGTCGAGCTTCGATGTGTGGCGATTGAAGCCCGTGACTTTGTCTGGCTTACCGAGGACGCCGACCACCAGGTCCATCACGTGTCCGCCCAGTTCGAACATGATGCCGCCGGGATAACGAGCCAGTCCCACGCGGCTCTTGGGATCGACGACTTTGCTCATGACCGCGTGAACTTCGAAGATGTCACCGAGCCAACCCTCGGCGAGCAATTTCCGCAGCAGGACGACGCCGGGGTTGTAGCGGAACATGTAGCCCATCTGAATCATCAGATTCTGCTTGGCAGCCTTCTCCTGGATGCGTTTTAGGTGTGAGAGTGATTCGCCGGCCGGCTTGTCGAGATGGATGTGCTTCCCCGCGTCGATGCACGCTTCGGCGTTGTCGAGCAGGTCCTTGACTTCCGTTTCGACGAGGACAGCCTGCAAGCCGGACGCGTTCAGGAGTTCGTCCCGCGTCATCCATTTCACGCTCTCGTAGCCTGGCTTGCGTTGATACGCTGCGCGGAGTTTCTCGTTCGGCTCGACAATGCCCACGACTTCGTAGTCCGGCGATTTCACGTAGATGTCGAGTTTGCTGGCATGCGCATGCGTGAGTCCGATCTGCCCGACTTTGATCCGCGGTGCAGACTTCGCCTCGTCCGCCAACAAGGAAAGAGCGGGCCACGCAACAGCAGCGCCAGCGAGTTGTTGCAGAAACTGCCGTCGCGGTTCGAGCGTCATAATTCGGGCTTCCTTTGAAGTCGCAACTCTCTCACAAGCCGAACTTCCCAAAGCTGAAGGCTGGCTTCGTCGCACGCATCAACGCTGACTGTAATCAGTGGCGTTTGTTGATACAATCCGCCGAAGTCACTCCGCGTCCTCGCACGCTTTCTTACGCACAGAACGGATTCCATGAACAAAGCGCAGCTCGCCCAGAAAATTTCCGGCTGTTACATCCCTATCCCCACCATTTTTCACGAGGGGAGTTTCGACCTGAACTTGCCGGCGATGAAGAAACACATGCAGTTTCTCGTCGACGGCGGCGCTCGCGAGGGGAAATCGGCGATTCTCGTCGGCGGCGGCGCAGGCGAGTTCCACACGATGAACGTGGAAGAGCGGTTGCAGATTGCCGCCGCGGCGGTGGAAGCTGCTGCCGGCAAAGTCCCGGTCATTCTCGGCGTGCAGACGACCAACCAGCGCGATCTGATCGCGCTCGCCAAAGGAGCCGAGAAAACCGGCTGCGTCGCCGTGCAGGCGTCGGCCCCGTTCTATGAAGTTCCCACCGAGGACGACGTCGTCGAATGGCTGAAGGTCATCGCCGACAATTCGAAGGTCGGCATCGTCTTCTATGCGACGCCGTGGACTGGGTTTCACACGTCGTTGAACCTCATCGGGCGGCTGATCGAAGCGCCGAACGTCATTGCCGTCAAATGGTTCGCTCCGCACCGGCACGTCTTCGAGCTGGCCATGCGGAAGTACGCGCAGCAGATCATGTTCATCGACAACTCGCTGCAATACCTCTTCGCCCACATGCTCGGGGCCCGCGGCATCAACTTGCACGCCTCAAACTACTGGCCCCAATGGGGCCAGAAGTTCTGGGAAATGATGGAGGCCGGCCAATACGCCGAGGCGCAGCGCGAGCAGACGCGCGTTGTTCAACCCTATTACGATCTGTGCACCGAAGTCGCCGCGTACACCGGTGGCGAGGGGCACCTCGACAAGCTTTGTCTGGAATACGTGGGTCTGGAAGGGGGCCGCTGCCGCCCGCCGACGCGCGATATCCGGCCGCTTTACGGCGAAAAAGTTCGCCAAATGGCCGCGGCGATCGGCGTGCCGAAGCTGGCGAAGTGATTTTCCGAGCGGGGGTGTAAGCCCCCCTGAAGAGGTGCGATTTGATCAATGTCGCTGCTTCAAGGGTCTCACGCACCCCTCGGAAGCCCCTCATTTTTCGTCGAATTTTGCCGATACCACGATTTCCCGGTGGGGTTTGATTCCAGGACGGCAACTTCTGGGCGCGCCAGCGATTCCGAAAAGCCATTCCTTCCCTGCCCCGCGGAAATTCCCGTGCACAATTCGCGAGTTTTCCTCACCCTGCTCGTGCTCTCGTCTTTCGCCGCGAATGTCATCCGCGCGGAGGACTGGACGCGGTTTCGCGGCCCGAACGGCGGCGGCGTTTCACAAGAAAAAAACATTCCCGCCGAATGGAGCGATGACAAGAATCTCGCCTGGAAAGTCGAACTCCCCGGGGCGGGAGCCTCCAGCCCGATCATCGTCGGCGATCTGGTCATCGTGACCTGCTACTCCGGTTACGGCGTCGAAGGCGAACGACAGGGAAGTTTGCGGGACTTGAAACGGCACGTCGTCGCGTATGACGTCGCGACCGGCGACAAGAAATGGACCGCCACCGTCGATGGTACGCCCGACGAAGATCCCTACAGTCGGATGCTCGGCGAGCACGGTTATGCCAGCAATACCCCCGTGAGCGACGGCAAAAAGCTTTTCGTCTTCTTCGGCAAAGCGGGCGTGCTGGCCTACGACCTCGCCGGCAACCAACTGTGGCAGACGAACGTCGGCCATGAATCCGGCCCGCAGCAGTGGGGTTCGGGAGCCAGTCCGATTCTCTACGACAACCTCGTCGTCGTGAACGCCAGCGAAGAAAGCAGCGCGCTCGTTGCTCTCGATCAGGAATCGGGGAAAGTCGTCTGGAAGGCCGAAGGGGGCGGCATCGGCAGCACATGGGGCACGCCGATTCTCGCCGGCTCCGGCGACCACGTCGATATCGTCCTCGGCGTACCGAACGAATTCTGGGGCATCAATCCGAAGACCGGCAAACTGCGCTGGTATGCCGAGGCGCTGCAGGACAACACGTACTGTTCGAGCGTCGTCACCGACGGCGACGTCATCTACGGCATCGAAGGCCGGTCGGGCCAGGCGATCGCCATCCGTGCCGGCGGCCAGAAGGACGTGACGAATACTCATGTCGTCTGGAAAGCCCGCGGGCAGAATCGCATCTGTACGCCGGTCTTGTACGAAGGCCGGTTGTACGCGGTGAGCCGCGGCGTCGCGCAATGTCTCGATGCCAAGACAGGTCAGCAGGTTTATCAGAAGCGGCTCAGCGCCGGTCAGGACGTGGCCGAAGAGGCCGGCGGCGGGCGTCCGGGCCGCGGTCGCGGCGGCGCGGGCGGCGGTGGTCAGGACTATTCGTCCCCCATCGTGGTGAACGGCAAAGTCTACTTCGTGCAGCGTTCGGGATTGACGCACGTCTGGGAGGCGGGGCCCGAGTTCAAGCTGGTGGCGCAGAATCGGTTCGAGTCGGACGAGAGCCGCTTCAACGGCACACCGGCGGTGTCGGACGGAAAACTCTGGCTGCGCTCGGATCGGTTTCTGTATTGCGTGGCTCAGAAATAAGCAACTCACTCTTTTCTTCAGGAGTCGACCATGTTGAAGGTGAAATTCCAGGTGATGCTGGCCGCGGCAGTCGTGGCCTTGATGGTTTCCAGCGCGCTGGCGCAGCCGGAAGGCGGCGGTCGCCGCGGACGGGGCGGCTTTGGCGGTGGATTCGGCGGCTTCGGAGTGGGCGGCCTCGTCGCGATGCCCGAAGTTCAGAAGGAACTCGGCTTGTCTGAAGCCGATGCTAAGAAGTTGACGGACGCCTTGCAGGAACTGCGCCCGCAGCGCGGCGAAGGGGGCGGCAATCGTGAAGGGTTCCGCAACCTGAGCGAAGAAGAGCGGGAAAAGCGGATGGCCGAGTTCCGTAAGCAAGGCGAAGAGATCGCCAAAAAGTCCGAAGAGAAAATCAAATCGTCACTGACCGATGCCCAATGGAAGCGGCTCAATGAACTCCGCGTGCAGCGCGAAGGGACGATGGCTCTGGAACGCACCGAAATCGCCGACAAGCTCAAGCTGACGAGCGATCAGAAAGAGAAGATCAAGACGCTCAACGCCGAAGGCCGCCCGCAGTTCGGCCGCGGCGGTCCCGGTGGGGGAAACAACGCCGGTGGCGGCGAGCGCCCGTCCCGCGAAGAGATGCAGGCCCGCCGCGAGAAGCGCAACGCCGACATCCTGGCCGTCCTCACGCCGGAACAAAAGACCGCCTTCGACAACCTGAAAGGCGCGAAGTTCGAGTTCCCCGCACGGCAATTCGGCGGCCCCGGCGGCGGCCGTCGCGGCGGCCGTCCGGCGGCGGAATAGTAGACGAGTTCACGCGTTTCGATTATTGATTTGGAACTTTGGGCCGCTTCGAACGTCTCCTCCCAGAGGCGGTCTGAAGCGGCCCAAGCTGTTTTCCGGGGAGGAGATCATGAAACGCTGGCTGGGATTGACGTTAGGTTTGGTCGTCGCGTTGCAAGCCGGAGTTTCCTTCGCGCAAGGCGTCTTGGTGATTGTCGACCGTCCGGTGCCGTTGCCGCGGCCGATCGTTATCTATCCCCCCACTCCCCCGCGGCCGACGCCGGTGGCCAGTTACAAAATCAAGGAACTCGGCGTCCAGGCGAAAATCGTCGATCAGGTCGCTCGCGTGCAGGTGTCGCAGTCGTTCGTGAACACCGGCAGCGTGCAGATGGAAGTGCAATTCGTCTTCCCGCTGCCCTACGACGGTGCGATCGACAAACTGACGCTCCTCGTTGACGGCAAGGAGTTCCCCGCCAAACTGCTCCCCGCGAAAGACGCGCGGGCGTTCTATGAATCGATCGTCCGCTCCAATCGCGATCCGGCACTGCTCGAATGGATCGGCACCGGGATGTTTCAGACGAACGTTTTCCCCGTCCCCGCGGGAGCCGAGCGGAAGATCACGCTCAACTACAACCAGTTGCTACGCAAAGACCAGGGACTGACCGATTTCGTCTATCCGCTCGGCACCGCGAAGTACACGTCGCATCCCGTCGAGAAGGTCGACATCCAGCTCCACATCGAGAGCGGCATCGACATCAAGAACGTCTACAGCCCGACGCATGCCATTGAAATCAAGCGGCCCGACGCGAAACACGCCGTCGTCAGCTACACGCGAACGAATGAAGTCCCCGCGTCCGATTTCCGCGTGTTCTTCGACGTCGACAAGGGCCAGCTTGGCACGAGTGTTCTCACCTACAAACCCAAAGACAACGAAGACGGCTACTTCCTGCTGCTGACCAGTCCGCAGGTGAAGGCCGCCGACGCCGAGCGGCCGAAGAAAACGGTGCTGTTCGTCCTCGACCGCTCCGGCAGCATGTCGGGCAAGAAGATCGAACAGGCCAAGGCCGCGCTGAAGTTCGTCCTGGAAAATCTCCGCGAAGGCGATCTGTTCAACATCGTCGTCTACGACGGCAACGTCGAATCGTTCCGGCCGGAACTCGAAAAATACAACGACGAAACCCGCAAGGCGGCGACAGGATTCGTGGAAAGCCTTTACGCTGGCGGCGGCACAAACATCCACGGCGCGCTGACGACGGCCCTCGCCCAACTCAAGGACAACAGCCGGCCGAACTACGTCATCTTTCTGACCGACGGTTTGCCCACAGTCGGCGAGACGAACGAGGCGAAGATCGCCGCCGCGGCGAAGACGGCCAACGGCGTGCGGGCGCGGCTTTTGAACTTCGGCGTCGGTTACGACGTCAACAGCCGTTTACTCGATCGCCTCTCGCGCGACAACTTCGGACAAAGCGAATACGTCCGGCCCGATGAGGACATCGAGATCCACGTCAGCAAGGTCTACAATCGCATCAGTTCGCCCGTGATGACCGACGTCGCCGTCAACTTCGAATTCGACGGCCTCAAACCCGAAGACGGCCCGCCCGTGACACGCGTCTATCCCAAGGACATTTACGACCTGTTCGAAGGCGAGCAACTCGTCCTGGTCGGCCGCTACCGCAAGTCGGGCGCGGCGAAAGTCACCGTCAAAGGCCACGTCGCCGGCCAGTCGCAGCAGTACGATTTCCCGGCGAACTTCATCGCCAAGAGCAACGACGAATCCTACGGCTTCGTGGAAAAACTCTGGGCGATGCGCCGGATCGGTGAGATTATTGACGACCTCGATCTCCACGGCAAGAATGAGGAACTCGTGAAGGAACTCGTCGAACTCTCGACGAAGCACGGCATCCTGACGCCGTACACCTCGTTCCTCGCCGACGAAACGGCCCGGCCGTTGGCGTCGCGGGAGAATTTCCGCCGGGCCGATGAAAGCCTGTCGCGATTGAACGAGGCCGAAGGCCGAGCCGGCGTCGCCCAGCGGACAGGCAAAGGCTTCTTACAGAAGGCGAACGCCCCCCTGTCCGTCAGCAGTCCTGCTGCCGCGGGAAAGCCGGGCGGAGCCGCCTACCGCGACATCGACAGTGACCGCGAAGTCACTTTTGGCAATGTGCGCCAGGCCGGCAACAAGGCGTTGTATTCCCGCAAGTTCAGCGGCGGCGTGTACGGCCCAGCGGGAAGCAAAGCCGATGGCCAGAACGCGAAACAGATCGTCGTCACGCCGGAGACCGCCAGCCTCGATCTCGAAAAGGATAAAGACCAGATCGAGATCGTCGAACGGTTCTCAGAGAAGTATTTCGAGCTGGTGAAAGACAATACCGCGGCGGAGAATCAGATCCTCGCCCAGCAGCAGCCCGATGACGAACTGCTTGTGCAATTCCGCGGGAAGAACTATCTCGTGAAGTGACTGGGAAGCCCAGGGATCGCATCCCTGGGCCTTTTTATCACCAGCCAGGCCGCGGTCCATGCCACCGTGGCCGCGAACCGACCAGTACGCCGAACTGCAGCGCGGGGCGCGGCGGAACGACGACGACCGGCTGCGCGACGTAGGCCGGCGCGGCCGGAACAAACGTGGGAGGCGTCGCGCCTTGGGCCGATTGAATGGCGAGCAGGACGCGGTCGCTCACGCGGCTGTTTTTCAACTGGATGATAGCGCCGGGGCTGAGGTCAAAGCGGCCGCCGCGCGTGTTGACGGAGTTGATAATCACGTCATCGCCGACGCCGCTTTGGGCCATCATCACCAGATCCGCGTTGGTCAGCGCCTGCGGCTGATGGAGGGCTCGTTCGTGGTGAAGCTGAGCGTAGGCGGCATCCCGCTCGTCGCGGGCATCGGCGGCGTTGCCGACGAGTCCGCCTGCCAGGGCGCCGGTGACGGCTCCGATCGCGGCGCCGCTCGCTGCGTCGCCCGTCTGGCTGCCGATGACCGCACCGGTCACGGCGCCGAGTCCCGTGCCCAGACCAGCGCCGGCCGTCGTGTGCGGGCCGGAAGCGCAGCCGCAAACGACAAATAGTGCGCCGATCCAGACCACCGTGTGTGAGCGTTTCATGTCGCTGCCCCCGTCTCAAGTGCGAAGCGTCTTATAGCGGAAGGACGGAGTGGCGACTATGGCAATTTCTGCCGTTGGCGAGGGATACCGGCAGATTTTGCCGATGTCCGAAGTCAACTAATCTCGTTCTCCACGATGGCGACTTTGTCGCGCCGGCAACGCGGTTGAACCAGCCGCCGTTCGCAAATCGGCACTGTTGGAAAGCCAATTCCGCAGACAATTCGGCATGTCGCTCCGCCCGCCGCGGCGATAATCGCGCAGCAATACCGGTGCGATTTCCTCCGGAGTGATGCCCTTCCCTTCCGTCAGATAGCGGAACACCAGTTCCACCAGCCGCGACAGCGAAATGCCGTGCGTCTGCCCGGTCTGCTCGAACAACCACGCGCTGAACCGGCGGAACTCGGCAAAGCCGCGGTTGGTAACCGCGGGTTTTGCTGGATCGACGTCGCTTCGAAGACCGCGGATGCCATCCGCGGCTTTCCCGACGATCCACCCCAGCGTCTCGACAAAGTTCCCGCTGTTCGCCACGAGGTCCCATGTCTTGGCGAACCGCCGCAGTTCCTGCAGCGTGGCGAAGTCGAGTAATTTCGTTTCCAGCACTTCATACGGCGGATGCGGGCTGTAGACCATGCCCCACGCGGCGTCGTGCCGGACGATCGGCGTGCCGCGCAGCCGTTTCAGGATGCCGACCTGAATCTCCTGCGGGTGGAGCGCGAGCAGCCGGTCGAATCCCGCCGCAAAACTTTCCAGCGATTCCCCCGGCAAGCCGACGATGAGGTCCGTGTGCAGATGCACGGCGGTTTCTTCCCGCAGCCAGCGCAGATTTTCCTCGGCGAGTCGATTGTCCTGCTTGCGGCGGATCAGTTCGCCGACCTGCTCGTTGAACGTCTGGATGCCGATCTCGAACTGCAGCGCCCCGGCGGGAAACTGCACGATTAGTTCTTTGAGGGCGTCGGGCAATCGGTCCGGGATCATCTCAAAGTGGAGAAAGAGTCCCGGCTCGCAGCGGGCGAGAAAGAATTCGAGAATCGCCCGGCTGACTTTCAGGTTGAGATTGAATGTCCGGTCGACGAACTTGAATTGCCGTGCCCCGCGCTCGAGCAGCCGCTGCAGCGCCGCGAGGAATTTTTCCAGCGGAAACTGCCGCACCGGAAAGTCGAGCGCCGACAGACAGAACTCGCACGTAAACGGACACCCGCGCGACGCTTCGACGTAGATCACGCGATGGGCCAGGTCTTCATCAGAATACAGATCGTACGGCAACGCGAGCTGGTGGAGATCGGGTAATGGCGCCGCGATCACCCGAGCGGGGGGCGTAAGCCCCCTGAATTTGCGAGCCACTTCACTCGATGCCAAGTTGTCATTGACGCCGCTTTCAGGGGGCTCACGCCCCCCGCTCGGAAAACCATGAACTAACAATTCCCGGCACAGTTCCGCAAACGCCAGATCCGCTTCGCCCGTGATCACATAATCCGCCAGCCGGCAGATCTCCTGCTCCTCAACTTCAAAGCTGACCTCTGGTCCGCCGACCACCACCACAATCTCCGGCCGCAGCCGCTTCAGATCGGCAATCACCCGCGTCGTCTCGGTCACGTTCCAGATGTAAACGCCGAATCCGACAATCCGCGGCTCCTGGCTCAGAATCTCGGCAACGATCTCCAGCGTCGGCTGCTGGATGGTGAATTCCACCAACTGCGTCTGCGGCCGCAACTCCCCCATGTTCGCCAGCAAATAGCGCAGCCCGAACGCGCAGTGGTGATAGCGCGCGTTCAGAGTGGCGAGAAGAATAGTCATTAGATGTTAGCTATCAGTATTTAGTGAGGAAAATGAAATGCCAATATGTCATGAGTCGTTGGCTCGGCGACGAACAGCAGATTCGAAGCCTTGTAGCATTCTTTTGGTTTCAGTGAGTGCCGCATTGAGTTTCCCATAGTCATCCTGAGCTAAAAACTCCAAGTCGCGGGCCAATAATAGATGGTTTTCGCATTCACTTGCTGAACCTCCGGCGATGTGGACGAATCGTAACAGATCATTCCGTGTTTTGCGGCCGCATCCCTCGGCAAGATTTGCGCCGATCGAAGAAGCCGCTCTGCGAATCTGGGATGTCAGCCCAAATCGCTCGTCGGCGGGAAATCGGCGTGTCGATTGATAAACAGCGAGTGTGAACTCGTGCGCTTTTTGCCAAACTTTTAGCTCTTGAAAGTTTTGCATGGAAATTCTCCGAGTAGAGAAACATTTGCTGCTCTTGGCTTCGACTAATAACTAACAGCTAAAATCTAATCACTTTCCTCTCACCGGAACCACGTACGAACCAGATGCCGAAACTCGTTTAGATTCCGCACCGCATGCACCTCGTCCTTGAACTCCGTGAAGTCCGGCAGGAATTTCGCGAAATAGCACGCCGTGCGCGGCAAGCGTTTCAATCCCAGATAGTTGCCGTAGAAACTGAACTCGTCCTCGACGAGTTGCAGCACGGCCCGGCCGCGCTCGGCGGGCGTCGGTGGCGGCAAAGCGACGCCGTTCAGCAGAGACCGCGCCTGTGAAAAAATCCACGGGTTGCCGAGGCAGCCGCGGCCGACGGCGACGGCGTCGGCAGTCGTTTCCTTCAGGAATCGCAGCACGTCGCCGGCTTCGCGAATGCTGCCGCTCCCCATCACGGGGATCGACACTACCGCTTTGACGCGGGCGACCACCGCCCAATCCGCAGGCCCGACGTATGCCTGCGCCACCGACCGCGCATGCACATCCACCGCCGCGACTCCCACTTTTTCCGCCAATCGAGCCACGTCGCTTGCGGTTTCGCACGCGGCATTCGGCCCCGAACGAATCTTGAGCGTCACCGGAATCGATACCGCCTTCACAACGGCTTCCGCGATCCGCGCGATCGCCTCCGGGTCCGCCATCAACGCCCCGCCCTCGCCGCGGTTGCACAGCCGTTTGATCGGGCACTCGAAGTTCAGATCGACGATCGAGAATCCCTGCTGCTCGACGATTTTCGCGGCTTCGGCCATCACGGCGGCATCGCGGCCGCTGATCTGCCCCGCCGCCGGCCGCTCGTTGGAACTCGTCGACAAGAGCTTGAGCGCCCGCTTGTCCCGTTTGGCGACATCGACGGCGTCAATCCGCTCGCTGCACACCAGGCTCGCCCCGTGCCGCTTGCACAACCCGCGAAACGGCAGGCTGGTGTGCTCTTCCATGGGGGCGAGCGTGACGGGGTGCGGAATGGACAGCGGGCCGAGGCGCATGGAGGAAGTTGGGGGTGGTGGGTTGGGGTTGGAAAAACGGCAATGGATTCTAGCGTGTGCAATAAAAGTCCCCTCGCCCCCGTTGCGGGGGAGAGGGTTAGGGAGAGGGGGTGAGCGGTCGCGCGGCTCACTTTATGGGAACGAGAGCGAGTTATCGATCATTTCCCGGCAGAGCGTTTTGAAGCGCTCGCCCCCTCTCCCCCGCCGCGGGGCGAGGGGACGATCATCTTAGCGACTTACGCTCTCCAACCCTCAACCCACCACCCACAAACTCCCTCTATCCACAGCCGCCGCTTTTCACTAATATCCCGCCCTCTTCCGAATACCGCCCAATCTGTTGCTGATCGTTTCACGACTTCGAGCCAGGAGGGCTCCGATGTCGGCTGGTCGTTTTCTTTCTACCGTTTCTTTCGCTCTTTTGGCTTGCGCCCTGCCGGGGTGTCTGCTGAAGGTAGCGCTCGATGCGCCGTCGGAACCGCTGGAACGGCTGGCTCACGACGCCGATACCATTGCCCTCGCCGCCAGCGACACCGCGGGAGCCGTGCAGACGGCATCGCATGAAATCTCCGCGAAACTGGCCCGGCCCGATCTCGGCAACATCTACAATCGTACGGCGCAGGCCGCCGACAAGGACCGCAACCCGGTCATCGTCATTCCGGGCATCCTCGGCACCCGGCTGGTCAACGAGAAGACCGGCGCCGTCGTCTGGGGCGAATTCGGCGGCAAAGGGATCGATCCCGAATCCGCCCGCGGCGCCCAGGAATTCGCTTTGCCGATGATGGAAGGCCGGCAGATCCAGGATCTGCAAACCATCGTCCGTCCGGACGGCGCCCTCAGCGCGCTGAAGGTAAAAATCCTCGGTCTGCCGATTCAAGTCGCCGCGTACCGCGACATTCTGAAATCGCTGGGCGTCGGCGGTTACGCGGACTCCAACGACGAACTGCGCGACATCGACTACGGCGACGGACACTACACCTGCTTCCAGTTCGGCTACGACTGGCGCCGCGACAACGCCGAGAACGCCCGCCGCCTGCACGAGTTCGTGCTGGAGAAGAAAGCCTACGTCGAAAGCGAACGGCTCAAACGGTACGGCACGAGCGCCCCGGTGCGATTCGACATCGTCGCCCATTCGATGGGCGGGCTGTTGGCCCGCTACTATCTGATGTATGGCCCGGCCGAGTTGCCCGCCGATGGTTCGGCGCCGGTGCTGACTTGGTCCGGTGCGCAGCACGTCGAGCGGCTGGTGCAAGTCGGCACGCCCAACGCCGGCGCGGCAAAAGCGCTGGAAGACCTGGTGCAAGGCGTCGAGTTCAGCAAGCTGCTGCCGGAATACGCGGCCGCGCTGTGGGGCACGATGCCGTCGTCGTATCAACTTCTGCCGCGGACCCGGCATCAGCTCGTCACCGACGTGAAGACTCGCGAAGCGGTCGATCTCTATGATCCGCGCGTCTGGGAAAAGAACCGCTGGGGATTGCTCGATCCCGATCAGGACGCCGTCTTGCAGAAACTGTTGCCGGCTGTCCGCGATCCGCGCCAGCGGCGGCGCATCGCGGGCGAACACTTGCAGAAATGCTTACGGCTCGCGGAAACATTCCACGCGGCCGTCGATTTGCCCGCCGCGCCGCCGAAGGGAACGTCGATCCATCTCATCGCCGGCGACGCGCATCCGACGCTCGACCGCATTCACGTGAAGCCGGACGGGACGCTCGAAGTCGCCGCCCGCGCGCCGGGCGACGGCACCGTCACGCGGGCCAGCGCCCTCATGGACGAACGGCTCGCCGACCCGGCCCACTGGTCGCCGCGGCTCAATACGCCGATCCGCTTCCAATCGGTGACGTTCCTCTTCGCGAGCCACCTCGCGTTGACGTCGGACCCGGCGTTCACCGACAACGTGCTGTTCCTGCTGCTCGAATCGCCGCGGTGAACTGATATCTGATCGCGGATGGAAAAGCCGCGGATGGCATCCGCGGTCTTCGTTTCCCATCCGCGAACCACTATCAAATCGTGATACGGATTGAATTGGGTGGCACGCCCTGAGTCCTCGAAGGGCGTGGGGCTTTTGCCTGTTCGCCACGCCCTTCGAGGACTCAGGGCGTGCCACCCGAACGATCCGCTATTCATTAAGACTGGCAGAAACGCGCCCCGCTCCGCATGATTGGCAGCAGTGCCGCGTTCGTTCGATTGGAATGCTCCCTCATGCCCGCCACGCCGTTTCCGCTCGCGCTCGTCATCTGCGACCACATTTGGCGCGATCCCTACAGCGGCAAGGTGAATTTGCTCGGCACATTCAACGCCGTCGCCAGCACGACGTTTCCGCTCGTGCAGCCGGTGCTCTCGGTCTACGTCGCGCTCACCGACGGTCTGGGCGACGTCGACATCCGGCTGCGGCTGATCGACGTCGACGACGCCCAGGAGCCGATCTTCGACTTTCAGAACGTCATCAACTTCGCCGACCCGCGCGTCGTCGGCGAAATCGACTTCGCGCGGAGCCACGTGGCATTTCCCGCGCCGGGCGAATACCGTCTGCAACTCTTCGCCAATCACGAATTCCTGATGGAACGCCGCCTGCACGCCGTCCGCCTGGAACCGCCGCACGAAGCGCGGCCGGAGGAACCGAACTAAGAATACAGGAACCGCAGATTTCGCAGATGGACGCAGATTTTCAGCCAGCTATTTTTTTTCGCCTCCGTGCCCTCTGTGAAATCCGTGGCAAGAATGTATTGCATCAAAAATCTGCGTGAATCTGCGAAATCTGCGGTTCAGTTTTTTTCCTGAAGTGGAACTCCTCTTCGATGACCGAACTTCACGAGATTCTTCCCGGCGTCCGAACTCTGCTGGCAGTGCCCGCGCCGAACGTCGCGCACGCTCCGGAATTGGAGCCGCTGTTGAGATCGACCGTGGCGCGTGCTGTCGGATGCTGGCGCCACGAGCATGGGCGATTGGTGCTCGTCGGGTTTCTCGCCGTCGACGAGATGCCGGTTCAGGTGCAGGCGGAGTTCGTTGCCGCCGTGCGCGACGTGCCGCTGACGGCGACGCAGTTCGGCGTCGTACAGGCCGTCACGCGGAACGGCCCGGCGGTGAATCATCGCTCGGAATCGCCCGATATCCCGACGACCGGTTCCATCGGCTGGCTCGCGCGCCTGGAAGCCGCGTCGTCGCTGGCCGTGCCGCTGGTTGAGGACCAGACTCTGATCGGCGCCCTCGCCGTGGCGACCGCCGCGCGGATCGAACCAGACGATGCCGTGTGGCGATTGCTCGTTTCCGCCAGTGCCGCACCCGCCTGGAGGTAATTCACGCGGCGAAATCCGATTTGCTTCGTTTCGCCGCGCTGGCTACACTGAAAAGTGCAGTTCGCCGGGGTCGTTCCGGCCGTGAGAATCGCGGCATTTCAAGTGCGTTGGTCATGTACGATCGGCAGAATCCGATCTTCTGGGCGTGGACGGCGGGCCGCGTGTTCGGCACCGACCTTCGCCTTTCCTGGATGCTCCCCGCCTTCGCCCTCGTGTTCGTGGTGCTGCTGGGCTGGCAACTGGGACTGGCGTACTTCACGATTCTAATGCTCGCCGTGCTGGCCCACGAATTCGGGCACGTCTTCGCGGCACGGGTTTCAGGCGGGCAGGCCGACGAAATCATCCTCACCCCGATCGGCGGATTGGCGATGGCTCAGCCCGGTCCCGGCGTCGGCTCGGCGGTGCTGACGGCGGCGGGCGGGCCGCTCGTCAATCTTCTGCTCTGCCTGCTGTTTTGCCCCGCGATCTACGCGCCGGAGAAGTTTCCCTCGGCGCTGAATCTGGTCTATTTACCGATCGACCGGCTTCATCCGGACAGGCTGGCCGTCGACTTGCTGCTGCTGGCGTTCGTCGCCAACTGGTTTCTTTTAGTGATCAACCTGCTCCCGGTCTATCCGTTCGACGGCGGACAGATCGCGCACGCCGTGCTGTCGTCCAAATATCCTCCGGAACTGGTGTTCCGCGGGATGATCTACCTTGGTTTCGCCGCGGCGGTCGGGCTGATGCTCGGCGGGCTGATCGCGCAGTGGGCGGGACTTGTGGTAATCGGCGCCATCGTGCTCGCCGTCAACGTGCTGCAATCGACGCAAGGCCCGCCGCCGGAGTTCGCCGACGATTCCTTCATGGGCTACGACTTCTCGCAGGGCTACACCAGCCTGGAGCGTTCCAGCGGGCGCGCGACCGAGAGCGAGTCGAAGACCAGCAGTTGGCAGCGCTGGAAGATGTGGCGGCAAGCCAAGCGCGACGAACAGGCCCGCGAACGGCAAATCGCCGACGAGTCGCAGCTCGACCAGTTGCTCGCCAAAGTCCACGAGCAGGGCTACAACTCGCTCTCCAGCGCGGAAAAACGCCTGCTCGAGCGCGTCAGTTCCGATTATCGCGAACGCTCGAAGCGGAACCCGTCGTAGCGCAACGGGTGGCCGGGGCTGGACTGAGGCTTTGCGAAGGAAGCCCCGGGCGAGGCATAACCGCAACCGGGGCGTCCTCCCGGTGGTCGTCCAGCCCCGGCCACCCGTC
>CAZDGB010000002.1:0-17018 GCA_964504645.1 uncultured Planctomycetaceae bacterium | reverse complement strand
CTACACGACTCCCCGCCACCGT
Source organism: uncultured Planctomycetaceae bacterium (assembly GCA_964504645.1). Classification (GTDB taxonomy): domain Bacteria; phylum Planctomycetota; class Planctomycetia; order Planctomycetales; family Planctomycetaceae; genus CAZDGB01. Next base: position 16,996 of record CAZDGB010000002.1, on the reverse strand, counting down.
GGGTTCCGACTGTCGGTACTGCTCCCCGGGCCACCCGTCGCTCACTTCTCCGCGATGAGCACTTCCGACGGTTGAGCCGCGCTCGGCGCACCATTGTGTCCCGGCGTAGCCGGCTGCGGTTGCGAGCCCTGGAACTTACCGGTCAGCGTCTGTTGAAGTTCGAGCATCAGCACGAACACCGCCGGGATGAAGAACAGCGTGAAAATCGTCGACAGGCTCAAGCCGCCGAGCAGCACGCTCCCCAGGCCGCGGTAAAGTTCGCTCCCCGCGCCGGGAAACAACACCAGCGGCAACAGGCCGAGCAGCGTGGTGATCGCCGTCATGAAAATCGGACGAATGCGGGACCGCACGGCCTCGCGGACGGCGAGCGCGGGCGACGCGCCGTGCTCGCGCATCTGCTGCAGCGCGACGTCGACGATCAGAATCGGGTTGTTGACGACGGTGCCGATCAGAATCACGAAGCCGAGCATCGTCAGCACATCGAGGTTCTGCGGCGCCTGCCCGCTCAGCATGAGATACCAGCCGAGCGCCGTCAGTCCCAGGAGTCCGCCGACGGCCCCGAGCGGCACGCTGAGAATAATGATGAACGGATACAGCCACGATTCGTACAACGCGGCCATCAGGAGGTACGTGATGATCAGCGCCAACACGAAATTGAACCACAAGGCCCGCCACGTTTCGCGGAGTTTGTCCGCCGTGCCAGCCAGCGAAACGCGGTAGCCGCCGGCAAGCTGGCCGGAATCGCGCAGTTTCTGCACGATCTCGGTTTGAATGATCCGCATCGCTTCTTCGAGCGGAATCTCGGGCGGCGGCGAGACGGAAATCGTGATGGCCCGCTCCCGCTCGCGATGGTTGATCTGCTCCGGGCCGCTCGATAGCGTCACGTCGGCGAGCGCGCCCAGCGGGACGAGTTGCCCCGACGGCGTCGAGATCGGCAATTGATCGACGTCCTGCGTCTGCTGTGCGAAGTCGTCGCGACCGCGAATCGACAGGTCAATCTTGTCGGCTCCCTGGATGTAGTCGCTGGCATAGGCCCCGTCGACGAGCGCGTCCACCGTGTACCCGAGTTCCGACGCGCTGATCCCCATCTCCGACGATTGCAGCAGCTTCGGCTCGACGTGCAGTTCCGGGCTGGAGAGGTCGAGGCTCGGCACCGGACGAATTTGCGTTCGCGGCGGCGGGGGAAAAAGTTGAGCCATCCCTTTGTCGAGGACGCGGTTCGGCATCTCGGCCGGGTCGCCGAACCACACGCGGAATCCGAGCCCGATCAGCTTCTGCAGATCGTCGCCGGTGATTTCGACGTCGATCGTGCGGCCCGCCGTCAATCCTTGCGCGAACAGGCTCGATTGAAACGCGACGAGAATGGTGCCGGGGAATTTCTGCCCGACCCCCATGATGATGGGGATCAATTCGCCCGATTTCGTCGGATCGTAGGACCGCGCGCCGAGAAACACCTGCCGGCCGCGGGCCACGAAGAAGAAATCGCTGATCACCGGCTTCCTCGGCTCGGCCGGTTTGAACCACTGCGGAAACCAGGCGCTCAGCGTGCGGCTCGCCGTTTCGGCAAACGTATCGGGACGCGTGCGTTCTTCGATCTCCGCCGGCGTGACGTCCCAGTATTCCTTGATCGAATCCTCGACTTGCTGCCCCATCGTCGTCAGCTCGTCGAGATTGTAGCCCGGCGGCGGCAGCATGATGCCGAACACCAGGTTTTTGTTTCCGTTCGGCAGATACTCCACCGCCGGCCAGAAGGCGATCGTCAGCAGCGTCGACGAGACCAGGAACAGCAGCGTCACGGTGAGTTGCCGCAACGGCGTCTTCAGCACGAACGCGTTCACGGCGTCGACCAACGAGACGAAGCCCGACGCCAGTGATTCGACCACCCCGATCAACCGGTCGACGAGCGTCCGTTTGCGGGTCGCCGGCTGGCCGTTGCCGTCGAGGTGATCTTCCGACGTCGGCTTCTGATGCGACAAAAGCCGCGCCGCGGCGGGCGGCACGACGGCGATCGCCACGAAGATCGACAAGCCCACCGCGCCGCTGATCGCCAGCGCGATGTCGCGGAACAACTGCCCGGCCTCTTCCTGCACGAACAGCACCGGCAGGAAGATCGCCAGGTTCGTCAGCGACGACGTGACGATCGCGCTCCAGACTTCGCCGGCCCCCTTCACCGCAGCCTGAAACGGCGGCAATCCTTTTTGGTAGTGGCTGAAGATGTTCTCCAGCACGACGACGCCGTTGTCGACGAGCATCCCCACCGCGAATGCCAGCCCGGCGAGGCTGATCACGTTCAGCGAGCGCCCGAGCATCGACATGAACAGAAACGTGCCAATGATGCTCACGGGAATCGGCAGCGCCACGATCAGCGCGCCGCGGGCGTACCACAGTCCGGCGAACACGACGAGCGCCACGCAGACGGCGAACCACCATTCCGACAGGTACACCGCCGCCCACCCCGTGAAGATGATCATCGGCGCGAAGATGAGCGTCCGCAGGTTGAGGTGCAGGAAGACCATCAGAATCACCAGCGTCAGCGCGCCGCCGAGGAAGATGTTCTCGCGCACCAGCCCGACGGCGGAGTGGATGTATTCCGTCTCGTCGTAGACCTGCGTCAGTTGCAGGCCGCGCGGATTGAGAATCTCCTCGTTGAGCCGCTGGTTTGCCACACTCAAGCCGTTCATCACGTCGAGGACGTTCGCGCCGGTTTCGCGGACGCAGTTCACGGCGAGGCACGAATCGCCGAACCGCCGCACGAGGCCGTCCGGCTTCTTGTGTCCGAGCCGCACCTCGGCGACGTCGCGAATGTAGACCGGCGCGCCGCCGCGGGTGGCGAGAAGCTGGTTTTCCACTTGCTGCGGTGTGCGGAACTGGCCGAGCGTGCGGACGACCCAGCGCCGCTTTCCTTCCCAGAAATCGCCGCCCGACGTGTCGCGGTTCTGGCCGCGCAGCACGTTGCGGACATCGGTGATCGTCAGTTGCCGGGCCGCGAGTTCTTCCGGATGGACGATGACTTGCAGCTCTTCCTCGAGTCCGCCGAACACGTTCGAATTCGACACGCCGCTCACGCGTTCAAAGGCCGATTCGATGTAGTCCTCGGCGAACTTCCGCAGCTTTTCGACTTCGACCGGCGGCGGGAGCAGCACATCCATTTCGGGATGCTCTTTCGCCCCGGCGCGAATGCGGTAGATTTTCAACGCCACGTTGTGGGCGCGAATGATCGGATCGAGCGTCTCGTGCAGCTCCGGGTGTTCCGCGGCGAATTTCTCCAGCACGGCCTGGTCGGGCGGCTTCGGGCCGAGAATGAACCAGGCGATCGGCGTGTTCGACGAGTTCGACGTGGTGATCACCGGCTTGTCGGCGTTTTCCGGATAGACCGGCACCTGCTGCAAGCGGCTATTGACCTTGAGGAGCGCCTCGTCCATCTTGGTGCCGACGGCGAACTCCATGGTGATGCGGCCCATAGAGTCCATGCTCTCGGACGAGAGCTTGGTGATCCCTTCGACGCTTTTGAGCTGCTCCTCCTGCTCGCGAACGATTTCCTGCTCGACTTCGTGCGGGCTGGCGCCGGGCCACGTCGTCTCCACCGTGAGCGTGGGGATTTCCACTTCCGGCGTGAGCTGCATCGGCATCGTCGTCAACGCGATCAGCCCGAACATCACCACGAGCAGCACGCCCACGGAGACCTTCACCGGGTTGTGGACGAAGGAGGAAATCAGGTCCATGCGAGGGTCTCAATGGCGTTCGTGAAAGGCATTTCTCGCAAAGACGCGAAGACGCAAAAGATCGCAAAGCCGAAGGCAGGTTTCGCACAGAGGCACGGAGAAGAGGCTCATTGCAGGAAACAGCGAACGGTATTGGATTCGAAATGGAAAACGACTTGTCCGTCTTTTTCTCTGCGACTCTGTGTCTCTGTGCGCAACACTCTTCTCTTTCTTCGCTGCGAACTTTGCGGCTTGGCGTCTTTGCGAGAGACAGCTTTCCAGATTTGTAGAAAGAGCCCCGAGGTCATTTCTTCGAGCGTCGCCCATCACTGCGATTCCACTTCCGCCTCCGCTTTTTCCTCCGGGGCCTTCCATTCGCGGAGGATGCGCACCTCCTGGCCGGGACGCAGGCGCTCGTTCCCCAGCACGACGACCAGTTGATCGGCCTCCAGCGTCCCTTCCACGGCGATCTGCACGCCTTTTGCCACACCCAACTGCACCGGTACCGGGCGGACTTTCCCTTCCGTCTTGGAATCCTCCGCCAGATCGACGGCGTAGACCATCGGCGTCTGCCCGCCGAGCACGATGGCGTCCTTCGGCACGAGCAGCGAATCGATCAGCGCGCCCGTCGGCAGCGTCACGCGGGCCAGCATCCCCGATTTCAGCACCGGTCCGTCCGCGCGCAGCGTGTTCTTGACTTTCACTTTCACCGGAAACGTGCGGGTCTTCATATCGGCTTCGGGAACGATGGCCGACACCTCGCCGAGGAACAGCGACGGCTTGGCCGCCGGAATTTCCACGCGGACCTTCATCCCCGCGCGGACATGGTCGATGTGCGCGTCGAGCACGTGGGCTTCGATCTCCACCGTGTCGAGATGGACGATCGTCGCGACGATCTGCCCTTTGGAGACCCATTCGCCGTCTTCCGTGTGCTCGCTCACCACGTAGCCGTCGAACGGCGCCTTCATGGTGTGCTTTTCCAACTGGTCTTCGAGTTGCCGGACCAGGTCCCGCTGGGCCTCGACTTTCGCTTTCGCCTGCTCCTTCTTCTCGCGGCGCGGCCCCGCTTTCGCCAGGCGGTACGCCATCTCCTCGACGCGAAACGTCTTGTCGGCTTCCACGGACGCGGATTGCACCTGCTCCAGTTGTTCCCGCGTGACGGTCTTGCCCTGCTCGGCGAGCAGCATCGTCCGTTTGTAGCGGGCTTCGGAATACTCCTTCACCGCCAGGGCCGATTCCATCCGGGCCTTGGCTTGTTCGACTTCCTCTTCGCGCACGCCGTTGTTGAGCTCTTCGAGCTCCGATTCGCGCAAGGCAAGTTCCGCTTTCGCCGACGTGATCTGCAGGCCGATCGTCGTCGTGAGCAATTCACACAACGGGGTGTTCTGTTCGACCCGTTCCCCCTGATTGATGGGGTAGTTCACGACGCGGCCGTCGACCGCGCTGCCGACGGCGCTTCGCTTGAGCGGATGCACCGTGCCGACGAACGTCTGGCCGGAGGCGAAGTTTTCCCGCTGCACGCGGGCTACGACGATGGCCGAGGCCGGCGGCTTCAACTGCGCGGGCAGATTTCCCGTGAGTCCGACTGTGATTCCGCACGCCCAGAGGACCGCGGCACGAAACGTTGCCGACCCGCGTGATCGCATCGCCGTCGTCACCTCTTGGCTGGCGCCTTTTCGCGTTTGCCGCGCGTCGACCGGACGCGATGATCGACAACGAGGTTTTCGTTCAGCCGCCGCAAAATGTCCTTCAGCACGTAGTGCTCGTCGGCGTTCAAGCCTTGGCCGGCGACTTGCCGCACCTGCCGCATGCATGACACCATCTTTTCCCACGCCGGTTCGGCGGCGTCGGTCAGACGGATCAGCTTCCGGCGGCGATCGCCCGGGCAGTCCTGACGATGAATCCATCCCAGCGACTCCATCCGGTCGAGAATGCGGACGAGCGTCGGCGGCTCGATCATCATCCGCCGCGCGAGTTCGCCCTGCGTCAGTTCCCCCTCCAGCATCAGCCAGCCGAGGACGTGCGATTGACGGTAGGTGATGCCGCACGGCACGAGCCGCTCGTTGAGGGCCCGGTGATAGGCCTGCGTCACAACCGTCAGCCAATAGCCGATACTCTCTTCGAAATCGTAGGGCAGCATGAGCGATATGCCGAAAGGATGAGCGCGGAAAAGATAATTTGAAGATACGCCGCGCGCCGAGCCGTTGCAAGGCGAGTTGCGGCCGCGCTTCGATTCCCAAAGCCGCGGATGGCATCCGCGGTCTTCCGAGCGACGCCAAAAAAAAGAAAACCGCGGTTGCCAACCGCGGCTTTGCAACAGCGCATGCGCGGAACGAATGCGCTACATCCCCGCGAGTCCCGCCTGCCAGCGCTTCTGCACCGGAATGAGCGCCGTCAGAATCTGGTGCAGCACTTCGGTTGGCGTGCGGTTCGCTTCCACCTGTGTGATGATCTCTTGCGGGAAGCAGTTGATCACCGGCTCGGATTCCCGCCGATACACTTCGAACCGCGTGCGAATGATGTCCTCTTTCGCGTCGTCGGCCCGGTTCTCGCGGATTGCCCGCCGCTTGATCCGGTCGATCATCGATTGCTCGTCCTCGCAGACGAGATGAATCACCTGCAAGACGTCGATGAGGTCCTTCATCAACTCGACCTGGTGCGGGTTCCGCGGAATGCCGTCGAGAATCAGAAACTCGTACGGCGGCTTGTAGCGCGACACCTCGATGTGCCCGCGGAGCGCTTTCTTCCAGACGCGAATCGTCAAATCGTCGGGAACGAGCTGCCCCTTCGAACTGTATTCGTAAATCTCGCGGCCTTCGGGCGACTGGATGTTGAGCGACCGGAAGACGTCGCCGCACGCCAGGTGAAAGAATCCCGGGATGCGGCCGAGAATCGCGCCTTGCGTTCCCTTGCCGACGCCCGGAGCGCCGAACAGCAAAACCGTGGGGTACCGTTGATCCGACATGAACCTGACATCCTTCTGCGGAGACGCGGCAAGAGGATTGGGACGTTATCGTAATGCGCGCCGGGGGCACGCTCAATTCTACGCACGCGGGCCGAGCGGCGTCATCCGAAAAAGGAAACGGCGTCCTGAACACAGGACGCCGCGTCACGAATTCGGCCGCTCGCCGGGCGTTACCGCGACATGAACGCCACGACCTGCAGAATGTTGATCGGCAGGCTGACGTCCTTCGCCGTCGGCAGCGCCGTCACGCGGGCTTCGAGGTCTTTGGCGTCGAACTGGATCCAGTCGACCGGCTGCCGCGAGCCCGATTCCACGACTTCCTGGTACATCTTCTTGAGATTCGGCCGGGGACGGATCGTGATCACGTCGCCCGGGTTGACGAAGATGGACGGCTTGTTGACCGTCTTGCCGTTCAGTTGGAAGTGCCGATGGACGACCCCTTGCCGCGCCTGCATCCGCGTGAGGGTGAAGCCGGCCCGGCGAATGACGTTGTCCAGCCGGCGCTCGCACATGACGAGCAGAAAATCGCCCGTGTTGCCCTTGTGGGCCTTCGCGTTGGCGAAGTAGCGGCGGAGCTGGGCCTCGCGGAGCCCGTAGTAATACTTGATCTTCTGCTTGTCGGCGAGGGCCATGCCGTAGGTCGACAGCTTGCGGCGGCGTTCCGCCATGCCGGGCGGCGAGGGCCGCTTTTCCAGCGCCTTGACCGCGCCGGCGTTCTCGAAGACCATCGCCCCCAACCGGCGATTCACTCGTCCCTTCGGCCCCGTATAACGACCCATCCACTTGCTCCACAGCGGGAAACATTTTCCCCGCACGCCACGGAATTGTCAGAACGGAGCATCATGGCAGGACCGGAGTTGGGAGTCAAGGGACGCGGGACGAACGGTGAAAATCGGTAGTGGTACAGTTTGAATTCTGCGGGGCATTACAGGGCATTGGCCGCTTTGCGTATTTCCGCGAATGCCCGTTTCACTGGGTCCGCGTGATCGGAGCAGTAATGGTGCGTAAAAGGCCACGGGCCGGAATCGGTGACGTGCGAAGTCGCCGCTGCTCCACACACCTCGCAGCGCGTCGCTCGGAAATGCCATCCTACGGCGAGTACGACGCCGGTTAGCGATGCGGACAGTGCCAAGTTCCACCACGACCACCGCCAGACGGCGAAGATCGAACGGCGGGTCGCGGGCTCCTCATCCATGCCCCCATCCTCCCGTCCGGCGGAGTGGGAGTCAATCGGCGAGCGGATTTGCAGCGGCCCGGCGACTCGGAACGCTCGCCAACGGAACGAAAGGCGATGACGTAGCGAAGAGACGCTGCAGTTCGTTCGTCTGCACCGGCCGTTCGGCTTCCAGCGCCGCGAGTTGTTGTTGCTCGCACGCGGTCAGGCCGTCGGCCAGCAATCGGCAGAAGCCCGCTTTCGTGGTCGTGAGGCGCACCTCCGCCGGGCCGTCGCTCGGATTGCCGGGGAGGATTTCTCCAAAACGGATGTCGACCAGGCCGGCGTAGTCGACGTCGACAAAGACGATCTCCAGCGAACACCGCAGCGAGCGCGCGTTCGCCGCGGGCCGCGTGCGCACCCAATGGGCGATCAACTGCTGCGGCGTGAACTCGTCCAGCGGCGCGGTCTTCAAGTCGCCGGCGAGCGTCGTGAGCGTCACGTCCGGATTCAATTCGATTTGTCCCTGCCCGGCGGCGGCTTGAGTCGCCAGCGCGACTTCGATGGCGGCCGGACGATCGAGCTCAAACGGCACGCGCGGCAACCGCAAGCAGAAATCGCACGCCGCCGCCGGGCTGGCGAGCAGGATTCCCATCAGGAGGCTGGCGATCCCGCGAGGGATGCGATGTCGTGCTGAAGTTGGCGTTTTCATGATCGTCTAGCGAGGAAGCCTGTCAAAAAAAAATTGGGTGGCCGGGGCTGGACCGACCATCGGGAGGGAAGCCCCGGTGAACTGCGGAAGAACCGGGGCTTCGCCGCAGCGGCTCCAGCCCCGGCCACCCGTCAGTTTTCTGATGGTGTCTATTGCTGCGCCAGTTCCGACTCGCTGGCGGCGTTCGGTCGAGGCAACATCACCTCGAACCACGGTTGGAAATCTTCCAGCGGGCGGAAGAACTGCAGCAGCTTGCGCGGGTTACCCCGCAAGCTGGCGTTGCCGAGAAACACGTGCCGGGCAAACGTGCTGCGTCCGTCCACGATTTCGTCGAACGCCGGGCGGGTGACGTAGACCGTGCAGTCGGCGTCGTCCTTCTGTTGCCCGGTGAAGTAATTCATGACGCCGTCCTTCAATGTGAGCAGGTATTCCTCCTGCGTGTCGGTGAACTGGAAGTTGACGGACAGGTTCGTGTCCGCCGCGACGACGGGGTTCAGCCGAATGGCCATCGAATCGAAGATCGCGGCGAGCGGCAGCGCCCCCATCGACTGCGTGGACGGAGCGGTCGTCATCTCGGGGATGCGCACGCCGTCGCGCAGTTCCTGGGCGCCGGTCAGGTAAAAGTTCCGCCAGGGGCCGCTTTCCGCCTGATAGCCGAGTTGCTCGAGCGCGTCGGCCAGCAGTTCGCGGGCCGGCGTGTGCTCGGGATGCGACGCGACCACATGGTCGAGCACCTGGGCCGTCCAGCGATACTCGCCGTGGTCGTAGGATTCGCGGGCCTGTTCCAGCACGCGGTCGACGCCGCCCATGTACTCGACATACTTGGCTCCGGCTTCGCTGGGCGGGAGCGGATGCAGCCGCGCCGGATGGCCGTCGAACCAGCCGAGGTAGAAGTTCCACACCGCTTTGACGTTGTGATTCAAGCTGCCGTAGTAGCCGCGATTGCCCCAATGTTTCTCCAGTTCGGGCGGCAACACGATCTGTTCGGCGCACTCCGTCATGTTGTAGCCGCGATTGGCGAGCCGCAGCGTCTGGTCGTGAATGAACTTGTACAAATCGCGCTGCATCGTCAGATGATGGACGATTCGCTCTTGTCCCCACATCGGCCACAGATGCGGCGTGAACAGGACTTCCGTCCGCTCGCCGTATCGTTCGATCGCCTGCTGCAGATAGCTGGACCACGCCCGCGCATCGCGCATCTTGGCGCCGCGCAGCGTGTACAAGTTGTGCATGGTGCGCGAGGCGTTCTCCGCGGGGCACAGCGCTTTCAGTTCCGGCACGTAGACGTGCATTTCCGCGGGAGCCTCGCTGCCCGGCGTCATCTGGAATTCGAACGTCAACCCGTCGATGTGCCGCACTTCGCCGGTCTGGCTGATGCTGTCCGTCGGCTTGATCAGCGAAACCGTCCCCTTCGAGGCCCCCAGTCCCAGCCCGTTCCCCACGTCGCCCCGCGATCCTTTGGGCAAGAGGCTGCCGTACATGTAGCCCGCGCGGCGCGTCATGGCGTTGCCCGCCAGGACATTCTCGCTGACGACTTCGTCCAGAAAGTGCAGCGGCGAAATGATGGAGACGCGCCCGTGGGAAACATCTTCCTCGCTGATCACGCCGGCGATGCCGCCGAAATGATCCGGATGACTGTGGGTAATGATCACGCTCACTACCGGCACGCGCGGACGATGCTGGTAATAGAGATCGAGCGCGACGCGGGCGGTTTCCGTGCTGAGGAGCGGATCGATGATGATCAGCCCGGTGTTGCCTTCGATGAACGTGATGTTGGCGAAATCGAGGCCGCGCACCTGATAGATGCGGTCGGTGACCTGAAACAAACCGCTGATGCCGGTCAATTGGGCCTGCCGCCACAAGCTCGGATTGACGGTCTCCGGGCAGTCTTGATCGAGCGGAGCGACCGCGCTTTCGGCCAAGTTCCAGACGACGCGGCCTTGTACATCGCGGACGACGCCCTCGTTCGGCAACGGGGCCAGGAATCCCCGCTGCGCGTCGTCAAAGTCCTGCCGGTCTGAGAGGTCCAGGTTTTCCCGCACGGCCTGCTGTGCCTGGAGCGTGGCGCGCGTGGCTCCCTTCGGTCCGGGGACTGGCGTCTCGATCGGAACGACGGTTGAAGGCAGCGCGGCCTCGACGGGAGATTCCGCCGTAACCTGTTCCACAGGAAGAGCTTCCTTCGGACGACTTGGAGAAGACGGCGTAGCTGCCGCCACTGGGACGCGGTCGGGTGACGCCATGACGTCTCCCCCGCTCGGCTGAACGCCCGAGACGCGGCCGATAGCGACTCCCGCCGCGAGAAATACCCAAGGAATGAAATGCGTTTTCGTCATGTTTGTCCTGATCTCCTTAGGTTTACTATACGTTGCGTTTTCGCCACGTTTCCGAGAATTAAATAATACTTACTAAATGTGTGGTAGATTGTATCGTCGAAGAGCAGGCCTTTTCAAGAGTCCCCTGCCCCAAAACGGAATACCGACGGTTCGGTGTGCTGCGCAGGCGGATTTTGACGGACGGAGCGCCCCGGCGGATCGTTCGAATCAGGCCCTATTTCATCAGCCACGACGATCCGTAAATCAGAACCGCGATCAATCCCAGCGCGGCGGGCCCGATTGGCAACGGTCCGCAGAAGTACGCGATGAACACGATGACGTCGGGAATCACCAGCGCCAGCGGCGTTCCCTGAATCAGGCAGCAAGCAACGAAAGCGAGCACGAACACCGCGCCCGCGGCGTACAGAAAGAATGCCGCAATCTTGCGGACGCCATCACGGACTTCGCTCATGGGAGTTGCCGGCCGGAGAATGTTTCAATCCGGCCACATAACCGTTGAAGCGAGCCGGAAATAAACGAGCGCCGGGCACCACCCACCGCGTCATTCCCCCCACGCCTGTTTCGCGAACTCCTCGAGTTGGGAAAAATCGTTCCGCCAGGTGGTGTACATGGCGCCGGCCACGCGGGACTTCGTTTCGCGGCCCACATTCTGCCAGCGCCGGATCGCGGCCGGGTTCTGGTCGTAAAAACCAGCGAGCACGTTGAAATGCCCCCGTCCGCTGAAAAACGTCAGGCTCTCCGCCGCTTTCTCGCTGTTCCAGTTCACGATCAGCATGTCGTCCGGCAGGCCTTCCCAGGAGCCGGTCAGCGCCCCGTTGACGAGGTAGAAGTGGCCGCCGACCGCGTTGTGATGCGGGTCGAACATGTCGGACCACACGCAGAGCTCTGCGTGCGGGCTGACCCGGCGGATCGTCGCCGCGCACTGCCGGATATTCTCTGCCAGAAGTTGCCCGGCCGTTCGGCCGTCGCGCCGGCAAGCGTCGCACCAGTTGGCGACGCGAATCTCGTCGTGCGAGAGGAAGTACGTGCGCGGCGAAAACAGTTCGTCGACGCGCCGCGTCTGATCTTCGATCAGCCGATGCACCTCCGGCTCCGCCAGACAGCAGCAGACCTGGTGGTCGTAAATCGTCACGGCGTGAAAGTAGCTGACCTGCAACGACGCGCCAGGCCGGATGCGCGAGGACGGCGTGAGTTTCAGCCGCGGCGGTTCGTGATAGACGTCGAAGTGTCCATCCCAGGGGACGCGGCCCAACTTCGGATCGCGGAGCGGCTCGAAATCCCGCCCTTCCTCGTACGCCGTGCCGTCGGCCGCGGAAACGACGTTCAGCGGGCAACCGTCGCGCCGCACGAGATTGACGAACGCCGTCTCCGCCAACTGCACGTCGTCCATCCACAGCGTTCCGCCGGCGAGGCCCCAGGTTCCGCAGTAGAAGCGGATCTCGGTGTTGTCGAGCGTATTGATAATCGCGTGATGCTCGGTCCAATCCTGATCGCGCTGGACGCCGAGATTGGAATGCGACAAAACTCGTCCGTCGGCCCCGGTCGCGAACAGCCTCACCTGGCCGGCCGCCGCGAACTCCTGCGTCTTGATCCAGACGGAGGCGTGCAGTTGTTGATGCGGAGCGCACTTCACCCGCCGGGAGACGCGGGCGTTGAGATAGTCGTCGCCCGCGGGACGCTGCCAGCGCAGCGAATGCTCTCCGCCGTGTTTGACCTCGGCGTCGATGAAGCTGAACTCGCCGGCGCCGTCTTGCAGTTGCCATCCGGCCGCGGCGTCCTGCGTCGCTTCTTCGAACCCGCCGCCGGGCAGCAACGGACCCGGCCGGGAGAGTTCGACCGTTCCGTCGTTCGCGACGCGGAAGGCCGCGTTTTTGACCGGAATTCCTTCCGCCAGATTCGGGTCGTGGGCCAAAAGCCCGTCGCTGTAGCCGATCGGCGCGACGGCGGGGATCAGTTCGAGCTGCAACTCCTCGCACCAGCGCTTCACCTGGGCGGCGTGGTCGAAATAATGCCGCGGAACCCGTCCGAGAATGTTGAGCTTGTAATCCGCCAGCACGACGCCGTTGTACCCGGCTTTCGCCGCGCGCCGCAGCAATTTTTCCGTCGACGCGACGTTCTCCGCGACTTGCAGGTTCGTCTGCAAATAGAGCCACCGCCGGTCCGGTTGTTCGGCGCAGAGATCGCTCACATCAAACGGCGTCAGCCACAACGCCAGCAAGAGCAGCCGTGCCAGGCGATGAATTTCGTTCGCGAACATTTTTCACCTCCGGGGGCATCATGAGCGATTCGCGAAGGGAAAGCGACGTCCAGATTACGCGTCGGCTTTACGGAATGTAGAAGCGGATTGCGGATTTTTCTCCTCCCCTCTCCCCTGGCGGGAGAGGGGCCGGGGGTGAGGGGATGTCCTCGACGTCAATTATTGAGGAAGCCCGCAGCGCCAGCGAGGGACGCGATTGATGTGCGATGCGTCCATCGCTGGCGCTGCGGGCTCCCGACAATACCACGTCGGTCACTTCCCCTTCATCCGGCCTTCGGCCACCTTCTCCCTCCAGGGGCGAAGAGAAAACACGACGCCGAACTTCACGGCTTGAGCCGGTCGAACGTGATCAGCACATAGCCGGAATCGCGTTTCGCTTCAAACTCGGCGGGCCGGGGCTTCTCTTGATTCGGCGCGTTGTCGCAGATTTTCAGGACGTCGCCGTCCAGCGCGTAGATCCCCTTCCACGTCTTCCCCTTCAAGTCGCCCAGAGTATGGTGGAACGTGATTTCCGCCGGCTCCGCCTTCGGGTCGAGGGTCAACGTCCCCTCGTACAACAGCTTCGCCTCTTCCCGGGAATGAATCTGGAACTTCTTGCCGGAAAAGATCAGCCGGTGTCCGACGACGTCGGTCACTGTCTTCCCGTCGCGCACCGCCCGCGACGCGCTCCATTTCCCTTCGAGTTCCTTGGTCGCGTCCTCGGCGAAGACGGAACTGAGGCTGAGAATCGAGAAACACAGCATGAAAGTCCGTGAGCACATGATTTCGCCAATGACTTCTGAGTTTTCAATCCGCCGTGTTTTTTACTCGTGTTCTAGACCGATCCCGAGCAATACCGGCGGTAGTCCCGCCTTCTGGAGTTTGTAGATCTGTGTGCGCGATAGCTCGGCGGCTGGGTCGTAGTTGCAGGTGCCGCGCGAGTAGAACCCGTTCAGCAACCGGTCCCGGACCGCGTCTTGCAACGATTTTGCACCGCTGTCGGTCGTGTCGACATCCTGTTCCAGCCACGGACCGTCCAGTCGCCAGTAGATCATGAGGGCCGTTGCAAACTCGGTGCGCGGACTCTCAACGATGCGCCAGATCGGCGCAAGCCCATCGTCCCAGTTGTAACGGGACACCCAGTCATGCAATTCCGCTGCATCCATAATCATCAAGAACTGAATCGCGATGACAGGCGGTTCCGATACTCTGAGTAACTGGACGCCCAGGGATTGCTATCCCTGGGTGTCTTGCTGGCTCTCGACTCTTGTCTCTCGTCTCTTGACTGTTTCACGTCGCGTGGGCGTAGACCACTTCCTCCATCAGCGCGTCGACCGGCTCCGGTTGGTGCAGTTCCCGCACGCGGCTGCCGGCTTCGGTGATCGGGCAGGTGAAGTAGACGTCCCGGTGGATCTCCGGCTCCTCCTCGAAGAACAGATCGTGGTGGCCGCCGCACGATTCGCAGGCCACATTTTTCAGAATCCATCCGCGCGCGTCGCTCATGGGAGTTCCTTTCACAAATCGGAATTCGAACTCACGGCGTCAACAGCCCGCAACAGAAATTATGCCGCGCAGCGCGGCGAAAATGCCAGAGACATAAAAGAAGCCCAGGGATCGCAATCCCTGGGCTTCCGATTCAACTCTCAACTCTCAACTCTCAACTCTCAACCACTCACTTGAAGAACACGAACGTCACCACCACGAAGATCGGGATCAGGATGCCGATCGAGTAGACCATGTAGCCGAAGAAGCTCGGCATTTTGACGTTGTTCTCCTCGGCGATCGCCTTCACCATGAAGTTCGGGCCGTTGCCGATGTACGTATTCGCGCCCATGAACACCGCCCCGCAGCTGATGGCGGCAATGATCGCCGTCGCTTCGGCGCCCAGTTGCAGCACCTGCTGCAGGTAGCGGCCGTCGTCCGGAACGTTGAACGTTCCCGCCGCGGTCACGGCGAAGGCGACGTACGTTGGAGCGTTGTCGAGGAAGCTCGAAAGCACGCCGGCGGCCCAGAAGTAGTGCCACGGTTCGCTCAGGCCGAGGTTCTTGCCCTCGACGTTCAGGATCGCCAGGGCGGGAATCATCGTGCAGAAGATGCCGATGAACAGCACGGCGACTTCGATGATCGGCCCGAAGCTGAAGCGGTTCTTCTCCCGCAGTTGGCCTGACGTCAGGAAGTACGCCGCGAGTGCGACGGCGGCCATCAGCGATTCCTGCAAACCGAACGGCCACGGTTCGCCGGGAGCGCCGAACCCGCCGATGTTCTGGCCGGCACAGTAGATGATGGCGACGATCGCCGCGAGAAACGCGAAGTTGTGCATCCCTTCGATGCCGAACGGTTCTTTGGCTTCGAGCGCCGCTGCACCCTGCTTCGGAGCTTCTTTCGCGTAGACGACCGAATCCCAGACGAAGAACGCGGCGAGCAGAATGGAGTTCACGAGCAGCCACTGCGGCCACAGCTTGAACAGCGTCCACTCGAACGGCACGCCTTTGAGGAAGCCGAGGAACAGCGGCGGATCGCCGAGCGGCGTCAACAGCCCGCCGCAATTCGAGACGGTGAAGATGAAGAAGATGACGATGTGCGCGACGCGGTTGCGGTACTGATTGGCCCGCAGCAAGGGACGGATCAGGAGCATCGACGCGCCGGTCGTGCCGACCACGCTGGCGATGGCGGTGCCGATTGTGAGGAACGCCGTGTTGAGGACGGGGGCTCCCTTCAGGCTGCCGCGGACGTACACGCCGCCGCTGATCACGAACAAGGCGCCGAGCAGTACGACGAACGAGACGTACTCCTTCATCGCGTGTTCCAGGCCGTGCAGGCCGGGCGCGCCCCACGAGGCGAGATAGCCGACCGTCGGCAGCGCCAATACGGCGACGACAAGGGCTTTATTCGTGTTGTGTTCCCACCAGTGAGGATTCACCAGCGGAAAGATCGCGATGCACGCGAGCAGAATCGCGAACGGGGCGACGGTCCATTTCGGAATCAGCGTGCCCAACTTCGGACCATGATCGCTGTGCCCGCCGGCCGCGTGCTCGGCGTGGTCGCCGTGTTCTGCGTGAGTCGCCGCATTTGCGGGATGTTCCTCGTGATGCTCTTCGGCCGGCTGCTCTTCCGTCTTCGGCGCGACGTCTTCGTCGGGGGCTTTGTCAGCGACAGGCCGGGCGGCGGCGGCTTCACGCACGGGAGCCGTCGGTTGCTCGCCCGCGGCGGCGGCGGCGCCGAGCGTCAGCCAGGAAATCACGCCGGTCAGCGTGGCGATGCGCCAGACAATCGAGATCACGATGAGAGCTTTCCAAAGAGAAGTGGGTTGTGAGTTGTAGGTCGTGGGTCGGAATTCTCCAATCCACCCACCGCCGACTATTCACAACTTGGTTCGGATTTCCCGGCCGCGACGACTTTCCGTAGTCAAATTGCCACGCCCCATCACAAATGTCGATGAGAAATCACAACGGCCGGAAGATAACGATTCGAACGAATCTTCGGGAGACGAGCCGCGGCGTCTTGTCGGCCACAAAAAGCACAAAGGACACAGAAGAGATTGCAAAAGAAGGCGATCCGACATCATCCGATACGATTTTTTTGTGCCCTTTTGTGCTTTTTGTGGCAAAAGTCTTCGGTTCAACTCAGCGTTTGGAAGACAGCGATGCCTGCGCAGAATTGGTTGTGTTTGAATACTTCTTCGAGTGAAGTGACAGCCAGCCAGCAGCCATTGAGCAGCCACCGAGCGACACGCTGCGCGCACGAAATGCGCACGCACCAGCAAAAAGCGTCGCCGTAAGTCCTCGGAGCCGGGATTCGTGGACAACGCTTGACGCCCCTGGTCATCGGCCTCAAGATAAATGCTCATCCGTTGTTACGTCGATTTCCCCCGCCGGCCGGAGATTCCGATGGCCCGT
>CAZDGB010000001.1:10246-71928 GCA_964504645.1 uncultured Planctomycetaceae bacterium | reverse complement strand
GAATCGTTCGGACGGTATGGGTCGTCGGTGACGTAGATCCAGCGAGCGTATTTGCGGACCATGCCGAGCGGTTTCGGATCGAACTTGGCCAGTGAATGGATCAGTACGGCGCGCGTGAACGGCGGGTGGTCGGAGTAGCCGCCGAAGAAGTCGCCCTTCATTCTCGCCTCCGCGGGCCACTGGTCGCCCTCGTGGACGACGATCACGTCGGCGCAATCGCCGGCGAAATAGCGGCCCGGCGTGTCGGTCCCCGGGTTGGCCACGACCGGCCAGCAGCCGGCGTCGCGGGCGTAGCGGTTCAGGCTCTGCATGAATTCCACGCCGGCGTCGGTGTCCTCATAGATCATCTCATCGAAGAACAAACCCTGCGTCCGCGGATACAGTTTGAGCCACGTGTCGACGTCGGCTTCGATCTCTTTCTTGGGCCGCTTGCTGTAGCTCGTCGAGACGTAGCCCAGCGTCACGCAGCCCGCGCCCTGCAACCGGTCGATGGCCTTCGTGTAGTTGGCGTCGACGTCCTTCCCCGGCCCCGACGCCGGGTTGACGATGACCCACATCGGCACTGTCTCGTAGCGGCGCTTGAGATCGATCAGCCGGTTGTAGACTTTGTTGGTATGGATGTCTGCCGGGTAGACGTAGAGCGGAACGAGCAACCCGGTCCGCTCCTGGGCGCGAAGATGAAACTGCACGGCCCGCTCCCGCCGCGCGGCGGGTTCTTCGGATCGCAGCACATGACCTGTCAGCAGACAAACGAGCAGAGCGACGAGGAGGCTGAATTGGCGAATCATGGCGATGTCCAGGGGGCAGAAACGAACGGTTCCCTCACAAGATAGCAGAACCGCGCGCGGCGAGGATATGATCCGGTGTCCTGCGATTCAGCGTCTCGACGGAGCATTCTCATGGTTCGGCTGCGAACTGGCGGGCTGGGCGGCCTGTTGATTCTCGTAGTGAGCGGAGTGTGCGGCATGGCGGACGAAAACCCCAACGACCGATGGACGCCGGAGTTAATGCTCCGGATCAAGCGGATCGGCAGCGTGCAGGTCTCGCCGGACGGCACGCGGGCTGCGTTCACCGTCAAGACGGCGGAACTCGCCGACGACAAAAGCGAATACCGGACCCACATCCATCTCGGCACGGTCGGCCAGACGGAATCGCGCCAACTGACGCAGGGCGAATTCTCCTGCGACGATCCGCAATGGTCTCCCGACGGCGAGTGGATCGCATTCCTCTCGGCCCGGTCCGGCGTGAAGAATCTCTGGCGGATTCGTCCTGACGGCGGCGAAGCGCAGCCGCTGACCGACGTTCGCACGGAGATCAGCGGTTTCAAATGGTCGCCGGACGTACGTACGATCGCCTTCACCGCGCTCGATGCCATCACCCCCGAGGAACACGCCGCGCGGGACGCAAAGAACGACGCGAAAGTCGTCGACGAGAACATCAAACGCCAGCGGTTGTACGTGATCCATGTGGATGCGGCGGCAGTTCATAAAGACGCGCGGCTGCTCACGCCGGGCGAACTGAACGTCGGCGGCGATCTGTTTCGTCCCGCGTCGCCGCCGTTCGATTGGTCGCCGGATAGTGCCACGATTGCGTTTTCGCATGCTTTCAGCCCGCGGCCGAACGACTGGCCATCGGCCGATATTTCGCTCGTGACGCTGTCGAGCGGCACGATTCGTTCGCTGGTGAAAGCAAACGCCGCCGAGACCGCGCCGTATTTTTCGCCGAATGGAAAACAGCTTGCCTATCTGGCGAGCGACGATCCGCCGACGTGGGCCGGCCGCAAATTTCTGCGCGTGGTTCCCGTGCGCGGCGGCGAATCGCGTGCGTTCGCGGAAACGTACGATGGCTTCGGACGCTATTCCGAATTGCTTGGCTGGTCCGCAGACGGCGAGCGTCTGCTCTACACGGAAGCCTGCGGTACGCGACTGCGGCTGATGGCGATGCCCCTCGACGGCGAACCGATTGAACTGAGCGGCCGGTCCGATCCTCCGGCCGTGCTGCAGGGAATGTCGCTCGGCGGCATGTTCCTCAATTCCCGTCGCACGCACGTCGGCTTCGGTTGGGAGACCTTGTCGCAACCGGGCGAAGCCATCGTCGCCGAGATTGAACCCTGGACGGCTTGCTATGTCAGCAGCATTCAGGACGCCGTGAGGTCCGTGCGCTCGGAAACGAACGTCTGGCCGCTGCCTCCTCGCACTGACATTATTCGCTGGAAATCGTCGGACGGCCTGGAGATCGAAGGGTTTCTGACGTATCCCAAGGGCTACGACGAGGGAAAACGGTATCCGTTACTGCTGGTGATTCATGGCGGACCGATGGGCGTCTTCACGCAGACGCTCGATGGTTCGCCCGCGACGTATCCGGTCGCGGCGTTCGCGGATCGCGGCTATGCCGTGTTGCGGCCAAATCCCCGCGGCAGCAGCGGCTACGGGGCCAAATTCCGCTATGCCAACTACGACGATTGGGGCGGCGGCGATTTTCAGGACGTGATGACCGGCGTCGATCATGTGATCGAACTCGGCGTCGCGGATGCCGATCGTCTCGGCGTGATGGGCTGGAGCTACGGCGGTTACATGACGAGTTGGATCATTACGCAGACGCCGCGTTTCCAGGCGGCATCGGTCGGCGCGGGCGTCACCAATTTGCGGAGCTTTACCGGCACCGCCGACATTCCGGGATTCCTGCCGGATTACTTTCACGGCGAATATTGGAACGGAGTGAGCGTGTACGACCAGCGCTCGCCGATGGCCCACATTCAAGGAATCCGCACGCCAACGTTGATCCAGCACGGCGAGCGCGACGAGCGCGTGCCGCTGTCGCAGGGTCAGGAACTCTACAACGCGCTGAAACGCCAGGGCTGCGAAACGCGGATGGTCGTTTATCCGCGCACGCCGCACGGCATCGAGGAGCCGCGGCTGCTCCTGGATTGCATGGAGCGGAATCTGGCGTGGTTCGACCGATGGCTCTTGAAGGCGGAAACGCCACCGAACGGACAATTCCGCAAATAAGCCTGGCAGGCGGATCGTCATCGGCAACTTTTGCCGCTCCGAATTCTTCCGACGATTGAAGATCGCTCGTCGCGCTTCTCTAATCTGCGCGGCCTGCTGGCGCGGGGGCGTGGGGCCGGTGAGACTCGTTGACGCTCAGTTGTCGGCGGACTACAAGCCCGCAAACTCCCGTCAACAGCCTGGTTGCCGCCGGCGTCCCTTGTGAATTTTCCGCTCCGCATTTGCGTATTGCCCCTCCTGCTGCTGTTGTGGCAGGGGCTGCTGGAGTCGGCGTGCGCGCAGGAAACGGAATCGCAGGCGTTGGCGCGGCGCTTGACGCAACTGGAAGCCGAAGTCGCGCGGCTGCGACATATCACGCCGATTTCAGGCGAGTTGCCGCCAGAGCCTCCCGAAGTCGAGTACCTCGAAGACCCGTATGCGACGGACCGGATGGCGAGCCGCATCCCTTTGCCGCCGTCGCCCGCGCCGCCGCTCGAATCGCTGTGGACGCAACCGCCGCCCGCTCCCGCGACGACGGGCGCGGCGCCGGCCGTCAATCTGCCGCCACAACTGAAGTATCCCATCGTCATCGTCAACGGCTTCTTTCAGGCCGACACGATGTACTTCGGCCAGGATCCGCAGAGCCACGCGCTCAACGGGAATGTGCAGGACGGGGCCGATTTCCGCCGCTTCCGTCTGTCGGCGCGCGGCAGCGTCATCGAGAACGTGAATTACTTCGCCCAGTTGGATTTCGCCCTGGGCCGGCCCTTGTTCGCCGACGTGTGGGGCGAAGTCACCAAGGTGCCGTTCTTCGGCAACGTCCGCTTCGGCCAGTGGAAGCAGCCCTACAGCCTCGAAGTGGTCACCAGCGTGCGGTTCCAGACGTTTCTCGAGCGCTCGCTGCTGTTTCAATCGTTCGATCCCTTCCGCCGCATCGGCCTCGGGTTCTACGACTGGAATGAAGACGAGACCATGACCTGGGCCATGTCGGCGTTTCGGCAAGGACAAGACTTGTTCGGCAACGACATCGGCGATGCCGGCGGCAACGGCTCGGCCGGGCGCATCACGTTTCTGCCGTTCTACGAGCAGGAAGGCGACGACCTGCATTACCTGCATCTGGGCAGCGGCTACTACGTCGGCGACCCGCAGAGCAACGAGCTGCGCATCGCCACGATCCCCGAAGCCTTCGTCGGAGCGCTGGGATCCTATCCCAACAGTCCCATCGGCACGAGCAAGATTGCCATTCCCAATATCATCAACGGCACGCCTCCGTTCGTGAACACCGGCGCCATTCCCATCCACTTCTTCAGCAACGTCGGCACGGAATTTTTGTACGTCAACGGCCCGGTCTCGATCCAATCGGAGGCGCAGCTGTCGACGCTCGCCCAGCGGAACGGCGGGCCGCAACTGACGTTCTGGGGGATGTACGCCTTCGCCAGCGTGTTTCTGACGGGAGAAAGCCGCCCGTACGACCGCAAGTTCGCCGTGCTCGACCGCATCATCCCGAAGTCGCCGTTCCTGACCGATAACGGCTGCGGCAGCGGCACGGGAGCCTGGGAATTCGCCTTGCGGGGCTCTTACATCAACCTGAACGACGCCAACATCAACGGCGGCCGGTTGTTGGACGTCACCGCGGGACTCAACTGGCATCTCAACGGCTACACGAAGGTCCAGTTCAACTACATCCGCGCGTACCAATCGGGTTTCACGCTCCCCAACGCCGCCACCGACATCTACGGCTTGCGGGCACAGGTGGATTGGTGAAGGGGGTTGAGAGTTGATGGTTGAGAGCTAGACGGGCAGATCTGGCCGCCGTCTTTTCCACCCTCAACCATAAACCCTCAACCCCGGCCAAACTGATCTGGACGCGTGAATGCATCTGAACTACAACCCCGCCACTCACCACACAATTCCACCAAAACAAGGAGGTTTTCATGCGTCACTGGGGACTGTGCTGCGTCCTCGCCGGCTCGCTGGCGGGGGTCATCGGTTGCGGCTGGCAGGGATCGGCGAGCTCGGCCAAGGGCGGACTCGCGGTCGTCGACCTGGATGAGATCGCGAAAGCGGTCGGCGTCAGCGCCCGCCTCGACGACATGCTCAAGATGAAGAAGGTCTCGCTCAACAACGCCCTCGTCAAGGCCGACACCGAGCTGACCGAGGGACTCAAAACGCTGATCGAAGAAGTCAAAGCCGAGCATCCGGAGCAGGTTCCGGCGGAAGAAGCCCGGAAGATTCAGAAGGAATCGGCCACGGCGAACGCCAAACGGCAAATGATGCAGAACCAGGCCCAGGCCGAGCTCGCGAAGTTCGAGAACCAGCTGAAGGTTCAGTTCCGCGCGGTCGTCCGCCCGGTGGCGCAGGAAATCGCCGCCAAGAAGGGCTTCAGCATCGTCATTCCGAAGAACGACGCGCTGCTGTTGAGCGTGGAACCCGGCAGCGACATCACCAACGACGTGATCCTCGCGCTGCAGACCCGCAAGACGTCGACCGAAGTGAAGCCGGCCCCGGCGACCGAAGCCGCGCCGCCCGCCGAAACGAAGCCGACGGCCGATGCCGAGCAGACCAAGCCGAAGAAGAAGTCCGACGAGAAGAAGACGGCCGAAGCGAAGAAGTCAAAGGAAATCGAATAGCGTTTCGCTGTTCGCCGAGTGCTTGAATTCAACGGCTCCGCATCCTAACCGATGCGGAGCCGTTTTGTTTTGAGTCCACTGAGCGGGGGGCGTAAGCCCCCTGTGGACGCTGAACCAGGGGGCTCACGCCCCCCGCTCGGAAAATGATTACTCCGCCGCCGGCCGTTTCGGACGTGCGGGACTGTCGGGCGACTCGGGTCGCCGGCCGGGGCCCGCGGGGAGTTCGTCGGGCGACAGGGTTCCGTCCTGGTTGCGGTCAAGCTGATCGAACCGGTCGCGCAAGCGTTCGGGCAACTCGTCCTTGGTGAGCTTGCCGTCTTGATTGGCGTCCATCCGCGCGAAGAATGGACGATCCGGCCGGCCTCCTTCGCCCCGTTCCATTTCCGGGCCGCGCGGCCGCGGTCCGTCCGGCGGCGGGCCGAGCAATTCGAACATGTCCAACTCGCCGTCCTGGTTCTGATCGAGTTGCTCGAACAAATCGGCGGCCTTGGCCAACTCGGCTTTGCTGATGCGGCCGTCGCCGTTGGCGTCGAGCAAACGGGCGATCAATGGTCCGCGCGGGCGGGCGCCTTCGCCGCGCTCCATCCCCGGGCGCTCACCACCGGGGGGCCGCTGCATCCGCGTGAAGTCTTCGAGTGAAATTTCATCCTTGCCGAGCCGGTCGAACAACGGCTGCAATCGTTCGCGGGCGAAGGGGGGAACTTCGTCGCGGGTGACTTTGCCGTCCTTGTTTCGATCGAGCATTTCGAACCGCTGCTTGAGGTCGCCGCGGCCGCGGGCGGGTCCGCCGAGGCCGTTCAACGGCAAGCCGGGTCCGTCGTCGGACTTGTGCCCGGCGAGAAACTCGTCGAGCGACAGCTCGCCGTCTTTGTTCTTATCTTCGTTCCGCAGCAGCCGTTCGAAGAAGCGCGTCTGCTCCTCGGGAACTTCCTTGGCGACGAGTTTCCCGTCGCCGTTGGCGTCGAGTTTCTGGAACAACGCCTTCGCCTCCGGCACGCCGTCTTCCGCCGGGAGATTCGCATGGAAAAGGAAGCAGATTGCAACGCCGAAGAACAATTGGATGGGACGCATGATTGAGGCTCCCTGACGGATCGACCGAAGCCGGGATTTGTCCTACACGATACCAGATTGAACCCGACGAACGGGAATGGGTATCGCCGGCCGGCCCGAATTCATGCAACAAAAAACCGCCGGGACGGTAAAACCGTCCCGGCGGCTGCGAACTTGCAAGCGTGGAAGGGAACGCCGGTTAGTCCTGATCGCGGAGGGTGAACGACGTGGTCAACGCCCCCTTCTTGTCGGGCACGGTGTAGCTGCCGTTCGCCCGCAGGTACTTCTCGAGAACTTCGAAGTCGGGCAGCTTGCCGATCAATTCGCGGACGTCCTCCGGCACGTCGCCGGGGATGTTGCCCGATTTCATCACCTGGTAGACCGACTTCAACTGGCTGCTGCCGTTCTGGTAGCCCACCATCGACGCTTTCTTCGGGAACTTCGCCGCCAGCTTCTTGTAGACGGGATCGGCGGCGAGCGCGGGCATCTCGCTCCGCGGCCGCAACGCGTTCTCCAAGAGAGCCGTATCCGTGGCGATGAAGAGGTGCTTTTCGGCGACTGCCAGCGACGCATTGCCGTCCCCGGCCCCTTCCACGTCGTAAATCGTCGTCCCTTCGAAGTCGCGCGTCTCGCCGCGGAAGCCGTCCGACTTCGCGGCCTTGGCCAGCACGGCGTTCATCTTCGACGGATTCTTCAGATCGAGCGCGAACATCATCTTCGGCGTCGGCGCCAAGCCATCCTCAGCTTCGCTTTCCCCCATGACGACATGGATCTGTCCGGAGAGTTGATCGATCACGTCCTTCTTCAAATGCAGGCCGGGGCCGTCCTCGCGCTCCGCCATCTGGTCGATAATCTTCCCGAACGAACCCGGTCCGGAGAACGAATCGAACAGGATCTCCGTCGCGCTGTACGCGCTGGCCACGTTCCAGTTCATGGCCCAGTACATGCCGACGTCGGCCGGCACCCACTTCGGCGGAGCCAGTTCCGCGGCGGGGAATTGGAACAGATTCAGGATGCCCGTCGTCGGCTGGTCGACGTAGATGAACATCTTGGACAGTCCGTCGAAATCATCGACGCTCACCAGGCCGGCGCCGCCCAGCGCCTTGAGCTTGTCCAAACCAAGGATCGGCAACACGCCGAGCGCCATGCCGGCCTGCGGGTATTCCGCCTGCATCATGCCGATGACCGACTGCGCCAAGCCGATCGGATTGACGAACCACTTGAGGGCCGGCTCCTGGCCTTCGGCGACGCATTTTTCCATTAGGTACTTGTAGGTGTCGTGTTCGGCGAACGTGTCGTCGCTCTTGCCGTCCCAACGCTCCAGAATCGCCTTGAGCGCCTCGGGATCGCTGGCGAGGACGAGATATTCGTCGTGGTCGAAGTAGGCCATCTTGTCGAACGGCAGGTCCTGTTCCGACGGGAACGTGAAGGTGCGGATATTGACGCCTTCCACGTCCTCACCCTCGACTTCGCCGCCCATCTCCTTGAGCGCGCCTTCCATCTTGTCCAAGAGGGTGTCGACCGTCGACTTGTGGTCGCCGTACTCCAGCAGCAGGACCAGGCCGATTTTCCGCGTGGAGAGTTCGACGGCGGCGAACGTGATTTCGCCGGAGGGAATCGCCAGGATGTCTTCCAGCGAGACGCCGACTTCGTCCTTGATCGCGCCGGCGCCTTCGCCGATCTTCGCTTTCACGCCGTCGATGAACGGCTGCAGCTCGGGATCTTTCAGCATTTCGCCGAAGAGCGAGTTGTCGAGCTGCTCCTTGAATTCGGGGAGGCTGGGGATGGAGAAGTAGACGAGCGTTTCCCGCGGCAGCAGCGATTCGCCGCCGGCGCCGTCCTCATCGTCGTCCTCCGCCCGGACCGGAACGGCCGTCACCGCCAGGCACGCTGCCAACGTCCACGCCCATGCCGCCCGCATCCTGAATCGTCTCATTCTAGTGCATCCTTCAGCGAAAGAGGGTCGGCCGCCGCCCCAGCGACGGCCGGAATTCGAGTGTGCCGCAGAGTTCCCTGGCAGCGTCGCCGTGTATCTTGGCGATTTTCGTGCGCCGACTCAATGGAACTGAACGCCGTCCGCAACGAGGCGGATCACAAAAACTGCCTCGCCGCCTGTTCGGCGCGCACGGCGACCGTGTTGGTAGAATCTACCCGCTTCGTTTTGATCGCGTTGCAGAAATTCGGCGAAAATGATGATTCTGCGCAACGCCGCTAAGGGACGCGAATCTCGCTCAACGGGCCGACGCCGACGGTCGTCTGCAATTTCAGCGGGAAGCGGTCGAGCAACTGCCGAATGTCATCCCGCGTGAGGGCTTCGACCGTCCGCAGATCATCGGCGATCGTCCGATATTCCTTGCGGGCCAGCCAGTTCCCTCCCAACGACGACAAGCGACCCATTGGCCGCTCGCCGCGCAGCACGATCCGCGAGGCGACTTTCGTCTTCGCCTGCTGCAGCTCGCGCTCGGTCACCCCCTCGCGGTTGACGGCGTCGAGAATCGCCGCGGCGCGAGACAAATTCTCAGCCGTCTCCTCTGGTTCACCGCTCAACAGGAACAGATACGTTCCCGTATCGTCGAAATCGTTGTAGTTCAGCTCGGCGAGCTCCGCATATCCGGGATCGACGAGTCCCCAGAACAAACGGCTGTTCTGTTCGTCGCCGACGATCACCGTCAGCAATTCGGCGGCGTAGCGCAGCGGGTCGAACACATCCGGCGCCGGGCCGATCTGCATCACCTGTTCCATCTGCAACGCGTCTCGCGTGATGACGCGGCACCCGCCGGCGCCCGCCGCCGGTTTCAACGCCCGCGGAGCGACGCCCGCCGGCCACGCGGCGCAGTGTTGTTTCGCCAGCGACAGCACGTCGTCCCAGTCGGCGTTCCCCGCGACGGCGAGCACGATGTTCCCCGCCCCGTAATGCTCGCGATGATAGTGCCGCATCTGGTCCGGCGTGAGATCGGTGATGCTTTGGGTCGTGCCGAGAATCGTGCAGCCCAGCGGATGCCCCTGAAAGTGTGTCTGCATAATGGCGTCGTACGCCACGATGTGCGGCTGATCGTCGTACATGCCGATCTCTTCCAGGATGATCTTCTTCTCGGTCTGGAAGTCGTCGTCGCGCAGCGACGGCTGCACCAGCGCCGCTTGCAGCTCGAACGTCTGCGGCAAGTACTCCGGCAACACGGCGGCGTAGAACACCGTCGATTCCTCGCTCGTCGCCGCGTTGTAGTCGGCCCCGAAGTCGTCGAAGATGCGATTGACATCCTCGGCCGAAAACCGCTCGGTCCCCTTGAACGCCATGTGCTCCAGAAAATGGCTGACGCCATGCACGTCCGGCGTCTCATCCCGCGACCCAGCCTTCACGAAGAACCCGAACGCCACGCTGTGCACCGCCGGATTGAGCTCCGCGACGACATCGAGACCGTTAGCAAGCGTAGCGTGATGGAAGTTCATGAGTTGTTTGTTGATGTTGTGATTCATGGTTAGCCGCGACGCGGAGGCTTTGCGAAGCGCTCCGCTCGGAAACCCTTCGCGTCGCGGCTAACCGGAAACGCCGAGTTCTTTCGGTCCCATCGTCACCAGCGTGAAATCCTCCGCCGGGTGGCGGCGGACGTAATCGACGACGTGGTCCGGCGTCAACGCTTCGATCCGGCCGCGGATTTCGTCGAGCGTCACCGTTCGACCGAGGTAATACCAGTCTCGCGCCAGCGACGACGCCCGCGAGCTGGTCGACTCCTGCGACATGATCAGCGAACTTTTCGCCCGCGCCCGGCAGCGGCTCAATTCGTCGACGGCGATCCCGTCCTGCAACCGCCGCAATTCACGGATCGTCAATTCCAAGGTCTCCGCGGCACGCTCGTTGGTAGTGCCGGCGTAGCAGAGCACGTAGCCGGCGTCTTTCAGGCTGTGGAGCGAGGCGTAAATCGAATAGCACAAGCCGCGCTTCTCGCGGACTTCGGCGAGCAGCCGCGAGCTCATGCCGCCGCTGAGAATGCTCACCGCGGCCCACGCGGCGTAGTAATCGGGATCGCGATAGGGCACCGCCCGGTACGCCACGCCGATCTGCGTCTGCGTCGATTCTTGCGGCAAATGGTGCCGCGATCCGGCTCGCGGCTGCGCCGTCGCGATGTGAAGAGGCTTTCGCACCGGCCAGTCGCCGAAGGTCTTCCGCACGACCGCCAGCACATCGTCAAATTTTACATTCCCCGCGACGCCCAGAATCGCGTCGTGCGGTGAGAAGCTTGACTGGAAATGGCCGCGGACCTTTTTCGGCGCGATGGACTCCAATTCCTCCAGCGTCCCTTCCGGCGGACGGTTCCACGGCGGCGGATAGCAGCGGCGGACGAGTTCCACCATCACTTTCTGCCGCGGGTCGTCTTCCAGCGCCTGCAGCGACTGCGCGACGCCCATCAGCGTCGGCTCGAATTCTTCTTCCTCCAGCAGCGGCCGCTGGACAATCTCGCCGTAAACGCCGAACGCCGCCGGCAGATTTTTCGCGAGACACGCCCCTTGCAGCGTGATATGGCTGGCAGAGACCGATTCGTGATTCTGGATGCCGAGCGAATCGAGCTCGCCGGACAATTCCTGATTCGAGTACGGCCCCGCGCCGCGGAAGAGCCAGTCGCACAGCGTGGCCGCCACGCCGTTCGCTCCCTCCGGTTCGGCTGCGCTGCCGGCGGGAATCATCAGCGACCACGCGGCCGATTGGACGTCGGGCAGCGTTTCGACCAGCAGCGTCAGACCGTTGTCGAGCCGGGCCGTCTCAATGGGGGAGGAAGTCATCCCGGCGAGCATACCTGAGAAAGGCGTGCGGATGAAGTTCGGTTGTGGCTATTCCGCACGCCCGGCCCATTGTCACATGAGCCAACCACATTCCAGGCCGGCAAGCGCTAAATAGATAATGAAAAGCCGATCCACTCAAATTGAGTGGAGGCAAAACGCTTATCACAAGAAACATTATCCCGCTCACTACAGAGAGAAATGCCCATGCTCGCGCAAATTTGCGAGCCGACCTGCTTCTGCGTATTGAGGCGAAAATGCTTTGCACGCCCACATCCTCCCGCCATCTGCACCGGGCGTCAATCGGTAAAGCTTGACACCGACGTTCTACTTCATGCGCAACTCTTGACTCTTGTCCGTCGACTCTCGACTCTACTGTCATGAACGATCTCTTTTCCGTCGACGATCTGGTGGTGCTGGTGTCCGGGGGCAGCCGGGGAATCGGCCGGGCGCTCGCCGGCGAGTTCGCGGAGCGCGGGGCGAAAGTCGTCATCACCGGGCGCAACGAGGACACGCTCGCCGCGACGGCGAAAGAGATTTCCACCGGCCGGCATCCGGTCGATTTCGTCGTCAGCGACGTCGCTGCAGCCGAGAAAGCCGGCGAGGTCGTCGAACAGGTCGTGGCGAAGCACGGCCGCGTCGATTCGCTCTTGAACGTTGCCGGCGTCAACATCCGCAAGCGGTCGGAGACGTACACCGTCGAAGAGTACGATTACATTGTGAACATCAATCTGCGCGGGGCGTTCTTCCTGGCGCAGGCCGCCGGCCGGCACATGATTTCCCGCGGCGGCGGCGGAACGGTCATCAACATCGAATCGCTGAACACCTACGCGCCGCTGCGCGGCGTGCTGCCGTACGCCATGAGCAAAGCCGGCATCGGCATGATGACCCGCGGTCTCGCGATGGAATGGGGTCCGCACGGCATCCGCGTCAATTCGCTCGCGCCGGGATTCGTCCTCACCGATCTGACCCAGAGGCTCTGGTCCGAGCCGACGATGCAGGCCTGGGGCATCCCCAACACGCCGCTGCGGCGCCTCGGTGTGCCGGAAGACATGGTCGGCACGGCGATCTTTCTGGCCAGTCCCGCCTCGGCCTTTCTGACGGGCCAAATCCTCTACGTGGATGGGGGTTTCACCTCCGGCATGAACTGGCCTATCGAGCTCCCCTGATGCGTCTTTCCTCCGGCGTCCTACGACCGGCATAACCGGACGGCAACTTCTAAACGCCGCGTCAGCCAGTCGTTCCGCACCAAGAATTTTGTGAAGACCCGGACGATTGGAAGCTACGTTTCCAAAGTGCAACACGTCTCGTTGCGCAGTCCCTCGGACACACCAAACCCGGGATTTTCATCCCTCGGCGTGAGGACGACGTGATGTCGGAGCTAGTCACTGCTTCCCTTTCCGAGTCCGAGATCTTCGACCCCGCGGAGGCGATGGATCGGGCTTGCGACGATCTGGAGCTGCTCGGGGAACTGGCGGAACTGTTCGCGGAGAACCGCGACCGGCTGCTGGTAGAACTCGCCGACGCCGTGGCCGTCCGGGACGGGGACCGCATTGCGCTCGTGGCTCACACGCTCAAAGGGTCGATCGGCACGTTCTCCACCAAACGTCCGTATCACCTCGCGCGGGAATTGGAATTCAGCGGCAAGAACCAGTCCCTGGAGGACGCGCCGCTGCTGTTCGACGCGCTCAAATCTTCGCTCGCTCAGCTCGATGTGGCGGTGACCCATTTTCTGTCGTCGCACCGCTAGTCTCTCTTTGCCCATCATCTCTTTGTTCTTCCTTGCGCTCTGGAAAGTGACTTCATGAAGGTTTTGGTGGTCGACGACGTCGGATACTCGCGGCACTACCACACGCGGCTGTTGCAAAAATTCGGCTTCAAATCTCTGGCGGCTGAATCCGGCGCGCAGGCGCTACAGGTCCTGGAAGAAGATCCGACGATCGGCATCGTGCTCACCGACTTGATCATGCCGGAAATGGACGGCGTGGAGCTGTTCAAACAGTCGTCGCGCCTCCGGAGGACTGCGCCGGCTTTCGTGCTGATGACCGCCGTGCGTCCAGGCCAGGAGAAATCTCCGCTGAAGGACGTCGAGAAAATCCGGCTGGCGAAAGACATCGGCTTCGTCGACGTCCTCTTCAAGCCCATCGATCCCGAATTGCTGAAGACCACGCTGGAAGCGATTCAGGGTGCGCCGGCGGGCCGCGTCGACACGAGCAGCGCGCTGCTGAAAGTCGCCGAGGTGATCACCCGGCTGGTACAGGAAAACGAAGTCGACGCCGCCGGACATTTCCTTGATGCCGTGCGGCAGGAACTGGAACGTCTGGACGCCTTTGTCTCTCAACCGGTGTAATCTCACCGCTGTAGCGAGCGCATCATGCCGGCCATTGGAATCCCTCAATACACCGAGCGGGAAAACCGTTCGCTCAAGCGGATCCTCGACAAATTGTCGGCGTCAGAGAACCGGACGGAGACCCAGTACAAGCGCGTGCGGAAGCACGACCGCAAAGACTTTCAGGGGCAGATTCTGGTCTGCCTGGTGTCGCCCGAAGGCCCGCCGCCGAGCGAAGACCACCCGACCACGTTTCCCGCCTGGGCTTACAATCTCTCGCAGGGAGGCATCGGGTTCGTTGCGTTGGTCCCCATCGTCGACCTGGTGGTATCGATCGGGCTGAAACGGCCCGATGGTCTGATTCGCTGGATGCCCGGTCGCGTCGTCCGCAACCGTCCGATTCCCGAAGAGGACTTCATCGACTACGGCGTCGCATTTCAAATCGCGGCGTTCGCATCGTAGTTCGAGTCGAGCGATTGCCTGACGCCGCGCCGCTCGCCGTTATTCCTCCGGCTCCCACAAACTGACGATCCACAGCGACACCGGTACGCACAGTGCCGCGAGCCAGTGCAGCCACACGATGTCGGGCGAAATCGCGATTCGCGGCGGATCACACAGCGTAAGGACAGTCAGCACGCCGGTGATCGCATAGCTGGCCGCGACCAGCGCCAGGATCGTACGCGCCGCAGCGGTTTTCACGGTGACGAGCGGAATCAGCGCCGCCCCGCTCCAGAACAGGACGCACGCGCCCGCATAGGCGGCGCGATCTCGCAGATGCCACGCCGTCGCCAGGATCAACGCGGCCCGCAATTTGCGGGTTTGTGCACACACTGTTGTAAGTCCGTATCCTGATTGACATAATGTGGCTACGCCTTGTCCTGGCGACTGTCTCTCAGGGAGCCATCAATGTCTGATCCTGGTTCTGGTTCTTCTTCGCCGCCGAATCCGACGCCCGCCACTCCCAATCCCACACCCACGCCGCCGCCTGCCGAGCGTCCACCGCCAATTGACATGATTTAGAACGGTTGGAAGCCGCGTCCCGGTGACGTTGAATTTCGAGGAAACCCAAAGGAAAGATGAAGCCCAGCGCGCCAACCAAAAGTGAGTAAACCGCTCCTCGAACCAAAAGCGTTTTCCACTTATTCACGCGCTTGAGTCCCTCGATTGCCATGTGTGTGCTGGCGCTATAAATGCCGTCGAACTCGGCGGGGTACGTTTCCACCAACTTCATCATGCGCTGCACTGTCATCGGTGCCGGGCGGTCGTTCGGAATCCGGCACCGAAGCGCGACCCACATTGTGACCAAGAGCGCGGCTACCGTGGGAAGTATGGACAGAAACGGTAGTTTCCACGGCAATACTGCAGCAAAGACACCGGCCAATCCGCCGATGGCAATGCCGAAAACCCACTCCGCCTTTGAGTCGATGGAGTTAAAGACTTCGACAAGCTCCTTGTAGCGTTCGCTCGCATCGTCCTTCAGCCGAGAGTAAAGTCCGGTGTCTTTGCTGGGCTGAAAAGTCTGATACCACTCGTAGTCCTTTTCCCATTCGGAATCGTAAGGGGGGACTGGATACGGCGTGCGAAGCGACTTCCAAATCGCGCCAAAAAGGCCGCCAACAAACCTGGCAACGCCTTGAGCCAAACGCAATAAATACACGGCTCGCCTCCCGAATAGGGTGATCTGCGACCGCCGCCGATGCGTTACGACAGCATCATGGACGAATCGCCCAGACTTCCGACCTAGTTCTTGGGTCGCTTCTCGTCGCCAACTTGCTTCTTGGCGGCGCGCTCAAGAATGTCCCGCGCCCACTGAGATGTGGTCTGGCCAGTCGCCTCGGCGGCTCTATCGACAAGCTCGCGCTCTTCATCCGACATGCGGATTCTAAGCGGCTTCTCGCGGCGCTCGTCGTCTGGCAGCATCGGCCTTCCCATCCGAGTAAGCGTAGCTACGTTTTTTTTGATTGTCAATCCGATTTTTGTGGCCACGACTATTGACTCCTGAGTAAGTGTGGCTACACTTACGACATGAAAAGAAAACCCGCCAGTCGCGCTAACGACTGACGGGCAACACAATCAGGCTGGTTCGCCCAATCGCGTCTGGTAAACCGAATTGTACGCGAACCCGCCGCAGCCTCAAGGCGAGTTCGATGACATTGTTTGAACTGTTGGAACAATTCCCCAATGACGAAGCGTGCCGCCAACACTTGATTCGCGTTCGCTGGCCAGACGGCGTTCAATGCCCGAAGTGCAACTGCGCTCGCGTGAGCGTGCTTCCGAAGCGTCGCCAATGGACGTGTCTTGGTTGTCGCTACCGGTTCTCGGCAACGAGCGGCACGATTTTCCACCAGTCGCACATTGGACTGAAAAAGTGGTTCATGGCGATTTTCATCCTGTTGAACGCCAAGAAGTCCAAGTCGTCGCTGGAGATGAACCGCGAACTCAAAATCTCGCAGGAATGCTGCTGGCACATGTGTCACAGAATCCGCGAAGCGATGCGTGAAGATGGCACGGAACTGTTCAGCGGCATCGTCCAAATGGACGAGCACTTCGCTGGTGGCCCGCCCCGCCGTGGTTCGGGTAAGAGCAAGAATGGCCGCGCCACGGATCGTCCGATTGTTCTCGGTGCCGTGGAGTCCAGCACCGGCAAGATTCGCACGGCGCACATTCCGAACGTTCGCAAGGCGACCATGATTGAGTTCGCCGAGAACTACATCGACATGGAGAACACGGACCTGCATACCGATCAGCTGAAGTCTTACAACCAACTCGGCGAAATGTGCCGTAGCCACGGCGTCTGCGATCACTCCGACTGGTTCGTGTCGCCGGGAGGCGTTCATTGCAACGGTGCCGAGAATGCGTGGAGCCTGTTTGCCCGCGCCTGCATCGGTTCGTTTCACCGCATTAGCAAGAAGCATCTTCATCGGTATCTCTCGGAATTCGATTCCCGCTTCAACTCGCGGAAGGATCGGAACGATCACTTTTTTCAGCGGATTCTGACTCAATCGAACGGACGCCGTTTGCCGCATCGTGAACTGGTTAGTTAATGGTCACTTCCCGCGACTCCCTCTTGATTCTGCTGATCTCCGTGTTTCGCGACCAAACGGCATAGCAACCCGCCAAGAAGCAACCGATGCCGAGGACAAGGCATACCCATTCAATTTTCCCCATCTCGTGCTTAGCGTTTTCGGCTGGGCTGTTCTCGATTTCAATGCCAGACCACAGGTCGAACGCCGTGGTCGCGCAGAACACCGCCGCTGAAAAGAAGAACGTGCTGAGGTCGTTCAGCATCGCCAGCATTTTCATCCCGGTTTCGTCTATCGGATATATTTTCACGTCCCGCTCCATGTGCGTTTGTCTGTAGACCGCACCGCTTGGCGAAGCGCCGGCCAATTTTCTTCTATTGCGCGGCGCTTTTGTCTGTCCGCTCTCTTTGGGGTCATTGCAGTTCGGATCAGCCATTGGACTTCTCCTCGTCAGAGGGCTTTTCCACAGGCTGAAGAATGTCTTCGGCGTTCGTCTCCAACACGCCAACGATTAACGCATTGAGCAACGCCATATAGCCGCATCTCAAACATGCCCACATCACTGCCGGATAAGTTAGCGTTCGCTTGTCTGACGATTTCGGACGCCACGCCGAAAGCTGCACGACGTGCGGGGCGACATCCATATCGCCGTTGCAACCGCAAAATGGGCACCGCGAAGCGTCCTCGCGGTTCTCAGAAATCCACGCCTTTACTTTCGCAATCTCTTCCTGGCTTAGCTGCCCCCTGGCATTCATCGCTTGCTCCTGTAGTGCAGTGAATCCACAGGGCAATTGTCAGACTTAACGTGGCTACGTCAAGGTGGGCGGGCGCGGGAAAGCGGCTGTGTGCACAAACCCGCAAATTGCGGCCTTCGCTGATTCGTAGTAGGCCACAGCACGCCAAGCGGCAGATAACCGTCAACTAAGAGTCGAGAAGGCGTCATTAAGCGTCAACTAAGCGGCGATATGCGGCGCGCGGCGACCCTCGGCCGGGCGCCTGTTTGCAAACACTTTGTTGCGCAACGCCGCCCGGTCAGGTGAGGGGACGATCTTCGTCCAGTGCTCTTTGGCAACCCGGTGGGAACTGAGTCAGAACCGCGGGGGCGCGGCCCCGCGGTTTCGGGGGACGTCACATCTTCAGGTACTTCAAGATGTCGTCGTATGTCCCGCCTTGATTCGAGTAGAGCGCGTAGTTGCGGGCCGTGCTGAACCACTCCTTCGTCGTCGGCCGCAGCGTCTTCGCGGCGTTCGCGAGATCGGCGGTCGTCAGCGGTTTCGGCACGCCGTCCTTGAACGCCTGCTTCAATTTCTGTTCGATGGCCAGATCGAGCACGGCCTTCAAATCGGCTCCGGAAAACTCCGGTGTCTTCTTGCCGAGATGATCGAAGTCGACATCTTGCAGCGGCTTCCCCTGGCAGAGAATCCGCAAGACTTCGGCGCGAGCCGTTTGATCTGGCGGCGGCACGAAGAGGATGCGATCGAAGCGCCCCGGTCGGCGGAACGCCGGATCGAGATGCCACGGCGCATTCGTCGCAGCGAGAATCAGCACCCCTTCGTTGGACGAGTTCACGCCGTCCATCTCGGCGAGAAACTGATTGATCAATTGCCGCCCCGCGCTGTGCTGCAAGTCGGACCGGCGAGCGCCGAGCGCATCGACTTCATCGAAGAACAAAACGCACGGCGTGTGGCTGCGGGCCTGCTCGAAGAGCTCGTGCAGATTGCGTTCGCTGCTGCCGATCCACATCTCCAGCACGTCGTTGATGCCGACCGACAAAAAGCCGGCGCCGAGTTCACCGGCGGTGGCGCGGGCGAGATACGTCTTGCCGCAGCCGGGCGGGCCATACATCAGAATGCCGCCGCCGATCGTTTTGCCGTACGCTTTGTAGAGCTCCGGATGCTGCAGCGGGTAGAGGATCTTCAGCCGGATCTCTTCCTTGAGCGGCTCCATCCCGCCGACCTCTGCGAACTTGATCTTGGGCTTCTCGATCTGGACTTCGAACTCGCCGCCCGCTTCCTCGTAGCCTGCGCGAATCCGACCGTCGACGACTTCGGCGTCGGGCGACGCGTCGATGCCCAGGCGGCCCGCGAGTTCGGCGTCGGCGAGATCAGGATCGGATTCGATGGCCGCTTTGTATTGAGCGACCGCCCGCGGAATGTCGCCGGCCCGAATCATCAATCGCGCTCCGAGGAGATACGCCTCCGCCGGCGGATCGATCTGCTTCAGCAGGTCCTCGACGATGACGAGGGCCGCACTGTCCTTGCTCTGCTGAAAGAAGGCCCGCGCGAGGCCGACTTTCAACTCGCGGTTCTGCGGCGCTTGCGTGAGCGCTTTGCGGAACTCGGCCTCGGCCTGATCGGCGAATCCGGACGACAACAATTGCTCCGCCAAATGCTGCCGCAACGGGATATTGTCCGGCGAAAGCCGCACGGCCTCGCGCAAAGCGTCAAACGGATCGGACGAACGGGGCATAGGTAGATTGGGGGTTGGAGGCAGCGGGACGGGAAAACTTCAGAAACCGAGGGAGCGGACAGGGGTTAAATATGGTCTACGGATCGTAATCCGTTCGGCGGAATGACTGCAAGAAGGTTCGTCGTTCCTGAACGCTTGCGCTTCGCGAACCAACGATGTCCGTTGCCTTTTGACAACGCCCCCGCAGAAACGGTTCGCAGTATCGGTTCCCCCAAGGGAGTTGGTTCGGCCCGTTGATCCGCCTTGATCGACCAGAGGCCCGGCACCATGATGAATTGACGCATATCTCTGGAAAGAACAATTACGGCATGGCACAGATCGTCCTGTTGCAGTGGGAACGCCGCCGACTCTGCGGATGCATCGCGGAGTCGGAACACGGCTCCGTGCGCGTGCAGGAAGCGTTCAGCCATGCTTGGCCTGCCGAATTCGATCCGCTCCAATCCCCGGCCCAGGCCGGCGACAAGCTCCGCGGCCTGTTGAAGAACCCCGCCGTTCCGCCCGAACGGGTGATCGTCTGCCTCTCGCGGGAAGACGTCATTCTGCGGCATCTCGAAGTCCCGGATGTTCCCGACGAGGAACTGCCGGACCTTGTCAAATTCCAGGCCGCCGCGCGTTCGACGACTCCGCTCGAACAACTCGCTCTCGATTATCTGCCCTTGGAAAAATCGCCCGGCGGGCATGGCCGTCCGGTGCTGGCGCTCACCGCCTCCCGTGCACAGGTCGACGGCGTGCAGGCCGTGTTGCGGGCCGCCGGACTCGCCCCGGCGGCGATCACGTTCAGTTCGATCGGTCTGGCAGAATTCATCGCACACGTTTCGCGGCCGAAAAACGAACCGGCCCCGCAGACGATGCTCGGAGCATGGTTGAACGACGAGCGGGTGGAACTCGTCATCGTCACGAACAACCGCCTGCAGTACGCCCACTCGGCCCGCTTGCCGCATGAAGGGGACACGGCGTCAAACCTGGCGCTGCTGCCGGAAATCAGCCGGACGATCGTCGCCGCCCAGCGATTGCACCCGCAGTTGCAAATCGATCGGGCCTACGTCGTCGGAACGGCCGACGACGCGTTGCTCGCCGCGTTGAATGAACGAATCGGCGCGCCGGCGGAGCGCGTGGATGCGGCTCGAATTTCTGCGATCCGCGAAACGCAAGCGAAGGAATTGAGTCCCGCGCTCATCGGATTGGCGGCCGCGGAGGCCGACCACCGCACGGCGCCATTCGATTTTCTGCATCCCCGGCAACCGCCCGCGAAAGTCAATTTGCGGAAGCAACGCCTCGCCGTCGGCGCGGCGGCGGCATTGCTGGTTGCGGCTCTGTTCTTCGGCGTGGTCGAAGGGACTCGCGGCAGCCTGCTGCGGGAACTCGACGCGCTCCAGCAGCGGGAGATCGATCTCGACAGCAAGATCAAGCCCGGCGAAGCGACGCTCGCCGCAGCCAACCAGATTTCGCAGTGGCAGGCCGCGAGCCGGAATCAATTGCAGCAGATGTCGGCTCTCGAAGGACTGATGGAGGGGACCGACCGGATGTACCTTTCGCAGTACGCCTTCACCGCCGGGCAGGGAGAGTCCGCCGGCAACTTGCAGGCGACCGGTAACGCCAAGTCGCGGGAAGACGTGCTGCAACTCCAGCAGCGGATGATCGACTCGAAGAGCTACAGCCTCCAGCCGCGGCAACTGACGCAAACGAGCAACGACGACGAATACGCCTACCGCTTCGAAATCAACGCCAACCTGCTGGCAAAACCGGCGGCGGTCCCCCAAGCCTCAAGCCTCAAGCCTCAAGCCAAAACTCCTTGATGCCGACGCGTCAGAAACAACTGTTGTTGGGATTGATCGCCGCTGTGCTGCTGTGGCAGGGGAGCGTGTGGGGCGATCGTCTGTTCCTGGAACCGTTGCGCGATTTGCGACATCAGGTCGCCGAGCGACGCGACCGCGTCGGCCAGAAAGAGGACAAGCTCACGGCGATCGAACTCGCCGAAGCGAAGATGATGGCGTGGCAGGCGAAGAGCTTCGCTCCCGATGCCGGCAAGCGGACCCGTCCGGAGGCGTTGGAAGCGCATCGACAATACACGGCGTGGCTGACGGAACTGGCGCACGCCGTCGGCTTCGACGAGATCACCGTGGTGCCGCGCTCCATCTCGCGGAAGAACGTCTATCTCGAAGTCGTCGTGCAGATCGACGGCGAGGGCCGGTTGTCGCAACTCGCCGAACTGCTCGACCGGTTCTATCGGACCGACCTGTTGCACCGCGTCGGCCGGTTGCAGATCAGCAGCGACGACGTCATCGGCGATCCGCCGGTGCGGTTCACGCTCGAAGCGAACGCGTTGGCGCTCGTCGGCGTGCCGGCCCGGGGACCAATGTTCCCCCGCACGAATCTGGCGGACGACCTGGGGCCGTCGGCCACCGAACTGACGGTCTCCGCGGGGACTGGCTTTCCGCATAAGGCGCCCTTCCGCATCCGGCTCGATCGCGAATTGCTCGACGTGACGAGCTTCAATGGTCGCACGTGGACGGTGGCCCGCGGCGTGGAGCGGACCGAACCGGCCGAGCATCCGGCCAAAGCGCCGCTGAGCCTGGTGAAAGTCGCCCGCGACGTGACTCCGCTGGGCCGCGAAGAGTTCCGCGAGTTCGTGCGGACAAACGTCTTCGTCAAACCGACGCCGCCGATGGAGTACGATTTCAAATTCGGCCCGTTCTCGCCGCCGCTGGCGATTCGCGGCCGCCGCTGGGACTTCTCGATCGCGGCCCGCGATTTCGACCCGGCTCGCGGCGAACCGAAATACCGCTTCGTCGGCGCAATTCCCGCCGGGTTGACGTTGAATGAGACGACGGGCCAGCTCGTCTGGAAGGCGGAACGAGACTTCCCCGCGGGCGAATACACCGCGACGGTCGAAGTGAAGCATCCATCCGCACCGAACGGCGTCGTCTCGGAAGAGCTGGCGCTGAAATTCGCGGAACCCAATTCGACGCCGCGCTTCCCGTCGCTCGCGCCGCAAACGGTCTATCGCGGCCTGCCCTGGAAGAAAAAAGTCGAAGCCAAGGATAACGACAACGGACAGAAGCTGACCTACAAGTTCGGCGGTTCGGTCCCGTCCGGCTGCGTCCTCAACGAAACGACCGGCGAGATCACCTGGACGCCGGGCGACGATCAGGCGCTCGGACCGCTCGCCATTTCGATCACGGCGACTGACGACGGCGCGCCGCCGGCGTCGTCCACGGCCACGGTTTCGCTGAAAGTCGCCGAGGACACGGCGAAGCAGACCGTCGTCATCGCCGTCGGCAGCGTCAACGAAGCCCCGGAACTCTGGCTGCTCGATAGGTCGCAGAACCGCAAGTCGATCCTGCGCGTCGGCGACGAACTGAAGATTGCCGACATCTCGGGCGTGATCACCGGCATCGCCGCGAATCAGGCGACCGTCCGCCGCGGCAGCGACGAATACCGTCTGCGTCTCGGCGATACGGTCCGCAGCCTGTCGACAGCCGAGCCGATCACTCGAACCGATTCCGCCCGAACGCTGCCGTAAGCTGCGCGTCGAGGACGTATTCGATGCCCGCGAAGTCCGCGACCGGCGTGCCGCGGGCGTCGAGAATCTCGGCGTCGGCGACGACCGTCGCGTCGTTCTTTCGTTCGGCTCGCACGGCGACTCGCACGCCGTCCGCCGGGAACGTCCGCTGGAACTGGCGATAGCTCCCGATCGCCGTCGGCAGCGACGCCCGACCGCACACGGTCTGCGTCCAGACGATGATCGCCTGCAAGAGGACGTCGATCGCCAGCGGATCGGCGAGCCAGCTTCCCCGCCACGCATCGGCCAGCCATTGGGTCGGCGGCGGCGCCGACTGCGCTTGGACGACGATCCCCTCGGACGTCAGTCGCTCGATCGATACCAACCCCTGCAGCAACGAGCCGTGGAACAAGAGGTCGTTGTACCAGTTGACAGGAGTCGCCGTGTAGCGGCCATGAAGGTGCAATCGGCTCTCCGCCGCGCGCCGGCGAGTCGCACTCAACGAGATCGTGGCCTCCGCGTGGTGCACTTCACGGTTGTCGGCGCTGCCCGCCAGCCGCGTCGGAATCTGGAAGTCGCTGCCTTGCCGCACGGCTTTGTCGGTCAGCGCCCGCAGGACGAGCCGTTCGTCCCAATCGAGACGCACGCCCTTGAAGATCCGCAGGTTCGACAGCCCGGCGAATTCGAGTCCCGGATGATGGTGCATCGCCGCGTGAGCCAGGATTTCGAGAATCATCGCCGTCGGCAGCACGGCCTTGCCGCCGAGAACGTGAGACGCGAGATACGGATGCCCGGCGACGGAGAGCGTGCGTTCCCAGCCGCTGCGGGAAGGTTGTGGGTTGGGGGTTGCAGGTTGGGCAAAGAGCGGAAGAGCCAAGGCGGAAGTCGGAAGGGCTTCTTCCTTCCGCCGTCCACCTTCCACCTGCGCATTTCCCGCCAGCAGGGCGATCACGTCGGCGAGGCGATGCAGGGTCTGCAACTGCTCCGGCGTGACGGCAGGCAATTCGGGCCGGCGTTCCTGTAGCGCGGAAAGGATTTCCACGCGCTTGATGGAATCGATGCCGAGGTCGTGATCAAGCGACATCTCGGGCCTGAGCATTTCGACGGGATAGCCGGTTTTCTCGGCGACGATGTCGAGGACGAGGGTTGAGAGTTGAGGGTTGAGGGTTGAGTGTTGGGAATTGGAATGAGCAGCAGGAGCCTCTTCCTTCCGGTTTCCGCCTTCCGCCGGCGCACTTCCTTCCAAGAGCGCGATCACGTCGGCGAGACGATGCAGCGTCTGCAACTGTTCCGGCGTGACGGCGGGCAACTCGGGCCGGCGTTCCTGTAGCGCGGAAAGAATCTCCACGCGCTTGATGGAATCGATGCCGAGGTCGTGGTCGAGCGACATCTCCGGCTTGAGCATCTCGACGGGGTAGCCGGTTTTCTCGGAGACGATATCGAGGACGAGGGATGTGAGTTGGGTATTGGGGGTTGGAGGTTGGGGGTTGGAAGGAGAGGCAGGAACGTCTTCCTTCTGCCTTTCGCCTTTCGCCTGCGCACTTCCCGCCAGCTTCGCCAGGACGACGAGTTCCACCGTTCCCGTCTCGCGTTCCAGTTCGCGGACGAGCAGGTCGGCGCCGGCGTCGAGCGGGATGAGGCCGATCCCTTCCTTCGCGAAGAGAGGCTTGAGCGAATCGGTCACCATACCGCCGTTCCACGGGCCCCAGTTGAACGACCTCGTCCGGCAGCGGGGGTGGTTCATCTGGAACTCGGCGGCGAGCTTGTTGAGCGCCTCGTTGGCCATCGCGTAGTCGACCTGCCCCGTGCGGCCGAAGCGCCCCGTTGACGACGAGAAGAGAGCCAGAAACCGCAGTTCGTCCGGCTCAAGCGACGCGAGCACGTTCCGCAGGCCGACGATTTTTGTGGCGAAGACGTGGCCGAATTGTTCGTGTGTTTTGTCTTCGATGCGGCGGTCTTCGAGCACGCCGGCGCCATGCACGACGCCGCGCAGCGGGCCGTATTGGCGTTGCACGTCGCTCAGCGCCGCCGCGACCGCTTCGCTGTCGCGCAGGTCGAGCGACAGATATTCGGCGTCAACGCCCGACGACTGCAAACTCGCCAGCGTCGCATTGACTTCGCGATTGGCGAGGATCTGCCGGCATTCCTGGTCGATCTGCCGCAATGGCGTTCCCGCCGGCCGATATTGAGCGAGCGCCGATTTGATCTGGGCCGCGGAATGACGTCCGTCCAGCCACGCGGGTTCGTCCGTTGCTAGCGGCGTGCGGCCGCAGAGAACGAGCCGCGGACGCCAGGCGTTTGCGACGGCGAGCGCACACGCCGCCGTCACGCCCCGCGCTCCGCCGGTGACGAGCACCAGATCGCCGGGTTGAATCGGCGGATTTGCTGGAGCCGACACGTCGCGGGGATCGAGTTCGACCTGCGTCCAGCCATCTGCCGTGAAACCGATTTCCGCCGGGCCCGACGACAGTAGTCGATCCGCGAGTTGCGAAATGAACTCGCCGCTGGGCGAATCTGTAGAAATGTCGAACGCCGTGGCGGTGACGCCGGGCCATTCGTGGCGGACGGTTTTCGCCAGACCGGCCAGCGCACCGCTCAACGAACTCGCCGCGGGCACAGCCGAGTCAAATCCGAATCGCCCATCGAGCCGGCTGATCGTAGCAAAGACTGCGTCGCCGCCGGTGTGGCGCAAGGATGAACCGCAGACCTGCGTCCAGTGCAGGGCATTCCAGAGATGCGTATCGCTCAGCCCAGTGCAGGGCGCGATGAGAATCAACCCGGCGAGGTGGTCCGGCAGCGAACGGTCGGGAGCCTGCAGCGCGACAACCTGCGTGGCGAACCCGCGCCGCTGGAGTTCCTGGGACAACCGCGCCGAAAGTTCGCCGCCGTCGTCGGTAATCAAGAACGTCGCGCCGGACGCGATCGACAGCCGGCGGCCGAAATCGGTCAAGGGAATCGCGCGCGGGGACTCGAGGGAGAGGGTTGCTTCCGGCGATGACTGCGAAACCGCGAGCGACGGCGGGGGCGAATCCGCGAAATCGACGTTGTTGGCCTGACTGAGAAGTTGAATGACGTCGTCGAGGCGGTGGAGCGTGCCCAGTTGATCGGGCGTGACAGCGGGCAGGTACGGATGCCGCTCTTGCAAGGCCGAGAGGATTTCTACTCGCTTGATCGAATCGATCCCCAGGTCGTGATCGAGGCTCATCTCCGGCCGTAGCATCTCCGTGGGGTAGCCGGTTTTCTCAGAGACGATTTGCAGCACGGCGGACGAAAGAGCATTGGATGCGGCCGTCGGAGGAGCGGCCGGGGTAGGAAGCGGAGCAGGGTTCGCGGGTTTGACTACTGCGGCCGGTTGGAACACGGGGACCGGTGGTTGAAGTCTGGGAGCTTCGACTGCGGGAACCGGTGTTACAGCGACT
Organism: uncultured Planctomycetaceae bacterium; assembly: GCA_964504645.1. GTDB lineage: Bacteria > Planctomycetota > Planctomycetia > Planctomycetales > Planctomycetaceae > CAZDGB01. Next base: position 45,746 of record CAZDGB010000001.1, on the reverse strand, counting down.
GTTTCCTGTACGACACTCCCCCCCGCGAGCCGTTCCAGCGTCGCCAGCGCCTGCTCCTGGCCGGTGAGGAACTGCTGATGCAAGCGAGCCGTCTGCTCGAACATCTGCTGCAGGACGTGGAGGCTGGCGGGTGGCGGGTTGGAAGTGGGGGGTTGAGAAAATGCCAGCGGTCTTTCCTTCCGCGTTACACCTGCTGCTTTTGGTGTCGAGGCTTGAGGCTTGAGGCTGGAGACCTGACGAGGGGGAGACGTTGGAACCGGCGCGTTGCTCTGCCCGTTCGCTTCCTTCCGTGTTGCGCCTTCCACCTTCGGACTTTCCACAATGCGCGGCGGTTTCGGCGTGCGCGGTTTCACGTAGTTCGCGCCGCAGATCGGGATCGTCAGCCGCGGCGAAGGCGAGGCTTGAGGCTGGAGACTTGAGGCTTGAGGGAGCAGCGGGTGCCACGCGGCGACATTCACCGGCACGCCCGCGACGGCGAGTTGTCCCAAGGCGAGCGCCATGTCGAGCATCCCCGAGCGGCGCCCCGCGGAGGCGTCCACGGCGATCGCGCGGAACTCACGGCCGGACAGGATCGAGCCGACGAGGCCTGTCAGCACGGCGCCCGGGCCGACTTCCACAAACGTCCGCACGCCGGCGGCGTACATGTTCTCGATCTGCCGCACGAACTCGACCGGCTGCGCGAGTTGCCCGGCGAGCAGCGTGCGGGCCTCGTCGGCGTCGAGCGGGTATTCCTCGGCATGCGTGTTCGCATAGACCGGGATCTCCGGCGCGCGGAACTCGATCTCGTCCAGCACCGGGCGGAACCGCGAACTCGCGGCGGCGACCAGCGGGCTGTGAAACGCCGCGGCGACCGGCAACCGTTTGCCGCGAATCTTCCGGCGCGTCAACACTTCGTCGGCGCGATCCAACTCGGACACGCGGCCCGAGAGCACGACCTGCGTGGGGCTGTTGCGATTGGCAATCACCAGATCGACGGCCGCTTCCTTGAGCGCGGCTTCGACTTGATTCAGCGGCGCCCCGACGGCGAGCATTCCCCCTTCGATCTCCTGGGCCTCCGCCATCAACCGACCGCGCAGCAGCGACAGCCGATAGAGGGCGTCCGGCGCGAACCGCTTCGACGCGCAGAGCGCCGTCAATTCGCCGTAACTGTGCCCGGCCACCACATCGGCCCGCACGCCGAACTCCGACAATACCGCGAGCAATCCCAGGCTGACCGCGCCGAGCGCAGGCTGGGCGATCTCGGTGTCACGCAGCGCGGCTTCCTGTCGATCGCGTGCCTTCTCATCAAACGCGGGGAAGGGATAGACATAGTCGCTCAGCCGTAACGGGCGATCGGTGGATGCCGCAAAGACATCGTTCGCCTCGGTGAGCACGTCCTGCAGCAGCGGAAATCGACACGCCAGCTCGCGCTGCATGTTGACGTACTGCGATCCTTGTCCCGGAAACAACAGTCCGAGTTTTCCGGCCCGCGGTCCCTGGCCGAAGTAGATTCCGTCCGGCGTCGACCACGCGGCGCGATCGGCGTAAGTCGCCAGATTCTTCCGCGCCGAAACGACGAGTTGCGAAACGTTCGCCGAATCCGCGTCGGCGACGATCACCAGGCGATATGCGTGAGTCACGTCGAATTGAGCCCGCGTCTGCGCCGCGCGGCGACGCTGTTCGGCACGATCCCCAACGGGCTGCCAGTCGTTAAGCTGCGTGGCGAGTTTCTCGCGCGAATCGGCCGACCATGCGGCGAAGAAGACGTCGTCGCCCCAATCGATGCCGGGATTATTCACCGGCGATTCCTCCAGCACGCAATGAAAATTGCTACCGCCGAAGCCGAACGCGCTCACACCGGCGCGGCGCGGGTGGTTCCGCCGCGCGAGCCACGGACGGCTGTGCGTGTTGGCGTACAGCGGCGACGAGTCGTCCTTGAGCGCCGGCAGCGGCGCATCGAGTTTGATCGTGGGCGGCAGCACGCGGTGATCGAGGGCGAGAATCGCTTTCAACACACCGGCCGCGCCAGCCGCCGCTTTCGTGTGGCCGATCTGCGATTTGATCGATCCGACGGCGCACCAGCGGCCGGTCTGCTCGGTCGATTGAAAGACTTCGGTCAGCCCCGCGAGTTCCGTCGCGTCGCCGACTTTTGTCCCGGTGCCGTGCGCTTCGATCAGTTCCACTGTCGCGGGCGAAACCCCCGCGGAGCGATAGGCGTCTTGCAAGCAGCGGACCTGGCCTTCTTTTTTCGGAGCGTAGACGGCGTTCCCCGCGCCGTCGCTCGATGTGCCGATGCCACGGATCAATGCGTAAATTTTATCGCCGTCGCGTTCGGCGTCGCGCAGCCGTTTCAGCACGACCATGCCGACGCCTTCGCCGAGGATCGTCCCGTCGCCGTGCTCGCTGAACGGCTTCGCATCGCCGGTCGGCGAGAGGGCCGGCGTCTTGCTGAAGCACATGTACATGAAAATGTCGTTGAACGTGTCGATGCCGCCCGTCACGACCATGTCGGCCCGGCCCGACCAGAGTTCCAGCGCCGCGAGGTGCATCGCGCTGAGCGAACTCGCACACGCCGCATCGACCACGCAGTTCGTGCCGCCGAGATCGAGCCGGTTGGCGATGCGTCCCGCGACGACGTTCCCCAGGAGACCGGGAAACGAGTTCTCCTGCCACGGCACATACGACTCGCCGATCCGCTGGATGACGTCCGCAGCGACGTCGTCCGCGACCCCGGCGTCTTTCAACGCCTGCCGCCATTTCGGATGACCGAGCCGCGCCCCCAGCGGGATCACCATCTCCAGCGTCCCCGTCACGCCGAGGATGCAGCCGATGCGCGAGCGATCGAAGTTTCGCCCGGCTCCATACCCGGCGTCATCCAGCGCCCGTTTCGCGCCGACGAGCCCTAGCAGCTGCGACGTATCGATCGCTTCCAGGTTGCTCGGTGCGATGCCGAACTCGAGCGGATCGAAGTCGACCGGCGACAAAAACCCGCCGCGGCGGGCGTAGGTTTTGTCGGGCGCTTTGGGGTCGGCGTCGAAATAGGCGTCGGGATCCCAATGCGTCGCGGGGATTTCGGTGATCGCATCAACGCCGCAACGGATGTTCGACCAGAACTCGTCGACGCCGGACGCTTTGGGGAAGAGACAACTCAAGCCAATGACGGCGAGCGGCTCGCGCGCGGCCGCGGAATCAGTATCTGCCATGCGAGGAAGCATCCTGTCGGAGTTCAAGACCGGTCAAGCGACCAGCCATTTCAGGATAGCGATTCCTCGCAAAAAAGGGGATGAAGCGGCTTTATTGGCCGGCGTCTGGTGAACGCGAGTTCTCGATTTGGGGATCAATCGACAGTGCCACTTCACGGTCGGCTTTCGCCAGATCATTTTTGCCGAGAGCCTGATAAGCGTAGCTGCGATTGAGCAAGGCCCAGGCGTCGGCAGGATTCAACACGAGGAGGCGCGAATACAGCAAGACCGCATCCTCGAGCCGGTTTTCGGCATGGACCTGATAGGCCTCTCCGCGAAGACGATCCGCTTCATCAATCGTCGGATCAATCCGCCGCGCCGCCTGGCGATCAGCTTCGGCCAGTTCATTTCGATGCAGGGACGAATAGACATAGCTGCGATTGAGAAGCGCCCACGAATGCTCCGGGTTGGTATCGAGGATTCTCGAATAGTAACCGACCGCCTCTTCGTACCGGCCTGCCTCATGGGCGTCGTAGGCTTTGATGCTGAGCCAAGTGACCGACCACGGACACCAGACGAGAACGAGAACCGACACGGACACCAGCGCCGCCACTCCGCCGCGCGCCTCGGCCTGATAGCGCAAAGAGTAGCTGGCGTGCGCCGCCAGCAGGCCGAAGAGCAGTCCTGCGACGTGGGCCATGTTGCCGATCTCGAGTATGCCGAGTTCCGTGACGACGATGCAGCCGACGAGCCAGATCAGGAACAGTTTCACCAATCGATCTGTAAGGATTTCGCGAAAAGATGGGTCTCGATCGCGGGCGGCCCAGAGAAAACCGAAGATCGCATAGCCGACGCCCGAAGCACCGATGCCGGTCGTGTCGGATGCGGCCAGTTGTAGAGTCGAACTGACAAACGCGGCAGACAGAAAGAACAACAGATAGGCGAACGACCCGACGGCAAGCTCCATCCGGCGGCCGAGCATCCACAGCCAATAGACGTTGAACGCGACGTGCCACAGTTCGAAGTGCACGAACGTAGATGTGATCAGGCTCCAGAGGCGGCCGCGCCAGATCGACTCCGGCGGGAGATATCCGAACGACGCCAGCGTGTCCCAATTCTCATAGTCGTTCAAGGCGGCCAACGCGATGAACACCCCGATGCAGGCGACGATGGCCAGACGGGTGACCCATGGCTCCGAGGACTTCGAGCCGGATGCGAGCCATCGACTGACCGTGGAGAGATCGAACATGTCGCGCCGAGAGACAGCAGCAGGCGTTGGCCAGAGACTGTCTACCTCATATCAAACGCGATGCCGTCGTGCAAACGGCGTCACACAGTCGCCAACTCAACGGTGGGGCGCGACAGCGAATTGTCATCGCCGGCGGATTTCGCTTCCGCGCGCCGCATTTGCAGCCGCGCCGTTTGCCGGCGATGCAGCGCTACGGCGACCAGTCCCGTTAGCGAGAATTGGACGATGTGCAGGCCTTGTGAGATCGCGGCGAGGCGTGCGACTTCGATGTCTCCCAGGAAACCGACGACGGTCTCCAGCGGATACCAGCGCCGCCACAGCCACAGCGCCTGGCTCCAGCCGCCGTCAAACAGCCGCTGACACCACCAGACAGTGATCAACAGCGACGCAGGATTGGCGCGCCACGGGCCGGGCGACGGCGAGCTCGCCTTCCAGAGTTCCTGCACGACCTTGTGCGGCTTGTAGAGATTCAGGATCGGCACCAGAAAGCAGCCGATCGTCCAGCCGGGCGTCGCATCCAGATCGGGCGTGCCGAGCCCGCGGGCGTTCTGGTTGATCCGCGCCAGCATGGGGAAAAACAGCACGGCTGCCGAGATGCCCGTCACGATCTCCAGCCACGAGACGGCCCGCGCGCGGTCGACGTCGGGCGTCTGTTCGGCGACAGCGGCGTCCATGCCGACGAGCCACCGCGCGACCAACGGCACCTGCGGCGGCGACGTCCAGGCCGAATAGACGGCGAGCGCGCTCTGCAACGCCAGGCAGATCATCAGCGGGCGCAGGTAGCCATCGGTGGGAAGATAGCCTGAATTTTTTGCCACGGATGACACGGATTTCCCGGATATCGAGTGGAACGCGAGTCCCGGTCTACTATTGCCGGCGCACAAGACCGTTCGCAAGACGAGATGCTGGGGTTCGGGAAATCAAAGAACCGGTTGCCGGCGAAAATTCCGCCCGTTGCGTTTTGGCAACACGGAGGCCCGAATTCGACATCGTTCAGAGGACCGCGGTTGCCAACTGTGGCTTTGCAAACTTCCGCTACGCCAACTCGCGGTTGATGACGTCGATCATCTGGCGTAAGCGGCCGGCGTCGCGGCGGTTGAAGTGGAGCGAAATCCGCGGGAAATGCCGGGTGTGTTCGTCGTCCTGCTCGTGCGGATGCGTCTTGACGCGTTCGATTTTGCCGCCATCGAGAATTCCCGCGAAGTCCTCGTTCAACTGCGCGAGCAGCGCGTCGGTCGGCTCCTTTTGCAAACGCAGGATCAGCTTGTCGCGGATGTAGCGGGCGCTGTGATAGACCGAATAGAAACGCACGATCTCCGCGACGGCGTCTTCGGGGGTCTTGGCGATGCGGAACAGCGACAGGTCTTCCGGCGAGATCAATTTCCGGTCGAGCAGTTGCCGTTTGACGAATTGCACCCACTGTTCCCAGTAATCGTTGCCGGGGCTTTCGACGCAGACGATGGGGAGCATGTCGCGCTTGCCGGTCTGCACCAGCGTGAGGATTTCGAAGAGCTCGTCCTGCGTGCCGAAGCCGCCGGGGAAGAGGGCCGCCGCGTGGACCTCTTTCACGAACATCAATTTGCGGGTGAAGAAGTAGCGGAGCGTGACGAGCTTTTCGTCCTTGGCGATGACGGGGTTTGCCTCCTGCTCGAAGGGGAGCATGATGTTGACCCCCATCGAGAGTTCCGGCCCCGCGCCGAGATGCGCTCCTTCCATGATGCCGTTGCCGGCCCCGGTCACCACCATCCAGCCCTCGGCGGCCATCAATTTGCCGAACGCGACCGAGGCCAGGAAATCGGGATGATCGGGGGGCGTGCGGGCCGAGCCGAAGACCGACACCTTCCGCCGCAGCCGATACGGCGTGAAGACCTTGAAGGCGTAACGCAGTTCCTTCAGCGCCCGCGCGAGGAGCTTCAAGTCTCCCAGCGACGCCTGGTCTTTCGCCAGCTTGTCCGCCGTCTGCTTCAACTCGTCGATGAGCTGCTGCCGGGCGAGCGACTCAAACGAGGGCGGCGTTGACGCGGCGGGGGAAAGAGGATCGATGTCCGACATCACACCAACTCAAATTCAAAGGCATTTAGCCGCGGATGGCACGAATCATTACGGATGAAATCTGCTGGAATCTGCGGTTCCAGCTTTTCGCCCTTTCATTTCACCGCCTCACAGTTTCGCCGCCGATATCCCCTTGCGGAGCGTTTCGCGGAGGTCGTCCAGCGAGACCGATTTGCCGGTGAACCGCTCGAACTGCGTTTGCGCCTGGCGGATGAAAAGCTCGATGCCCGAGACCGTCCGGCAGTTGCGTTCCCTGGCCTCTTTCAGCATCAGCGTCTGTTCCGGGTTGTAGATCGTATCGAAGACGCCCATCTCTTCGCGGAACCAGTGCTGCGGGAAGGGCGTTTCGTTGATGTTGGGGTGCATGCCGATCGGCGTGCAGTTGATCAGGATGTCCACCGATTCCGAGCCGCGGTTCTCCCAACTCGTGAACCGGCACATCAGTTGTTCGGCGAGCCGCTTGGCCCGCTCCTGCGTCCGGTTGGCGATGACGAGCGCCGCGCCGGCCCGCGTCACACCGAAGCCAATAGCCCGCGCCACGCCCCCCGCGCCGAGCATCAGAATCCGCTTGCCCGCCAGCGTGTCGCCCGGCTTGAGCGCGAGCTGCAGCGCGTCCATCGCCGCGGCATAGTCGGTGTTGTCGCTCCGCCAGAAAGCGCTGGAATCGCGATAGATCGTGTTCGCCGCGCCGATTGCCTGGACGACCTCCTCCGCCTGCGGATATTTCCGCAGCGCGGCTTCCTTGTGTGGGATCGTTACGCTGTAGCCGCGGAACTTGAGCTCTTCGAGTTCGTCGAGTGTCCGGTCGAACTGGTCCTCCGTCACGCGGAGCGGCAGGTAGACGCCGTTGTAGCCGATCTTTCGTAGTGCCGTGTTGTGCAAGAGCGGACTGAGACTGTGGCTCACCGGATCGCCGACGATGGCGAAGACGTCGGTCTGCCGGTTGATCTGCTCGAAGTGATAGACGTCGCGCATTTCCTGGAACGAGAACTGCCCCGGCGCGAGCTCGCGCTCCTTGCTGAAGGTGGCGTAGGAGAACGGGGCGCCGTACTTGCCGCAGAGGATACGGCTCATTTGGCCGAACTCGCCCATGCAGAAGCCGACGGTCGGAATCTTCGCATGCCGGACGAGATCGAGCATGCGGATGCAGTCGCTCGGCGAGTTCGCCATCGTGGCGATCTTGATCACGTCGGGATCGAGCTTTGCCAGGTGCTCGTGCAGTTCCGGAAGCTCGTAGGGGGTTTCCTCGAAGTTGTGCCGGCTGATGATCCGCTTCGTCTTGCCATAGCGCGGAATCTTCTTGGCGATGTCGTCTTCGAGGTCGACGTATTCGACCCCCGCGGCGATGGCGGAGCGGAGCAGCATTTGCCGCTGCTCTTCGCTGCCGGCCCAGCGGCCCTGATCCGCCGGCCGGCGGCAGGTGACGATCACCGGAGTCGGCCGCTCGCCGAGCAGCCGGTTCAGGTCGGGAGCCTTCTGCAAGAAGTCGAGTCGCAACTCCACGAGCTGGGCGCCGCGATCGGCCAGGGCCCGGTGCTCGGCGAGCATCATCTTGTGTCGCGTGCGGGCGATACTGACGCAAACGAGCGGCATAATCTCCACCGAAAAACTTGGAAGACCTGGAACCACAAATTTCGCAGAGGGTTCGCAGATGAAAACGGAATTGTCAGAGCGTGTGGTTCGTCGAGCCTGTCGATCCAGGTTCGCTAAAACCAGCGGGCATCTGCGAAATCTGCGGTTTCATGTCTTTCATCCCAATCGTCCGAATTGCCGGTCGAGTTCTGTGCGGCTCAAGGACAACGCCGTGGGCCGGCCGTGGGGGCAGTGGTGGGCGTCGTCCACCAGATGCCGCTGCACGAGCAGGCTCTCGATCTCCTCCGTGCTCAGCCGCTGGCCCGCTTTGATGGCGGCTTTGCACGACATCAGATGCAGTAGCTCGTCAATTATATCGCGGCGGCTCGGCGCCCGCTCGCCCGAATCGAGCTTTTCCGCCAGTTCCTTGATCAGCTCCGTCAAGTTCGTGCGCCCCAACAGCACCGGATGCCGGCTGACGAGCACCGTCCCTTGTCCGAACTCCTCGACGCTGAACCCGAGTTGTTCGAGAATCTCCCGATTTCCCGCCAGCGCCGCCACTTCGCGGGCCGTGAGTTCCAGTGTCACGGGCAGCAGCAACTTCTGTGATTCGATCGTGCCGTCGAGCACCCGTCCGCGCAGTTGCTCGTAGAGAATCCGTTCGTGCAACGCGTGCTGATCGATGACCGTCATTCCTTCGTCGGTTTCCAGCACAAGATAACAGTCGTGAATCTGCAACGCCCGCGGCGCATCGTTCCAGCCGGGATGCGTGGCTGTCGGAACCTGTTCCATCACAGCGGCCGGGTTCGCAGTTTTCTCTGCATCCTCGACCGCGTCGAGCGTTGCCGTCGTCGTTTGCTCCCACGCGGCGTTCTCGGCCGCGCTGGGCGGCTGCCACGCGGCGAGTTGCGACTGGGCCCAATCGGCGAACTCGGCCTGCAACTCTTGCTGCTTCGCCGGCGAGGTGGGAGCCGGCGCGGAAAACCGCAACGACGAATCGTTCATCCCCATTCCGGCGGCGTTCGGCGAGACGTGCAGCGTGGACTGCAGGTCCATCCCCAAAAACCGTTTGCGGATCATGCCGAGGAGTTGCCGGTACAACTGCTGCGCGTCCTGAAACCGGACCTCGACTTTCGTCGGATGGACATTCACGTCGACCCGATCGGGAGGCAGATCGACGGAGAGAAACGCCACCGGTTGCCGTCCGACCATCAGCAACCCGCGATAAGCTTCAGTCAACGCGTGCTGCAGCGTCCGGTCTTGAATCCACCTGCCATTGAGAAAGAGATATTGCTGCTTCCGCGTCGATTTGCTGAGCGAAGGCAGACCGACGTAGCCCGACATACGCGTGCCGTCGTGTTCCGACTCGACTGCGACCAACTGCTCGGCGAGCTCGTCGCCGAAGAGCAATCGCAAGCGATCGAGCGAACTCGCCGCCGGCGGCAGTTCGAAGACCGGTTTGCCGTTGTGCCTCAGCGTCAGATGCAGCCGGGAGTGGGCCAGCGCGATCCGCGTGAACTGCTCGGCGATGTGGCCGAATTCGGTCGTCACATTGCGGAGAAACTTCCGCCGCACCGGCGTGTTCTCGAAGAGCTGCCGGACTTCGATGACCGTCCCGCACGGGCAGCCGCACGGCTGAGTCGATCCAAGCTCGCCGAAGTTTACGACGAGTTCCGCGCCGGAGACTGCGTCTTCACGACGGCTGCGCAGCGTGAATCGGCTGACCTCGGCGACCGACGCCAGCGCCTCGCCGCGAAAGCCCATCGTGTGGACATGAAACAGATCGTCGGCGGAGCGGATCTTGCTGGTGGCGTGGCTGGCCACGGCGAGGGGTAGGTCGTCCGGCGCGATTCCTTCACCGTCATCGGCGATGCGGATCAGTTCGCTGCCGCCGGCGGCGATCTCGACGTCGATGCGGATCGCGAGGGCGTCGAGGCTGTTCTCCATCAGCTCCTTGACGACGCTCGCCGGCCGCTCGACCACTTCGCCCGCCGCGATCTTGTTCACGACGCTCGGCGAGAGACGTTGAATCCGCGGCATGGAACGAACTGACGGCGAAGACGCTTCGTCCCCGGCGAGCCTCCTCATCCCGCCCCGGCACGAAGCAAACCATACTGCACGCTACCGGGTTCGCGGGCGAATCGCAAGAATCCCCTCATGTTGGATTCTCCATTGATCGTCGTCAAAGTCGGCGGCAGCGTGTTGACGCTCCCTGATCTCTCCGCGCGGCTGGAAAAGTTGCTGCACGATTCGCCGGCGCTGCGGCCCGTCTTCATCGCCGGCGGCGGCGCACTGGCAGACGTGGTTCGCGCGTGGGACGCAGCACTCGCGCTGGGCGAGCAGTTCTGTCATGAACTGGCGCTCGAGACGATGAGCACCACGGCGAGTCTGCTGGCCCATCGCTTGCCGCGCGGTCGAGTCGTCGATTCCTTCGCTGCCGCGGAAGCCTGCTGGTCGCGCGGCGAGCGGCCGGTGCTCAATGTGAAATCGTGGCTCGCACAGAATCCCGCGAGCACGGACGACCTGCCGGCGTCGTGGGAGGTCACCAGCGATTCGCTCGCGGCGTGGGTCGCGCTGCAGTGGCACGCCGACGAACTCTGGCTGCTGAAGTCGGCCGATTTGCCGCCAGGGATGTCATTCACGGAAGCTAGTGCGACCGAATTGGTGGACCGCCATTTCGCGCGACTCGCCGGCCGGTTGCCGAGCCTGCGCTGGCACAATCTCCGTGCGGCGCCTTGACGTTCGCCGGACAGCGAGTCGCGGTCCAAAAGAGTTTCATCCGGGTTGTCAAAGAGCGTGAGACGACAAATCGTCCCCTCATCCAACCGGTCGGCGTTGCGCGACAAAGTGTTTGCAAATCAAGCGTGCGGTCGGTGATCGCGAGGCGCTGCCTATCGTCGCTTAACTGTCGCTTAATGTCGGCTTAGCGTCGCTTAGCTGGCGGTTATCTGTCGCTTGGCGTGCTGTGGCGAGCCTCAAATCAGCGATCGTTAATGCGTGTTTGGTAGAGCGGGCGGGCTAGGCAATCGACTCGAACAGTGGGCATGTGGGGAATTCCGCGCAAGTTCGATTTCGAGACAGCGTGTCGAGAAAGCGCCCCAGCGAGTGGAAACCGCTCTCCCTATTTCCATGTGGTGTTGCGCGACAAGTTGTCGAGAAATGGTCCGAATCGGACACGCCGGCTGCTCGGTCAATCGCGCTAAGATCGTGCTTGTTGAAAACGTGCCGCTGCGTGCGCCACAATGCTGGGCATGAACCTCGAACTGGATCAACACGCTGTCGTTGTCACCGGCGGAGCAAGCGGTATCGGACTGGCGACGGCGCGGCGATTCGTTGCCGAGGGGTGCCGCGTTGCGTTGTGGGACGTCCATCCGCAGGTGGAATCGGTCGCCGCCGAACTCGCGCCGACGGCGATTGGACTCGCGGTCGATATCAGCCGCGCCGAGAGCGTCGCCGAGGGCTGGAACTCGACGCTGGCGCAATTCGGCGCGGTCGATCATCTCGTGCACTCCGCGGCGATCGGGTCCGGCAAGTTCGGATTTCCGTTCACGAATCTCGACCCCGACGACTGGCGGCGGGTCCTGGAAATCAATGTGCTGGGGATGGCCTATGTGGCCCATGCCGTCGCGCCGCATTTCGTGTCGCGGCGGCAGGGGACGATGGTCTTCGTCAGCTCTGTCGCTGGGCAGATTGGCTCGCAGACCGATCCGCCCTACAGCGCGTCGAAGGCGGCGAACATCAACTTTGCGCAGTGCCTGGCGAAGGACCTCGCGCCGCACGGCGTGCGGGTCAACACCGTCTGCCCCGGCATGGTGCAGACGCCGCTGAACCGCGCCGTCTGGCAGGCGTGGCACGACCGGCAGCCGCCGGAACAACGCAAGTCCTACGACGACTGGGCCGCCGAGAAAATCCGCCAGGTGGTGCCGCTCGGCCGCTGGCAAACCCCGGACGACATCGCCGACATGATCGTCTTTCTCTCCTCCGCGCGGGCCGGGCAAGTGACGGGGCAAACGATCAACGTCGACGGCGGGTTCGTGATGCACTGGTGACGGGCGCGAACATTGAGTGAAGCTCCAAATCTCAAGTTCCCATGAAAACCAAGCGTCGCTAACAATTCCGTCCCCTCTCCCCCGCAGCGGGGGCGAGGGGACTTTTGCGGCGACGCGTCACAATTTCATCAGCTTGCTTCTTGTCCGCCGCTCCGCTGTCGCAGGTACGCCTGTGCCGAGTCAGCCATGGTGACAAGGGCTGCGCCCATCATGATGGCGTCCTTGATCACGAGCCGGCCGGCGCCGCTCAGATAGGGAAAGCCATGCTGGGCGTCGCCGAGCGCCGGCACCCAGCATTCGGGCGTCGTGATCAGAAACGACAGCGTGACAAACGACATCACGAAGACCAGAAAACTGCCGACCGCCGCCGCCTGCGGCAACCACGGATGCAGGCCGATCAGCAATCCGTAGAGCACGATCACAGTCCCTAAGCCGTACGCGAACTCATACGTCCGATTGGCGACGTGCCAGGAGCGATTTTCCGGCACGAGCGCGCCTTCGGGGTTCTTGTGCGTCTTGTAGTGGCCTGGATCGGCGTAGAAAAAACTCATGAAGGGGCTGTTGGCGACGAACGGCACGATGCCGTCCGCTTCGTACCGGAATGCCTTCAAGCCGCCGATCCACAGCAGCACGACGATCAGACCCACCCGGGTCACCGCGATGCCGACGTGATCCATCCGCGCGGCCAGTTCGAATAATTGCATCACGCCCATGATCTTTCTCCTTCGGTGAGGGCGACGTCAGGTATCCCACCGATTGGGAACCCTCGTCGTCATGACCGAAGTATCGGCCGCTTACGTCGCGGGCAGAATGGGCGCAGCGGTCGAAAACATGGACAGATTGCTTCCGCCGCGAATTTCGGTTTCGAACTCCCGGAAGAATTTGGGCGAGTGTCCGGTCGCCTTTTTGAACAACCGGCTGAAATAGAGTTCATCGTCGAAGCCGAGCTCGCGCGCAATCTCTTTGACCGGCCGGAGCGTGTGCAGCAACTGCCACTTTGCGTGGATGAGCAGCCGATTGCGAATGAGGTCCGTCAGCGTCGTCCCCAAATGGTCCCGCACGAGCCGGCCCAAGGCTTTCGGCGTCATGTGCAGCGACCGGGCGTAATCGGCCGGCGAGTGCCAGGCCTGGTAATGGGCTTCGATCAACTCGCGGAGCTGGACCAGGACGGGGTGCCGCATATCGACGGACCCCGCCCGGCAAGCGCTCCCGGCGGCGGCTTTGAGCCGCGCGGCGAGGATCAGCAGGACCTTCAAGTGAGCCAGCATCACCTCGTGAAACGCCGTCGCCCGTTCGGTCTGCTCCTGCTGCAGACGATGCACGAGCCCTTTCACTTCTGTCCGCGACGCTTTGTCCAGACGGACGATCGGAGGCCCATACGGATCGTTGAACAAGATGCCGCTGCAGCCGACTTCCGCATGGAACGTCTCGACGCAGAGGAAATTGGCATGAAACCTCAGGACGTCTCCCTCCACCGACGTCTCCGGCAGAAACCGGATGTGCTGATAGGGGACGAAGAACAGCAACGAATTCGGACCGAAAGAGAACTGAGTCGCATCCGCCCAGAAAAGCCCCGTCCCGGAGCGCACAACATAAATCGCAAAACAATTCGTGCGGGCCGGCTCGTGGGCCGAGCCGTCGAGTTGAACGCTGTCCACGCGCACGGCGAGATCGCCCTGACGAGGATCGTATAAATTCACGGAAGATGTTCGGGGAGCCATGGGGACTATCGCCGTTACTTCGCTGTCGCTTTCCGTTGGGCAAATTCTTGTAGGGTGGGTCGAGTCTTCGAGGCCCACCGCTCTTCGGCAAGTTGGGCCTCGCAGATCCTCGACCCACCCTACGAAGACACCTTACTTCGCCTCCGCTTTCCGCTGGGCGAAGTCGCGGCGGAGTGCGGTCAGTCGCTCGGCGTGGGCGGGATCGTTCGACAAGTCCTTCGTCTCGTGCGGGTCGTTCGTCAGATCGAACAGTTCCTCCCGATCGAAATCGGGCCAGAGGATGTATTTCCAGTCTTTCCGCACGAGGGCCTCCGACGATGGGATGAAATCGACGTTCCGGATCACCGCGTGCTCGTAGAAGTAGTCGTTCCGCCAATCGGGCGGCGTCTGGCCGAATGCGAGGGGCGACAGATCGCGGCCCTGCATGCCGGCGGGAATTTCGACTCCTGCCGCAGTCAGGATCGTCGGCGCGAGGTCGGCGTTCAGCGCAAACTCGTCGCAGGTGGTTCCGCGTTGTGACCCCGGCGTGCGCGGGTCGCGGATCAGCAGCGGCACGCGGATCGCTTCCTCGTAGGGATACCACTTGTCCGCGAGGCCGTGCTCGCCGTGGAAGTAGCCGTTGTCGGTCGTGAAGATCACCAGGGTCTGATCGAGCAGTTCCTGCCGCCGCAGCTCGGCGAGAATCGTGCCGCACGCGGCGTCGACTTCCGACACCAGCCGGTAATACGCCTTCATGTAGGTCTGATATTTCTCCGGCGTGTCGAACCGGATTCGCCACCGCCGGCGGCCTTCGTTCTTTTCGTTCGCGAGAAATGGCGGCAACCGGCGGAAGTGCTCGTCGTCGCCGGTCAACGGGAACGGAATCGTCGCGTCGCGATAGAGCGGCTCGCTCTCCGGCTGGTACAGGTATTGGTTCGGATCGCCGTCCTCCGCATGCGGCGCGAAGAACGCGACCGTCAGACAGAACGGCTGCTCTGGCGGGCGCTGCTGCAGGAACTCCAGCGCATCGGCTTCATTTCGTTTCGTGACGTGCGTCCGCGTGCCATCGGGGTTCGTGAAGAAGTGCCGCCCATCGTAGGCCCGGCCGAAATCGTACTGGTCCTGGGGGAACGGCCCGTTGTGCCATTTGCCGACGTGGCCGACCCGATAGCCGTTCGCCCGCAGCCGGCCGGGAAACGTCTCGGCCCACGGCGTCTGGAACGGCCCGAACGCCCGATTGCCGTGGCGGGACATCCACTGCCCGGTGAGGAGCGTGGCCCGACTGACGCCGCAGATCGAAGTCGTCACGCACGCCCGCGTAAACCGCACACTCTCCTTCGCCAAGGCATCGAGATGCGGCGTCTTGACGACTGGGTTTCCCGCACAGCCGAGCGTATCGTGCCGCCAGTCGTCGGCGTAGAGAATGACAATGTTGGTCCGCGGCGCTTCCGCCGATTCTGCGCAGACCGCGGGAAGCAAACCGCACAACAGGAGCACTGTTCGCAAGGCGAATTTCATGGCCGCCCTATTCAGAAAGCCGGAACGATCCGCAGATTTCACAGATGGACGCAGATAAAACCATGAGGGCAAGAGTTGCTTCCTGCCGTTTTAATCTGCGGAAATCGGCGCAAGCTGCGGACCAAACCTCTTCAACGAAACTGCAACACCCTTTCTTCCCGCCCATCACTTTTGCAGCCGCTGTAACGCGGCCCGCGCCGCAGCGGCGACGACGTCATCTTCGTCACTAACGGAGGCGCTCAGCACGGCGAGAATCTCCGCCGACGAGACGCCGATGACGCCCAGCGCCCGGGCCGCCTCCTCGCGGACGAACGGGTCTTCGTCGTTGAGCAGCGGCAACAGATCGCGGGCCAACTGCTCCGAACCAGCGGCCCACCGGCCGAGCGCGCGGGCCGCGGCCTCGCGGACGGCGGATTGCTCGTGCTGCAGAAACCGCGACCAGGCCGGCGGCGCGACGGCATGCGGCGCCATTCGTCGATAAAGCTCCAGGATCGCCGCCAGCATCACCGGCTGCGTCTCGTCGTCGTGCAGCAACTCCGACAGCTTGCACGCGGCATCGTTCCCCTCTGCATCCAGCAGAATCAGCCCGCGGGCCGCCTCGAAGCGGACGTCGGGATCGTCGTCCGCCAGCAGCGCTTGCCAGCGACTGCGAATCGTTTGCCACGCCGCGTCGCTGCCGGGCCGCGGCGATAACTCGGCCTGACTCGCCAGCCAGCGTGCCGCGCCGGCGCGGATCGACGCCTCGGTATCCGAGAGTCCGGGGGTTAACCAACCGATCGCGTCCTCAACGCCGGCGAGGGCAACAATCGCCTGCAGCGCGCGGTACCGTTCCTCCGCCGTGGGGGATGAACGAAATTGCTCGCGCCAGGCGTCGAGCGGTTTTTCGGCGAACAATTTCTGGGATGCCATGCCGACCACACTACCCCGACGCCCTAGCCAGGGCGAGCGTTCGACCCGGAAGAGTCCTCGCCGGGGTGTCGCCGAGCGGATACAATGCAGAGACCCTGATCCGAGCCGGACGCGCGAGCGGCGGCTGCCGCGGAAATTCTCATGTCGTTTCTTCATCCCGCACTGCTCGCCGGTCTTGGCCTCGCCGCGATTCCGGTGATTTTGCATCTGTGGATGCGGCCGCGTCCAAAGCGGTTGCCGTTCCCGGCATTGCGGCTGTTGCAGACGCGGCAAAAGCAAAATAGCCGGCGGTTGCGATTGCGGCATCTGTGGCTCCTGTTGCTGCGGGTGGGGGCCATTGCGCTGATCGTCCTCGCCCTCGCGCGGCCCACATTGCCCCCGGCGAACTATGCTCTCACCTGGACCGAGACGCTCGTCGGCGGGGGAATCGTCGCCGCGGCGCTCGCTACGTATTTCGGCGTGCTCCAGTCGTGGAAACGCCGGTCGTGGCCGCGGCATGTCTGGCTGACGAAACGGACCGTCCTCCGCGGCGCCGTTGCAGCGATTTCGGCGCTGCTTTTACTGCTTGGTGTCGCGTGGCCGTATCAGCGGCGGATCGCGGCGGAGATCGTTGCACCGCGGTCGAACGCCGCCGCCGACTTGCCGGTGATGGCGGTCTACTTGTTCGACACCAGTCCGAGCATGCAGTACCAGCGGCAGAACCGGACGCGGCTGGAAGTCGCCGCGGAACTGGCGGGCGGTCATCTCGGCCGTTTGCCGGCGGGAAGCAAGGTGGCCGTCTCAGACACCGCCACGGCGACGCCCGCCGTTTTCTCCGCCGATCTCGCCGCAGTGCAGAATCGCGTCGACGCGTTGAAATCGCAGCCGTTGTCGCGGCCGATGGAAGATCGGCTGCGGGCGGCGATTCAGGCGTTGGAAAACGACCGCAAAAAGATTCTCTCAGACCAGTCGAGCGTCCCCGAGGAATTGCAGCAGGACCGTTTTCTGCGGGAAGTCTACCTGTTTACCGATTTCGCGAAATCGGCGTGGCGGGCGGAGCCGTCGCCGCAACTCAAGGAGGAAATCGCCGCGCGGCCGTGGCTAGGAATTTATCTCGTCGACGTCGGCGTCGATGATCCGGTGAACGTGAGCCTGACGAACCTGAAACTGTCGCGCGAGGCGGTTTCGGCCGGCGGGCAATTGCAGGTCGAAGCGACGCTGCGGCGATTGGGCGATATTTCCGCCGAACAAACGGTCGAAGCCGAGATCGAAACACCGACCGGGTCGGTGAAATCGGGCCAGCAGACAGTGCTGGCGGCGGACGGGGGCGAAGTGCTGGTGTCGTTTCCGATCGACGCCCGACAAGAGCGGTATCAACAGGGGCGATTGAGAATTGTCGGCGCGGACCCGTTGGCGATGGACGATCAACTGGCGTTCACCGTGCGCATCCTGCCGCCGCGGAAGGTGCTGGTCGTGAGCGACGCTGAATCGCAGGTCGAACACTTGCGGACGGCGCTCGCCAGTCTCGATCAAGGAAAACGGACGGCGTTTCAGGACCGGTTCGTCACGACCGACAAGCTGACGACGGTGGAACTCGAAGACTTCGACATCGTGTGCCTCATCAACGCCGGCAGTCCGACGGCGGAGGCGTGGGACCGGCTGCGGTCGTTCGTGGAAGCGGGCGGCGGGTTGTTTGTCGCGTTGGGAGCGAACAACCGGATCAACGACCGCCGCGGAATCGACACAGTCTCCTACAACAGCCCCGCCGCGCAGGAACTGTTGCCATGCGCGCTGCAGGGCGCGGTCAAATTCCCTCCCGGCGCGGCGACGATCGATTTCCGCGACAAGGTTCATCCGATCGTGCAGCGGTTCGATGAGACCGGCGCGGTGCCGGAACTGTCGATGCTGGAAATCCGCCGCTATTGGAGCGTGGCCCGCGATGAGGCGAGCACGGTCGTGGCTCCGTATGCGACCGATGCCGCGCCGCCGGCGATTCTGGAGCGGCCCGTCGGTCAGGGCCGCGTGTTGCTGCTGACGACGGCGATCAACTCGACGACGTGGAACGATTTGATGGGGGGCTGGAGTTATCTCGTCCTCGTCGATCAGTTGACGGGCTATCTGACGGCGGCCGCCGCCGGGCGTTCCAACTGGACGGTGGGTGAGCCGGTGTCGGTGCGGATCGACGCCGAGCCACAGAATCGGACGTGCGTGCTGCGGATGCCCGACTTCAAGCAATTGCCGCAGGAAGTACCAAAACTCACCGACACGCTGCGGCTGAAAGAGGTGACGTCGCCGGGGCAGTACCAGATCGTGCCGGCCGACGACAGCACCAGCCCGTCGGCGGGATTCAGCCTGAACCTGCCGCCGGCGGAGAGCAATCTCACGAAGCTGACGAAACTGGAGCTCGACCAGTTGCTCGGCGAGCAGCGATACGCCATCAGCCGGGAATTGGACAGCCTCGTCCGCAACGTACAGGCCGGGCGGTTGGGGCAGGAAGTTTACAGTCTCGTTCTCGCCGTGCTGATCGGCGTCTTCGTGATGGAACAAATCGCCGGGGCGTGGTTCTATCGCACGGATGAAGCGCTGCCGACGGAAACGGTCCGCGCGGGAACCGCGGCGCGACCGGCGGCGATGGTTTCCAAGACGGCGAGCCGGGTGTGATCATGGCCAAATACAAAGGCGGAAGGGCGAAGGCGGAAGGCGGAAGGAGAGACCCCGCAGTGGGTGCGAGGGGACAAAGCACACTTTCCTTCCACCTTCCGCCTTCCGCCTTCACCCTTCGAAACGGTTCGCCTCGGCAAACCCTGCGAGGTTTGCCATGAACCTCGCCCTCGAACCGATCTGGTCGTGGCCGCTCGTCGTGCTGCTGGGGGCGGGGATGCTGGCATTGGTCGTCGTCAGCTACCGCGTGCAGTGGGACCGGTTGCCGTCGGCGTTTCGGCGGCGGATGTTGCTCGGGCTGAAAGTCGCGGCGGTGCTGGTGCTCTTGTTCGCGATGTTCCGGCCGTCGGTGCAATTCGCGGAGACGACGGAGAACGTCGCGCAGATTCTGCTCCTCGCCGACGTCAGCCGCAGCGGGACCATCACCGATGCCCCCAACGGCGAGTCGCGGTGGAAGGCCGAGCGCAACGATCTCGCACGATTGGAAACCGAACTGGCGAAGCTCGGCTCCCGCGTCGAGGTCCGCAAGTTCGATTTCGCCCGCGGGTTGACGGCGTTCAATCCCGAAGCCACCGAACCGGACGGCGAGCAGACGGCGATCGGCCAGGCGCTCGCCGACGTGCTGAAGGAATCGCAGGACCGCCGGACGATGGCCGTGTTCCTCTTCACCGACGGCGCCCAGCGGGCCTTGCCGCCGAACGACGTCGATCCGTTGTCCTCCGCGCAGCAACTGGCCGAATCGCAGATTCCGGTCTACCCGGTCGTCTACGGGACGACGTCGATCTCCGAGGCCGCCGTCGATCTTGTCGTGGAAGACCTGCTCGTCGATCCGGTCGTGTTCCAGAACAAGCTGGTGCCGCTCAAAGTCCGGCTGCGGGCCGCCGGGGCGAAGGGCCGCAAGGTCACTGTCCGGGTGCTGGTCGAAGGCCGCAAGGAATTCGGCAAGTCGCAGAGCAGCGACCTCGTTCCCGCGCCGCCGGCGCAGAATTCACGTCCTGTCTACGAGACGACGCTGAAGACCGACAAGGAATCGATCCCAGTCGAACTGACGTTCGTGCCGCAAACGCCGGGCGAGCTCAAGATCGCCGTGGAAGTCACCGCGGTCGACGGCGAATTGCTCACACGCAACAACCGCGTGGAGACGATCCTCTCCGTGCGGCAAGGGGGCGTGAAGATCGCCTACTTCGACGTGATTCGCAAGGAGATCCAATCCCTCGGCATGGTCAACGGGGCCGACAAACTGCAGCTCGACCGGCAGATCGTCCATCAGGGAAAACTCGCGGCGCAGACGCGATTACCCGCCGACTGGTTCGAGCGCGGCAAGTACGACGTCTATGTCATCGGCGACGTCCCCGCGAAAGTCTTCGGGCCGGAACTGCTGACGAAGCTGCGAGACCGGCTCGACGAAGGGGCCAGCCTGCTGATGATCGGCGGCCGCGAGAACTTCAGCGCCGGCGGCTACGCGAATTCGCCCATCGCCGACTATATCCCCGTCGTCCTCGATACCGCGCTCGCCTTGCCGGGCGTCGGCGGGCAAGGGCAGATCGTCGGCAAAGTGCGAATGCTGCCGACGACGCTCGGCTTGCAGCAGTACGTGATGCAGATCGACGTCCCGGAGAAGAACCGCGCCCGCTGGCAGTCGCTGCCGCCCCTCGCCGGGGCGAACAAGTTGAAGCCGCTGCACGAACTGGTGCAGGTCTGGGCTGAGACGGAGGACGGCTCGCCGATATTGTTGGCGACCGACCGGGGCCGCGCGCGGACCGCCGCGTTCGCCGGCGATTCGACGTGGCTGTGGTATCAGCACGGGCAGTCGGATGCTCATCAGCGGTTCTGGCGGCAACTGTTGCTGTGGCTGGCCCGCAAGGACGCCGACAACGATCAAACCGTCTGGGCCAGAGTCGAGCCGCGGAACTTTGTGCCGGGGGCGAACGTGGGCGTCACGTTCGGCTCGCGCGGCGCGGACGGCGCACCGATCGACGACGCGGAGTACCAGGTCGAAGTCGTGGCGCCGAACGAGGAGAAATTCCCGCTCGCGCCGCGAAAAGCCGCCCGCGATCACGTCGCGGACTTCAACGCCACGCAAGCCGCCGGCGATTACTGGGTCCGCGTGACGGCGACCCGCAACGGCGAACTCCTCGGCCCGCCCGCCAGCACGCGGTTCATCGTCGACCCCCGCGATCTGGAACTCGACCACCCCGCCGCCGACGAAGACCTGATGCGGCAAATCGCCACCATCACCGGCGGCGCGCCGCTCAAGCCGGAAGATTTGTCCGGCTGGGCGCAGCGGCTCGTCGAACGCAAATTCGGCGACCTGACGCAGGTTCGCACCGTCACGCTGTGGGACAACTGGTGGGCGCTGTTCGCGTTCGTCGGCCTGATGACCGCCGAATGGACGCTCCGCAAACGCTGGGGCCTGGTGTGAGGCGTCTGTTTCGAAGGAGCGAGCGGAGAAGACAGTAACCGCAGATTTCGCAGATTCAAGACGGACGATTGGCCACGAAGAGGCGCAAAAGTCGCAAAATGGAATGGCGATGTCTGGCATTTTTGGGGATGTGTCCTCATTTCGGGTGGCACGCCCTGAGGCTTCGCAGGGCGTGGCGAATGGGCGAAAACCCACGCCCTGCGAAGACTCAGGGCGTGCCACCCAATTCAAGATTTCAAATCGGGCCCCCAATCATTTTTTGAGCCTCTTGCGCCTCTTTGCGGCCAACCGCTTTCGGCTGCTTCAGAATCTGTGTGAATCTGCGACATCTGCGGTTCCGGGCTTTGCTCGCCGCGACTTGGAAGAGACCGTATGACGCACGTCTATTTCGTGGTCGTTCTGATCATCCGACGGCGAGCGTCGGGCGACCAATTGTTGCTGGGACAGCGCAGAGAAGTACATGGGCGGAACGTGGCAGCTCATTTCCGGTGGGCTGGAGCCGAACGAAGTCGCCTGGCGCGGCGCACTCCGCGAGATGCGGGAGGAAACCGGACTGGCGCCGCGAGAGTTTTATCAGCTCGACACGCTCACCAGTTTCTACCGGCCCGAAAACGACACGCTGAACACGGCACCGATGTTTTGCGCGATTGTCGGCGCCGAGGACGACGCCGTGGTGAATCCCGAACACACGTCCCTGGAATGGGTGAATCTCGACGAGGTTGAAGCGCGCCTGATGTGGCCCAGCGACCGGGCGGCGTTCCAGGAAGTGCGGTCGGTGATCCTTAACGAGGGTCTTGCGAAACCGTACATGCGGATTCCCATGTGAGATCGTCCGGGAATTCCAAGCCGAACAATTTCAGCCACAAAAGGCCCAGCGCGGGATACCCGCAACCGGAATCAGGCAATCTCTGATCCAGGAGGAAAAACGGAACGCGGAAAGACGCTGGCTGGAAGCCCGCGGAGAAACGCGGACAAAACTGGTGAGCCGACTTGCTGTCCCAATCCGCGCGCTTCCGCGTCCTCCATGTGGCGCAGCCCCGCGTTCCCGCTTTCTCTGGAACAGCTTTTGAAGAATCTTCGCGCCGCGCAAAGATTCTGACCGTTCGTAGCACAAATACGCACAAAAAAGAAAACCTGAAACAGTCCCCGAGGATTCGGACCACATCTGCCCGGCGTTCTGTTTGTGATTTTGTGCTTTTTGTGGCCAATCCGGCTTTCCGAATTTCCGGACAGCCAAGCGGATTCCCATGTAGCCGTGCATCCGCTGCGAGACGCTCATCACCTGGTTGCAGTTGGGATTGTTTCCCCGCACAATCAGGGGCCTTACGGCCCCCGCTCGGGTTGCGAAGCGCAATCATGCTGTGGCACGCGAAAATGTCGGAATATCGAAAAGTGCTGGACCGCGGCATGACGGCGGTGCGAAAGTCGCTGATCGACGGGAGCTGTGATCCGTCCGACGCCGCAGCGGCGTTTTGCGAGTACCGAACGATTTATGGCATCATCGATTCAATGACACCGGCGGAGCGAGAGAATCCCGTGGAGACCATCGACAGCGAACGGATGCGCCGCATCTCGCGGGGAGCCGGCGTAACGGACCGCGCGGTCGTTCAATTTCTGATCAGTTACCACGATTACAACGAACAAGTCTTGCGCGCCGAACTGAGGATTTTCGACTGATGGCCTTTCGCGTCGCTCTCACCGCCGATTTTTACGACTCCACCGGACAGCTCAAATTCCAGGACATCGGCCTCGATCGGCTGCGGGATGCGCACGGCATCGAACTCTCGAAGTTCCGCGAGCATCGGCCCCAGATCGGGGCGGACCAGATCGGCGACGCGAACGGCGTTCTCGTGCTCACGCCGCGGACGACGGTTCAGACGCTGTCGCATGCGGAAAACCTCTTGCTGCTGGCGCGGTTCGGCGTCGGGTACGACAACGTCGACGTCGCGGCGTGCACGGCAAATGATGTGCTGCTGACGATCGCCGCCGGAGCCGTGGATCGTCCCGTCGCGGAGGCGACCGTCGGCTGGATGATCGCCATCTCGCACCATTTCCTCATCAAGGACCGGCTGGTGCGCGAGGCACGGTGGGACGTGCGCAGCCATTATATGGGGAGCGAACTCCGCGAGCGGACGCTCGGCGTCGTCGGCTTCGGGGGCATCGGCCGCGAAGTCGTCCGGCTGTTGGCCGCGTTCGGCATGCAGACGCCGCTCGTGTTCGATCCATTCCTCACGCCGGACGCCGCGGCGCAGGCGGGCTGCCGGGCGGTCTCGCTGCCGGAGCTGCTGGAGGAAGCGGACTTCGTGTCGCTGCATTGCCCGCTGACGGACCAGACGCGGAACCTGATCGGCGCGAAGGAAATCGCGCTGATGAAGCGGACGGCGTACGTCATCAACACGGCCCGCGGCGGCATCATCGACGACGCGGCGCTCTACGAGGCGCTGCATCGCAAGGCGATCGCCGGGGCCGCCATCGACTGCTTCGTGGACGAGCCGCTGACCGTGCCGCCGCCGTATGCCGACCTCGACAACGTGCTGCTCGCTCCGCACTGCATCGCCTGGACCGACGAGCTCTACCGCGATATCGGCCGCGTCGCCTGCCAGGGATTCCTGGACGTCCTCCAGCACAAACCGCCGCACGGCATCGTCAACCGCGAAGTCCTCGACAAACCGAGCTTCCAGGCCAAATGGCACCGGTTGGTGGGTTGAGTACCGGCAGAAAGCCACAAAGCAGAAAGCAGGTTTCTGCACAGAGACACAGAGGGCACAGAGAAAATCAAGAAGCGAATTTCAAAGAGTTTGTTTCTCTCTGTGGCCTCTGTGCCTCTGTGCGAAAAGCTTTTTCCCTCCTCTTTGCGAGAGATGCCTTTCCCCAACCTTTCCGGTTGCGCAAAGTTCATCGATTGAAGTTCCTCTGCCGAAAATTCCGATAGTGAAGACAGCGGAATCTGTTCGCCAGGGGGGGAATTGTGCGACGGGTTTTCTGGGGCGCGGCTTGGCTGCCGCTGTTGTGCGGGTGCGTGATGTTCGAGGTCGGGGTGACGAACCCCGTCGTCGGGCTGACGACCGTCGCCGTTGTCCCCTTCTTCAATCTGAGCCAGGAGCGCGCGGTCGACGGACGCCGGTTCGCGTTGGCGTACTACACCGAACTCCAGAAGACGCCGGGATTTCAGGTGATCCCGCTGGGCGTGGTGGAGCAGACGATGTTCGACCACCAACTGCAGATGAACAACCCGGGCGACGTGCTGAAATTGTGCCAATTGTTGAATGCGGACGCCGTCGCGGTGGGGGCCGTCACCGATTACGAGCCGTACTATCCGCCGCGCATCGGGTTGCAGGTCTCGTGGTATTCGCCGCGGCCGTGGCAGTTCTATCCCGGCATTCCGGGGGATGAAGCGGCCCGGGAACTCGTCAAGCCGCCGCCGCGCTTCAGCCTGTTCAAGAAAAAGCCCAAAGGGCACCCGTGCCCGCCGGGAATGTACGAATCGTGCCCGCCCGAGACCCCGATCACCGTCTCGCGGGGTCAATCGCCGGACGACGAGTTGCCGGGCGATGCGCGGCCCGTGAGCCTGCCGGAGTTTCTGCTCTACGGCGAAGAGGGGGCGCCGCGGCGTCTCGTCGCGCCGCAGTCGGGCGAACTCGAGGAAGTGCCGCCGGAGTTCGGCGGTCCGAAAGTCTTTCCGTCGCGGCCGCCGCACGTCAGCGAGAATGCCGAGGAGATTCCGGGGTTCACGAAGACTCTCGGGCCGGTCGCCGGGCTGCCGATGAACGCGATGCCGTTCGATCCGACACAACCCCTCATGTCGTACACGCGAATGTTCGACGGTGCGGATGCGAAGCTGACGGCCCGGTTGCGCGATTTCGTCGAGTTGAGCGGCGATTTGCGGGCCGGCGGCTGGGAAGCCCACCTCATTCGCAGCGAGGACTTTATTCGTTTTACGGCCCACGTGATGATCGTCGAAATGCTGCAACTGCACGGCGGCGAAGCCCGGAAACGGGTTGTGTTCAAGATGCGAAAATACCGATAAGCCAGGAAGCAAGCTCCAAATTCCAAACGCCAAATCTTTGGAAGTTAGAGTTTCGAACAGCGCTATCGTTCACTCCAACGGAAGGCGAAGAACCATGGCTCGCGGCGTGAACGTGCTGGCGCTGATGAAGAACGGGGAACGCTACGTCTTCCTCTACGACGACAATAGCGTCGAGACGCTGCTGCAGACGCTCGGCCGCTACGCTTCGGACCCGGAGCTGAGCTTCAGTTGGTACGACGCCGCCGTCCTGAGCCAGCGCGTGCAAGGCCAGCCCGCTTCGCAGTCGTCCGCCGTTCCCGAGCCGCACACCGGGAAGCATCGCTTCCGGGAGAAGCTGGAGAATTAGTGGGTTGAGGGTGGTTGGTTGGAGGCTGGTATCAAGGGAGCCCGAAGCGCCAGCGAGACCCCATCCTCGCTAGCGCTTCGGGCTCAAACGTTTGCTAACCGAGGCCGAGCGACATCCTCCGACCCACAACCCCCAACCCACAAACTTCCTCCCCACCATGCACACCGCAATCGACGGCTTCCTGCGGTATCTCAAGATCGAGCGAAACGCCTCGGAGTTGACGCTCAAGTCGTACTCCGAAGACTTCAACAGCCTGCTCGACTACCTCGCCGACCGCGTGGGCCGGTTTCCCGCGCCCGGCGAAGTCGATACGGCGATGCTCCGCGGCTACGTGGCGTATCTGCATGAATGCGATTACGCCAAGACGACGATGGCCCGCCGGCTCGCCTGCCTGCGGAGTTTCTTCCGCTATTGCCAGCGGGAACAACTCGTCACCACGAACCCGGCAAAGGCGTTGCGGACGCCGCGCACCGGCCGCAAGCTGCCCCACTTCTTGACGACCGAGCAGATCATCACGCTGCTCGAAGCGCCGCCGGCGAATGAACCCGAAGGCCTGCGCGACCGGGCCATTCTGGAGACGATGTACTCCGCCGGGCTGCGCGTCGCGGAACTGGTCGGCCTCGATCTCGCCAGTTGGGACCGCGACGCCAACATCCTGCGGGTGCTCGGCAAGGGGCGGAAGGAACGCATTGCCCCCGTCGGGCGGCATGCGTCGAAGGCGCTTGACCGCTGGCTCGAAGTCCGCGAACCGAGCCTCGACGCTCCCGAAGACGACAAGGACGCTTTGTTCCTGAATCGCTTCGGCGAACGGCTGACAACCCGGAGCATCGGCCGCATGCTGGAGAAATATCTCAAGCTGACGGGCCTCGACAAGCAGACGACGCCGCACACGCTGCGGCACACGTTCGCCACGCATTTGCTGGACGGCGGGGCCGATTTACGCAGCGTGCAGGAAATGCTCGGCCACAAGAGCCTGACGACGACGCAGATCTACACCCACGTCAGCACGCGGCGTCTCAAGGACACCTACGAAAAAGCCCACCCGCACGCCGTGCAGAACCAGAAACGCGTGGCGGCCGGGAAGTAGGCGGCGGCTTCCCCTTTCTCCCGGATGTGGGTTCCAACACGCAGGAGCGACAAGCTGGCAGCTTGTCGTTACGACGCGATCCGGCCGCGGAAATCGGTGGAAAGTCCGCGCACCGCGGTTCTCAATCGTGGAAAAGGGTTGCCGGGGGCAATACAATCCCCGTTTCCATGCGGTGACTGCCTGCCAGCGATTCTCCCAAAAATCCGCCCCCTCGAACAGGACCCACGCCATGAGTGCGCCATCTGAAGCCGGTGCTGTCGCGACGAACGCTTACCGCCTGCTCTGGGCCGGGTTCATGGCCATTCTCGCGGCGGGGGTCGGGTTTTCCGTCCGCGGCGGCATCCTAGTTCAATGGGCCAACCAGTTCGGCTTCACGATGACGGAACTCGGCACCATCACCGGCGGCGGCCTGACGGGCGGCGGCATCGTGATCCTCCTCAGTTCACTCATCGCCGACAAGTTCGGCTACGGCAAGCTGATGGTGACGGCGTTTCTGCTGCACTTCGCTTCGGGGATTCTCACGCTCGCCGCACCGATGGCATTCGAGTTCGGCGGCAAAGACGCCGCGTTCAGTTGCCTCTTCTGGGGTATGTTCATTTTCGCGGTCGGCAACGGCCTCTGCGAAGCGGTCGTCAATCCGCTGACAGCTACGCTGTTCCCGAAAAACAAGACGCATTACCTCAACATTCTGCACGCGGGCTGGCCGGCCGGGCTGGTGTTGGGCGGCCTGGCGTCGTTCTTCATGGCCGGCAAGACCGACGAAGGGGGAACCGTCTTGGTCGCGCCAGTCGATTGGAAAATTCAAATGTCGCTGTTCCTCATCCCCGTAGTGATCTACGGCGCGATGCTGTTGGGCCAGCGTTTCCCGAAATCAGAAGCGGAATCGGCCGGCGTGTCGTTCGCCGAAATGGTTGGCACGCTCTTCGCGCCGCTGATGATCGTGCTGCTCATCATTCATGCGATGGTCGGCTACGTCGAACTGGGAACCGATTCCTGGATCGCCAAGATCACCGGCGCCATCATGGGCAGCCCCGGTGCCGGCTTGGCGCTGTTCGTCTACACGTCGCTCTTGATGTTTCTGCTCCGCTTCGTCGCCGGACCGATCGTGCATCGGATTTCTCCGCTCGGGCTGCTGTTCGCCAGCGGCGTCCTCGGCGCGATTGGGTTGACGATGCTCGGCGCCGCGACGACCGTGGAGATGTGCGTCGTGGCGGCTACCGTCTATGCCCTCGGCAAGACGTTCCTGTGGCCAACCATGTTGGCCGTCGCCTCAGAGCGATATCCCAAGGGGGGAGCCGTGTCGATCGGCATGCTGGGCGCGGCGGGGATGCTGTCCGCCGGGCTGCTGGGCGGCCCCGCGATCGGCTTCAAGCAGGACTACAACGCCTCGCATCAATTGCAGCAGGTCTCGCCCGACGCCTATTCCCGCTACAAGGCGAACAAGGAAAGCGAGTTCTTCGGCTTCAAGACGATCGGACTCGACGGAGCTAAGGTTGGCGTGCTGGACGACAACGGCAAGGAGTTGCAGCGCGTCGGTGAATTGTTGGAGAAGGAAGGCCGCACCGACACCAATTTCACGCAATTGAACGATTGGTGGCACGCGGCCAAACCGTTCGCTCCCGAGGACAAGAAGCCCGTGCAGGAAGCCGGCATCTACGGCGGAAAGATGGCGCTGAAACTCACCGCCTACGTGCCGTTGACGATGGCCGTGTGCTATCTGCTGCTGATTCTCTATTTCAAGTCGATCGGCGGCTACAAAGCGGTGCATATTGAGACTCCGGAAGCGCTAGGCACCGCAGAGTCTTGATCCGCGCTTACGCTTCGTGGGTCAATAACCCTCGCAAAGCGTCAGTGAATCTCGCTCCATCTTGACCGAATTGCCGCGGCCGACATATTATTCCCCGCTTTTCATCTGGCGGGGGATAATGCGCCATGCGCGGCGGTTCGTGGTCCGAAGGGCATCTTCTCGCGGCGATTCTCATCGTCGCGCTGTTGCTGCGCGTCGCGTGCGCCATCGGCGTGCAATGGCGGCTGGATCACGGCTCGCGCGAAGTCTGTCTGATTCCCGGCGACGCCGACGGGTATTGGTATCTCGCCGGCCAAATCGCCGCCGGGAAAGACTACGAAATCTATGATCCGCCGCGGCGGGTGATGCGGATGCCGGGCTTTCCGTTCCTGCTCGCGTTGCCGCGGATGGCGTTTGGCGAGAATCTGCTGGCGGTCCGGCTGTGGCTGGCCGTCATTGGGACGTCGGCGTGCGGGTTCGTCTATCTGCTCGGACGAGAACTCTGCGATGCCAAGGTGGGATTGTGGGCCGCCGCTGTCACGGCGATCTCTCCCGTGCTGGCGATGTTCAGCGTGCTGCTTCTCAGCGAAACGGCGTTTGCCGCAGCGATGACGGCGAGTCTGTTCGCTCTCGCGAAACTCGCTCGTCGTTTGCAGGAATCCCCCGCGAACCGCTACAGCCTGTGGGCGACGTTGAGCGGCGCTCTGATCGCCGCGGCGACGTATTTGCGTCCCACATGGCTGCTAGTCGGGCCGATGGCGCTCGTGTTGTTGCAGCCTTGGAAGCAATTTCCCCGGCGATTACTCGCCGGAGTCATCGTCTGCGCCGTGTTGTTCCTCGCGATGCTGCCGTGGGGACTGCGCAATCAAGTCGTCACCGGGCATTTCAAGCTGACGACGTTCTGGTTCGGGCCGAGCCTGTATGACGGACTCAATCCGGAAGCGACCGGCGATAGCCACATGGCGTTCTTCGACCGGGACAATTTCCTGGGCGAGATGAGCGAATACGACATGGACCGCGAATACGCTCGCCGCGCGAAGCAGTACGCGTGGGATCATCCGGGGCGGGCGCTCGAATTGATGTTCATCAAACTCGGACGTTACGCCGCGCCTTGGCCAAACGCCGAGCAGTTCCAGCAAGTCTGGATGCGGGCCGTGGTCTTAGCGTCGTCGCTGATGATTCTGATTCCTGCTCTGTACGGCACGTGGCTGTCGCGGCGGCGGCCGGATGTGTTGCTGTTCGCGTGGGCCCCCATTCTGTATTTCGCCGCGGTGCACATGCTGTTCGTCGGGTCGATCCGTTATCGGCTGCCGGCCGAGTATCCGTTGGCCGTGTTGTCCGGTGTCGGTCTGTCCCAGTGGTTTGGCAGTCGAGGGGCCGCGCCCCCTCGGTGATTTTACCGCGGGGTCGCAGCCCCGCGGCTTCCCTGTTGAAGCGTCTCGCGTGGAATTCGTTCGTACTCTTCGCTGGCTCGTTTATCTGCTGCTGGCCCTCATCGCGGCCGGCGGAGCGGGGGCGTATTGGTTCTTCACGCGCAGCGACGAACTCCTCAAGCAAGAGTTGCTGTCTCAGTTGCAGACGATGTTCCCCGGCACCGAGATCGAACTCGACCGGGCGCATCCCGATCTGTTCACCGGGCAAGTGCGGGCTTATCAGGTCCGGATGACACTACCCGGCGACGATTTCGCCTCGCTCACCATTGCGGAACTGGTCATCACGCTCGACCGGGATCAACTCGCCGAATCGCAGGACTTGCAGGTCCAGCGCATTCGCCTGATCAAGCCGCGGGCGTGGGTCGTACGGCGGACGGATGAGACGTGGAACTGGAAGCAGTTGCAGGTGCAGCGCACGCCGGGCGGATTGTTGCCCGACGTGGAGATCGAGCACGGCACGGTGACGGTACAGTTCGAGCAGCCGCGGCCCGAACCGCCGCTCGACATCAACTGCACGGAGTTGCGACTCACGGCGACGCCATCGTCGGACCGCAGTTGGGCCGTGGCGCTGTCGAGCCGCGTGGACGGGACGGGACCGGTGCGCATCGACGGCGATCTGTCTCTCGACGGCTCCCCGTGGAAACTGGGTGTCGACGTCGACGGCCTGGTGATCGACAAAGCGCTCATCGGGAAGATTCTCACCATCCGGCCGGAATGGCGGCAACTGCTCGAGCAGCATCAAACGCGGTGGATACACCTCGCCAAAGGAAAATTGCAGCGGCCCGACGTCACCGGCAACCGCCCGCAAGACTTGATGGCCCAAAGCTCCGGCGTCCCGGAA
Source organism: uncultured Planctomycetaceae bacterium (assembly GCA_964504645.1). Taxonomy (GTDB): domain Bacteria; phylum Planctomycetota; class Planctomycetia; order Planctomycetales; family Planctomycetaceae; genus CAZDGB01. The sequence goes on along the minus strand of CAZDGB010000001.1, from coordinate 14,954 downwards.
CTCGGCGTGCAGCTCCTGACCCATCTGCAGGCCCGCTTTTCGAGTGCGGAACCAGGCGCAGCGCCGAAGTTCCAGGTCATGGCCGATATCCGCGACGGGCGCTTGACGAACAAGCTCTTGCCGCTGCCGATGGATGGCGTGACCGGCAAGTTCTACGCCGATTCCTCACAAGTCGTCATGCAAGAATTGCGCGGCCGGCACGGCGAATCGACGATCACCTGCTCCGCAAAATGGGAGACCGGCAAGTTTCCGGCCCTCACGGTGAAGGCTCGCGAGATCGTCATCGACGACATGCTGACGGCCCGTTTGCCGGAACCGCTCGCGCGGCTGATCCGCACGCTGTCGCTGCGCGGGATATGCGATCTCGACGCGCAGCTCACACGGACCGAGCAAGTCTATCTTCCCGACGTCGAACTGACGTTGCGCGACGGCAGCGTGAACTACGAGAAGTTCCGCTATCCGGTGCGCGACGTCACCGGCAAACTCTCCTGGCACGGCGACCAGGCCCATCTGGAAGGCCGCGGCAACGCCGGCTCGTCGCCGGTGGTGGTGACGGGAACGATCACGAAGCCGGGACCGGGCGCGGAAATGGTGATTCTGCTGAAGGCCGACGACGTGCCCATCGACGCCGCGCTGCTGCAGGCCAGTCCGGCCGCCGTGCGGATGGCGGCTCAGACGCTCGAGCTGCGCGGTGCGGCGGATGCCTGGGTCAAGTTCATCAAGCCGGCGGGCATCGGCGCGAAAGCCGAGACGCATGTCGTCACGCGGCTGAAAGACTGCAGCGTGCATTTCCAGCGTTTTCCGCTGCGGATCGACCGCATCACCGGGCTGGTCCGCTGGAATGGCGAGGTCGCGAAGTTCGAGTCGCTCAAAGGCAAGCACGCCGACGCCGTCTTCACCTGCAACGGCACGTTTGCCAAGGCGCCGGCGAATGGCAAGCTGAAGCTTGTAATCCACATCAACGACGCGCCGTTCGACGCCGAACTGCTCGAGGCGCTTCCGCCCCGCTTGCAAGACGCTTGGAACGAATTTCGCCCGACCGGACGGTTCGACGCCGAGACGCACGTCGCCTGGACTCCGGGAGGCGAGTTCGAACTCAAGCTGCCGAACATCAAGCTGAAGAACGCCGGCGTCACGCTGCGGAACTTTCCCTTCCCATGGAACGACGTCGCCGCCGACATGAGCTACGAGCACGACCGGCTGACGGTGCACGAGCTGCACGCCGAGCACGACGACTGCCGGCTGCGCGGGAAAGGGGCCGGCGTCTTTCCCGCCGATCGGCCGTGGCAATTCCGGTTCAATGAATTCTTCGTCGACGACTTGCCGATGACCCCCGCGTTGCGGCGCACGCTGCCGGGCGAACTCCGCACGGTGGTCGACTCGCTCAATCCCACGGGGACGGTCTCCGTACAGGGGCCGATTGCGTTTTACGGGCCGAACGAAGACCGCGACACGATCCGTATGGAATGGAACTCCGATCTGCTCTTGTCGGGATCGAATCTCACGCTGGGACAACGGATCGAGAACATCTACGGCCGCGTCTCGCTGCAAGGGTCTTGGGATGGCAAGACCACGGAAATCCGCCAAGGCATGCTCGATCTCGATTCGTTGGAAATCCTGCAGCATCAACTCACGGAAGTCCGCGGGCCGTTCCGCTTTCAGCAGGGAGAAATCATCGCCGGCTCCCGGCAGGCCGCCGTCGGACCGGTCATGCAAGCCGCGGAGAATGTGCCGCTCGCCGACCAGATCAACGCCAAAGCGATCGACGGCACGCTGACGATGAACGCCATCGTCAAGTTCGATCCCGAATGCCAGTACCGGCTGCGGCTGCTGATGATCGGCGGCAACCTGGAACGCTATGCGAAATCGTACCTCCAGGGGCAGAACAATGTCCGCGGCAACATCAACGGCTGGCTCGATCTGCAAGGCCGCGGCGAGGACGCCGAATCAATGACCGGTTCCGGCCGCATGGTCATTCGCCCGGCGGAATTGTACGACGCCCCCGTCTTCGTGAAGATGTTCCAGGCGCTCGGCCCGCAGTTTCAGGAACGCTCGGCGTTTCAGGAAGCGACGATGCTGTTCACCGTCGGCGACCAGCGGTTCAACTTCCAGGAGATCGACCTGGTGGGGAACGCCATCCGGCTGCGCGGCCGCGGCAGCGTGCGGTTCGACCGCGTCGTCAATCTGGAGTTCTATTCCAAGTTGCCCCGCAACCGTCTCCGCGTCCCGATCGTCAGCGACGTGATCGGCCTGCTCAGCGACGGGCTCTACGGCGTGACCGTTTCCGGCGACATCAGCGACCCGCAAGTCGAAGTGCGGCCCATCCCGGAGCTCGACGACACCCTGCGGCAATTTTTGGGAAGCTTCGAGCCGCGTCAAAACCGCCCGACGCCCCGCACATTCATTCCCCGCACCGGCCAATCCCCGACGAACGAACGTCGGTGAAAGCCGCGCACTCAAAACCGCGGTTGGCAACCGCGGTCTTCTGCACGGCGCTACGACGATGAAAAACCGCGGATGCCATCCGCGGCTTTGTGCCACGCGAATCACACCTCTTGCACGATGGGATTCACCAGCGTGCCGATGTTCGTGATGGCGATGGAGACGACGTCGCCGTTTTTCAGTGTGAAGTCGTCCGGCGGGACGACGCCGGTGCCGGTGAGGAGAAATCCGCCCGTCGGCAAATCGTTCTCGCGCATAAGCCAGTCGATCAGTTCCTCGAAGCTGCGCTTCATGTGGTCGAGATCGGTTTCGCCGGTGAACGCCGTTTTACCGCTCCGCTGGATGGTGAGCGTGATCTTCGTGTTCGGCCGGTCGACGGGGCCTTCGGGAATCCAGACGCACGGACCGAGCCCGCAGCATTGGTTGTAGACTTTGGCCTGCGGCAAGTAGAGGGGGTTCTCCCCTTCGATGTCGCGGGCCGACATGTCGTTGCCGACAGTAAAGCCCACGAGCTTCTTTTCCGGCGAGATGACCAGCGCCAGTTCCGGCTCGGGAACCGACCACTGGCTGTCGGCCCGCACGCGCAGTGGCTGGTTTGGGCCGGCGACACGAGTCGGCGTTGCCTTGAAGAAAATCTCCGGCCGCGGTGCCGTGTAGACCTTGTCGTAGTGCGACGCTCCGGATTCCGACTCCTGCATCCGCGCGACCTGGCTGCGCTTGTAGGTGACGCCCGCCGCCCACACTTCCTGTCGGTCGATCGGCGCGAGCAGCGTCACCTTCTCCAGCGGCAGCGGCGCGGCCTTTTGATCGACGAGATATTTCGACAGCCCGATCGGGTCCGCGGCGTGCAGCACGTCCTGCAGCGTGCGGTATTGCTCCATCTGCAACAGATCGAGCGGCCGGAGCTTGTCGTCGTCCCCCCAAACCGCCGCGTGCGTGGAACCGTTCGCCAACCGGATTTTCGCGAGCCGCATGGAATATCCTTTGCCGATGGAAACGCGAGACCGGCTGAATGATGGCGGAAGGCGCGGGGAAATTCAAATGGAGTTGCGAACTCGCAAGCGTTGAATGGGGCCGCTGGCGATTCGCGACCGGACCTCACCGCAGACGCGGGATCGTGTCGTCGGTCCAGTTCGCCGAGTGCGGCGTCTGCGGGCGCTCGTCGGCTTCGTCTTCGAGCAGCTCATCCGGTTCCGACGACTCGTCCCGGTTGCGGTAGACCGGCCGACGAAGCGTCTCCAGACGGCTCGCGGGGCGAACCGCGGACGATTCCCGGTCGGCCGTGAGATCTTCGGCAGTGAGGTCTTTCGGAGCCGTGCGCTGCGAACGCGGGCGTTTCGCTACGGCTTCTGCGGAGGGATGGACCTTCACGAGCTGCGTGTCGTCGAACGAACGGCCGTCGGGGGTCGCGTACTCTACGTGCACGACCAGCCGCGCGTTGACCGGCGAGTTTTCCCACGGGAGCGTAAACTGGTAGCCGCCGCCCATGAAGCCGCGCGTCCAGGCGTCGCGGCATTCTTCCGGCGAAAACGTCCAACTGCCGACGGTCTGCTGATCGGTTTCCAACGCCGGATCGGTCAGCGTGATCTTGATGTTTCCCGGCAACTTGACGACTTCGCCCTGATCGTCCCGCGGCGTGAAATAGACGGCGAGCGCGTCGTCGCCGGGATCGTCGTCCTTGTCGATGCCGCCGGTCAGCCACGGCAAAACTTCGATGCGGGAGACCTGCACCATTGCCGCGGCGTGTTCCGGCGTGACGCGGGGATTGCCGGCTTCGGCGAGCTCCGTACGGAGCAAGTCGATTTCCCGGCGAGCCTGCTTCAATTGCGTCGACGACGATTGCAACGACGATTGGAGTTCGGCGAGTTGCTCTTCGTTCTGCCGCAACCGGGCGTGCAGCAAGTCGACGGACCCGTTGCGCGGCAAGCATCCGCCGGCGAGCAATAAACCGCACGCGGCGACCGCCCACGCGATGCCTCGATCCCGGATCGTCCGGCGGAAATCCCTTCCCATCCCGGCGCGCACCTTTTCCCAGAGTCCATTGGAGCGGGCGGAAGGTACTCGAATTCGCTCCAAAGGGGCAAGGTCAGTTTGTTAAAGTGGGGGAGTCAGGCGTCGTTTTGTAGGTGGATTGCATCCCATCGCCCCTCTTAATTCTCGCCAGGTTTCGTATCTCAAAACCCATCAATTCCTACTGATTCATCCGCATCCCCATTCCGGATTTCGAGAATTTTTATCCTTGAGATTTTTACCTCGCTTGCTACCA
>CAZDGB010000001.1:0-10146 GCA_964504645.1 uncultured Planctomycetaceae bacterium | reverse complement strand
CCATTCCGGATTTCGAGAATTTTTATCCTTGAGATTTTTACCTCGCTTGCTACCATCAAGGGCGGTGGCTGCGAGATGTTCGCAGAAGGTTCTTTCGCAACTTTGGCGCCTTGTCGGCTGGGAGGAAGGTCGTGAACTCCTCGATGACCCTCGAAATGGATCTCGGCGTGGATGTCGATCCGGTGGAAGAAATGCGGCTGCGGACGTGGGCCCGCAAAAACTACACTCCTCTCGACGAACGCGACGATAGCTGGCATCCCATCGTCCTCGATGAGATGGACCGCAAGGATCACGAAGCAGGACTGCTGGTCGCGTACGCGTGACGCTCGCAGGACAATGCTGGTGGGCCGACCGACAAGGTGTGCGCTCTCGAACACATCAACAAATGCAGAAGCCCAGGGATTGCGATCCCTGGGCTTCTTTTTTTCGACGCGCGCTGAAACGGCTACTTCTGCGCCGAGTTCTTCAGCTTCGGCTCGTTGATCGCCTGCTGGGCCGGTTTGCCGGTCTTCGCGCTGGTCTTGGCTCCGGTTTGCGGGCTGCTTCCCTTCACCGGCTGGCCGCTCTTGGGAACGGTCGCCGGGTCGGTCTGGGCCGTGTTGCTCCAGTTCTCGACCGACCAGTGGGCGTAAGTATCGGCGACGTTGGCTCCCAAGGCGTCGAGCGCCGCGCGGAACGACGCGGTCGTCATGTTGTCGTTCGGAATGACGCGCTGCAGTACGAAGCGGCGGTTCGTCGCAATGTAGGCGAAGAACGTTCCCTGGCCGAGCTTGTCGTTGTCGGACAGAAGCCGCAGCAACGCCGTGCGCGGGACGTCGGCGGGCGACTTAGGCAGTTCATCCAGCCACGCCATGATCCAGATCGAGCTGCCGTCCTTGCTGAGGACGGCGGACATGGAGAAGTTCCATTCGTCCTCGTCGACGACCGATTTGAAATCGAAGTCGTACCGGGTTTCCGTCCGCTTGGCTTCGACGCCCATCGCCTTGAACAGGGCTCCGAGCGATTCGTCGGTGAGCTTCCCTTTGGCGGCCGCGGGCTTGGCCGAATCGGCCGCGACGATCAACGCCGGTGTGGCGAGCGCCACCGCTGCCGCCCCCAACACACTCCGCCGACTCCATTCGTGCGTCATCGCTGGACACTCCTTTGTAAAGTCGATCGCTCACTCTGTGAGCGAATTCGCACTCGCGAAGCGAGCGCGCTACTTTCCCCCGAACAGGTGCCGCAGGCAGATTTGCGACCACGTTTCGAACTGGTCGCTGTCCCGGAGCAATTCCTGCGGACGGCAAAATCCTGTTTCTAAGATCGACGCTTCCTTGGGGCGAACTTTTGCCGAGTCGAGGTCAAAAATGTGCACAATTCCTAAATGAACCCTGCCCACGGGCGTTTCGTCGTCGTTAATCATCCCGACGCATTCGTCCCGAAATCCCGACTCCAGAAAGACTTCCTCTTCGATTTCGCGGTGCATCGCCTCGTCGTATCTCCGGTCGCCCGTGAGCCGGTCGGTCGAGGAAATGTGCCCGCCGATCCCCACCGACCGCTTGGAGTGCAGCCGGCCTTCGCCCCCGGCTTTCCCCCGGCGGTAGTGAAAAATCTGCCCGTCGTGCCGGAAGAGGCAATACGGGATCAGTTGTTTGTAGCTCGGGTCTTCTTCGACTTCGCTCCGCGGCCGGAAGCTGGTGAACGCGGGGTCGAGCAACGTCTTCAGATGCCGGTCGACGTCCTTCAAAAACCCCTGGAAGTAACCGATCTGGTGGAACAACAGCGTCGGCACGCACAACACATGCTCGGTCTGAGCCTCGGCGGACAAAGTCATGAATCATCTTTCCGGTGAAACGCGCGAACGGTCGTCAGAATCATAGCGAGAGCGTTTTGAAGTTGCGCTGAGCAAAGTCAAAAGGCATTTTTGCCACGGATAAAACGGAGGGCACGTCTTTGAAAGACGGCTCTGAAATCCGTGTTGATCCGTATCATCCGTGGCAAAAAACTCTTCTTTCAGGACAGCGATAAGTTGCCGTACTCGCCGGCTCCCTCAAATTTCTCGCCGCACGGCTTCCAGCGGGAGGCCGACGACGTTGCTTAAACTTCCTTCGATGCGGGTCACGAACAGGCTTGCCAGGCCTTGCAGCGCGTAGCCACCGGCTTTGCCGAGGGATTCCTCGGTCGAGAGATACCAGTCGATTTCCGCCGGCGTGATCGGGCGGAACGTCACGGCGGTCTTGACGATCTCCTCATGGAGCAGGCCGCGCTCGTTCCACATTCGCAGGCCGGTCCACGCCTGATGAGTGCGGCCGGAATAGAACTCCGAGAACCATTGCCGCACGACGGATCGCCATTCCGGTTGCGGCGGCTGACCGAGCACGAGGGGAACGTCGTCCGCGGCGGCCACAATGATCGTATCCGCGACAATTGCGACGGCGTCGCGGCGAGCCTCCGCGGAGAGTTGTGAATCGACATCGCGCTGCTTTGCAGCGACGATGTCCCGCAACCGGGCCGCGATCGCCGCCTCATCGCCGAGACCGTCGAAACCGGCTTCGTCCGGCGAACGCGGGGGCAAGACGTCAATCCGCTCCGCCGGCACGAGCAACGTCAGCAACTCCAACCGCCGCGGCGAACGGGATCCCAGGATGTATCGCGATGCAGGCATGCGCCCATTATTTCAGGGAATCGCCTGGGAGTCGCCGGTATGCGGAATTTTCCGTCTGTGCGGTTTGACTCGGCTCCCACATGACCTAGGTTTGAGGTGTCGCCATTTGTCAACTGGGCTCCCGGAGCGCCGGCCATGTTCACGGTTCGTTTACGGTCCGAAGAAAAATCGTCGCGGAGCGGGGCGATTCTCGTCCTCGCGGCAGTGTTGCTGGTCGTGATCTTCGGCTTCGCGGCCTTCGCGGTCGACGCCAGTTACATGTCCGTGGTGGCGACCGAGTTGCAGAACGCCGCGGATGCCGCGGCGCTCGGCGGCATCGCCCAACTGGCGAACGGCCAGCCGGCCGTCGTCCAGGAAGCGCAAACGACTGCGGCCCAGAATCGCGCCGGCGGCTCGAGCGTTATGCTCAAGCCGTCGGACATCGAGTTCGGCGTCTTCGACATGACGGCGAAGACGTTCGCGCCGGGCTCGGCGAATCCCAACGCCATCCGCGTCACGGCTCGCGTGCAGAATCATTCGCTGTTCTTCGCGCCGGTGATCGGGACGAACCAGTTTTCGATGTCCCGGTCCGCCGTGGCGATGGTCAGCCCGCGCGACATCGTCTTCTGCGTCGATTTGTCGGGCTCGATGAACGACGACACCGAGCCGTGCTGGTCGTCGACGGCGATCAACGGCAAACTGTCGTCGCAGGGGCTGCCCCCGATCGCCAATTCGCTGGTCCAGCAGGTTTATACCGATCTCGGCTTCGGCGCCTATCCGGGGCTGGTGCAATACGTCGGCGAGACGCTGCTGTTGCCGAAGAACAATCTGGCCTATGCCGCGATGACGCAGGACGACGGCCCGCTGACGTTGACCACGGTCGCCAGCAAGTACCGGATCAAGAACAACGACACCGAGGCCGTGCGGAAGACGAAGGCCTATTCGTGGATCATCGACAACCAGTTGACGCTCCTCATGCCGAATGCGAAGCCCGCGCCGAACTCCGGCAACGCGGCGAGCCTGAACTACTGGACGGCGTACCTCGACTACGTGATCGAATCGCGCAGCGTCGGCGCCAATCCGCCCTCGCCCCCCAGCAGCGGCGGCGGTGGTAGTGGTGGCGGCGGAGGCGGAGGTGGCGGAGGTGGCGGAGGAACGCCCGCGCCAAAGCCGCCGACCGGGGCCCTCGACGATTTGAAGTTCCGCGATTTCGCCGGCCTTCCGAACCGCGGCCTGCCCCGCGATCTCGGCCAGTTGGCGGATGCCTCGTCCGCGTCGATCGCCGCGCTGTTGGCCGAAACGGCATTCACCGCGACCTACACCGGCTTGCCGCGCAACGGCTCGACGCTGAAAGTCACGTTGCCGCCGAGCCAGGACGGCGACCGCATCACCGGGTTCAACAATCCGAACAAGTCGACGTTTCCGTCGGCGTCGTCCTCGCTGGCGTCGCAGTGGCGGAACAACCTGGGTTACATCACCTACGTGCAATTCATGATGGACTTCGGCCGCGACCGGAGTCCCGACGTCGCCAATTCCACGAATGCCGGGCCGTCGACGGGCATCAAAACGCAACTGTCGGTCCTCAGCCCGAACTGCGCGTACCACAATGAAGCGGTCAATGGCGAATCGTATTCGTTCCCGCCGTCGGAACAGCCCACGCATTCGCTCCGCCGGTCGCTGATTCGCGGCATCCAGGAAATCGCCAAGAAGAACAACGGCTTGGGCCCGGGAGTCGGCGACCGCGTGTCGATCGTCACGTTCGACGCCATCGATGCGTATCACGCGCCGCAACTGGTGCTGCCGCTCACCGACAACTACGCCTCCGCCAAAGACGCCTGCCGGAAGCTGCAGGCTGTCAGCGACGTCGGCAACAGCACGGCGACCGAGAACGGCATCGTGCTGGCCCGCAACCATCTCAAGTCGCCCGGCGAAGGGGGACAGGGCCGCGGCTATGCCAAAAAGGTGGTGGTGCTGCTGACCGACGGCGTGCCGAACGTCTGGCAATCGAGCGATTCGTCCATCGCCTCGTACATGTCGAATAATCCGGACAGCGATTACTACGACGCGCAGTATCCGTGGTACAACTCGGTGCTGATGCAGACGGACCAGATGCAGCCGGGGCACGACAAGATGTGGCCGGTCGGCATGGGAATGGGCTGCGACTACGATTTCATGGACCGCATCGCCCGCATGGCCGACACCGACAACGGCGGCCAGAGCATGCACGGCAGCGGCAACCCCGCCGAATACGAGCAGCGGATGGTGGAGATCTTCAAGAACATCATCAACACCCGCGGCGGGAAGCTGGTGAAGTAGTCGGTTCATCAAAATGGGTGGCACGCCCAGAGTCTTCGATGGGCGTGGCGGGGAATCGAAAACCACGCCCTTCGCCGAGCCTCAGGGCGTGCCACCCGAACCCGCACCATGACTCAACTGGTCGTCACGCGATCCGGATCGGACTTCCAGATCAGATACGAGTAGATGACCAGCCCCGCGGCGCCGCCCAAGCCAGTGGCGAACACCAAGGCCAGCGTCGCCGGGGTCTTCCACACTCCGAGCGGCACGAATGTCAGGCCGAGCGCGACGAAAACCCACTTCGCCGCGCGGTGCGTCTTCGTCCAACTGAGCGAACTCGACAGCGTCCACGGTGTGCGAACGCCGACGAACCAGTTCGGCTGCACCCCATCGAGCGTCCCGCCGATCACGACGAACAGTAGACTCATCAGCAGCGAGAGCCACAGCGACATATCGACCGGGCGGCCGAACGCAGCGGCAAGCGTCAGGCCGTACAGCGCCGCCATGAACAGCGTCAAGCTCCACCGGATCACCCGGTACGGCCTCTGAAATCGAGCGTAGTTCTCCCGCCGCGGGTCGAAGAACGGGATGAGCAAGAGCAGCCAGTAGAGCCCGAGGGTCAGCAGCGGCACAACCAGCACGCCTTCGAACTTGCCGCCGAAACGATCGGCTTCGCCGGCCAGATTCCAATGCACGGGCATCCGCTCCGGCGCGAGCGGCCAGACGAGTCCGGCGACGACCAGCAACGCCGCCAGCACGATCAGATGCGGAAGTTCTTTGCGCCATTCGATCTGCATGGCCATGCCCTTTCCGCCATGATAACGACGGGTGGCTGGCGGCGGATCAGTGGAATTCTGAGGGCGGAATCGAAAGACATCGCCTGTTCGACAGCTTAATGGTATTGAATTTGCATTTGCGCTGTAACCAGAGAAACAAAAATACGTTGTGGCAACTCGGCGGATTTTTCACAGCTTCCAACGGAAAACCTGACGAAATCGTAATCCGAAGCGGGCGCGTGAGCGTTACTGACTTCGCGTAACCTCGCAATCCCCATTGGTAAAACAATTGTCGTGGAGGCGTTGATGCAAAAGCTGATCCAGGGAATTCATCAGTTCCAGACGCGCGACTTTCGACCGCTGCAAGGGCTGTTCGAGCAGTTGGCACAAGGCCAGTCGCCGGATACGTTGTTCATCACCTGCAGCGATTCGCGCATTGACCCGAACCTGTTGACACATTCTCAACCCGGGGAACTGTTCATCCTACGGAATGCGGGGAACATCGTCCCCCCGCACGGGGCCGGGGCGGGAGGCGAAGCGGCCACCATCGAATTCGCCGTCGCCGGATTGGGAGTCAAGGACATCATCGTCTGCGGGCATTCGCACTGCGGGGCGATGCGCGGACTGCTGCAGCCCGAGACCTTGTCGGGCTTGCCTTCCGTCGCCACCTGGCTGTCGCACGCGGAGACGACGCAGCGCATCATCCGCGACAACTACGGACACTTGGACGGACAGCGGCTGTTGACGGCAACCGTGCAGGAGAACGTGCTGGTGCAATTGGAAAACGTGCGGACGCTGCCGGCGGTCGCCTCCCGGCTCGTCAAGCGGGACCTGCATTTGCACGGCTGGGTCTACAAGATTGAGACGGGTGAAGTCTTCGCGTTCGATTCCGGTCAGGGACAATTTGTTCCGCTGGCGGAGTATCAGTTGGCGGACGACGAAAGTTCGGTCAGCCGGCGCGGCGTGATGTCGATTTGAATGGAGTTGGGGGAAAACGTCGATGGTCGATGTAGCGCACAGAAGTTTCTGGAGAGACGCCTTTGCCTGGAAGGGATCGGCGACGCCGAAGGTGCTGCCGGACGTCTGTGTCTTCGGCGTCATTGCCGCAGGAATCTGCCTGGCGGCGTGGTTGTCGGAGCGCTGGTCCGGCGTGCGGTTGGGCATTGCGATTGCCCCGCACGAACTGGTCGGTGCGGCCCTCGGCCTGCTGCTGATCCTGCGGACGAACGCGGGATACGACCGCTGGTGGGAGGCCCGGAAACTATGGGGCGGCATCGTCAACCAGTCGCGCAACCTCGCGATCAGCGGGTTGAAATACGGCCCCGCAGATGAAGAATGGCGGGCGCAATTCATCCGTTGGACCGCGGCGTTCCCGCACGCGGCGCGGTGCTTTTTGCGGAATCAATCGCCGGCAACCGCCCTCGAGCCGCTGATCGGTCCCGCGGCCGCCCAACGCATCGCCGCGGCCGATCACGCTCCCTGCGCCGTCGCGGCGCATCTGGCGGGGTTGCTGAATGCCGCCTGCGAACAAGGGGGACTGAATCATTGGGCGTTTCTGCAGATCGACAAGGAACGGGCGCAGTTGATTGACCATTTGGGCGGCTGCGAGCGGATTCTCAAGTCTCCGCTGCCCTTGGTCTACTGCATCAAGATTCGGCGCTTTCTGGCGATTTTTCTCGTCTCGCTCCCTTTTGCGCTGTTGCATCGAATGCATTGGGAATCTCTGGTCCCGCTCGTCACCATGCTCGTCGCCTATTCGTTGCTGGCGCTCGACCGCATCGGTTCCGAACTGCAGAACCCGTTCTCCGAACGGAACCTCAGCCATCTGCCGCTGACCGACATCACGGCGACAATCGAACGGAACGTCACGGCACTGCGGACCGCGGAGGGCGACTTGCCAATGCCCGAACTCTCCCGGAAGGAACCTGCGTTCGCAGGCAGGGATTGAACCGGCATTTGTCGATACCGGCTTGCCCGCTCGTAGAGCTTGAGCGTGCGCGGCTTAACCGGGTTCGTTCGCGGGTGGGGGCGTCGTCGGGGCGTCGCCGGCGATTTCGCTGGGGATGCGGGCGATGGAGGCGAGTTTGTCTTCCGCGTCCAGACGGATCACGCGGACCCCTTGCGTGTTGCGGCCGATCTCGCTGATGTCGGCGGCGCGAATCCGCTGGATCATGCCCTGCGATGTGACCATCAGGACTTCGTCGCCCGGCGAGACGGAGAGGATCTTCACCACTTTGCCGTTGCGGGCCGTCGTCTTGATGTCGCGCAGGCCTTTGCCGCCGCGGCGTTGCCGGCGGTATTGCATGCCGGAACTGACGGAATCCTCGCTGTCGTCGTCGGACGTTTCCGCATCGTCTTCCGCTTCCGTCTCTTCCGCGGCGAGCGTTTCGTCCGCGGGTGATTCATCGCCGGCGGGTTCGCCGTCCGCCGGTTCGCCTTCCGTCACTTCGCCGCCGACGCCGAACGGGGTCCGTTTGCCGTAGCCGTTCTCGCAGACGGTGAGGAGGCAATGGTCGGGGTCGGCGACGACCATGCCGATGAGTTCGGTGCCGCCGCTGAGCTTGATTCCTTTCACGCCGGACGCGTTGCGACCCATCGCCCGTGCGTCGGACTGGGCGAAGCGGATCGCCATGCCGTTCGACGCGGCGAGGAGCACGTCCTCGGTCTTCGACACGATCATCGCTTCGATCAGTTCGTCCCCTTCGCGCAGGTTGATAGCGATGATGCCCCCCTTCATCGGCCGGCCGTACGCCGAGAGGGCCGTCTTCTTCACGATCCCCTTCTTCGTCGCCATGATCAGATAGCGGTCGTCGTCAAAGACGCGGGCGGCGACGCAACTCGTGATGCGGTCCCCTTCCGGCAGCGACAGCAGGTTGACGAGCGCCCGGCCCTTCGCCGTGCGGCTTTGCAGCGGCAACTCATACACTTTCGACCAGAGCACCTTCCCCTTGTCGTTGAAGAACAGCAGGTAGTCGTGCGTGCTGGCGACGAAGAGGTGTTCGATGGGATCGTCGTCGTCGGTCTTCGCGCCGGTGATGCCTTTGCCGCCGCGGTTCTGCGCCTGGTAGACGCTGAGGGGCGTGCGCTTCACGTAGCCGCGCTGCGTGAGGGTGACGACCATCGACTCCTCGGCGATGAGGGCTTCCTGGTCGTAGTCGCCGAGCTCTTCGTCGGTGATCTCTGTGCGGCGCTTGTTGCCGTACTTCTCGATCAGCGTCTGCATTTCCTCGCGGACGACGGCCCGCAGGTTCGCCTCGTCGGACAAGAGCCGCAGGTATTCGCCGATTTCGATCAGCAGCTTGCCGTGCTCGTCGCCGAGCTTTTCGCGTTCGAGGTTCGCCAGCGAGCCAAGCTGCATCGAGACGATGGCTTCGGATTGATTCGCGGAGAGCGAATACGTTTCCTTCACACCGACTTCGTCCTGCAGCGACTGAAAGCCGGTTTCCCCCAGCGCGCGGGCCACCAGCGTGGCGGGAATCTGAATCTGTTGCAGGCGGTCTTTCGCCTCGGCCCGGCTTGGCGAGCTGCGGATCGTGGAGATCACCTGGTCGATGTCGATCTGCGCGATCAGCAGGCCTTCGACGGTGTGCTTCCGCTTGCGGGCTTCGCCGAGCAGGAATTCCGTCCGCCGCCGCAGCACGGTGACGCGGTGCCGGATGAACTCGCCGATGAGATCGCGCAGCGGCAACAACTGCGGCCGGTTGCCCACGAGCGCCAGGAAAATCACGCTGACGGTCGATTGCAGCGGCGAATACTGGAACAACTGGTTGAGGACGACTTCCTTGTCACCATCGCGTTTCAGCACGACGTGCAGGCAGACTTGCCACGGCGGCAGCGTCCGGTCGGTGAGATCGATAATGCGGGAGATGCCCTTGATCTTGTCGTCGCGGACGAGTTGTTCGAGCTTCTCTTTGACGCGGTCGCGGGTTTCGAGATACGGAATCTCCGTGACTTCGATGATGTCGGTATTCTTCTCGGTGATGAACCGCGTCCTGGCCCGCAGCACGAGCGTGGACCGGCCCTGCAAGTAGCCTTGCCGGATGCCCAAGCGGCCGCAGATCACTCCGCCGGTGGGAAAGTCAGGACCGGGCAACACGTCGATGAGATCGTCGAGCGTGCAATCCGGGTTGTCGATCATCACGGTGACGGCCCGGCAAACCTCCGCGAGGTTGTGCGGTGGCACGCTGGTCGCCATGCCGACGGCGATGCCCGTCGATCCATTGACGAGCAGATTCGGAAATCGCGACGGCAATACGACCGGTTCGCGGCGCTGCTGGTCATACGTCGGCACGAAGTCGACCGTGTCGCGCTTCAGGTCATCGAGCATTTCCGCCGCGATGCCGGACAGCCGGGCTTCGGTGTACCGCATCGCCGCGGGAGGTAGGCCGGCGAGCGAGCCGAAGTTCCCCTGTTTGTCGACCAGCACCTCGCGCATGTTCCAGTTCTGGGCCA